>MGNI01000228.1:9801-13288 GCA_001795115.1 Chloroflexi bacterium RBG_16_48_8 | reverse complement strand
ATCAAGGGAAGTTTACAATAAAAAACGGGATGCACATACCCAAAAGGATGGGTGGTGGTTTCTCCAAGAGTTTTTCTTAGCTACTATCCAAGTATCTTATTCCAGGGTTGAAAGGGGCGATCTCAACGTGGGAGTGAATCCCAATAAAGTTTTTGCATGATGAATTGTTGTTAATTGATGGACGGATGGGAAGTAGATCAAGCTTTTCGTTTAGCTGAGTTGGGATATGAATATGGATGCAAGCCCGAGGAAAAGGGTAAAACCTGCGCTATCGGTAACAGCGGTAACAATCACAGCTGAAGCGAGTGCTGGTTCTAATTGGCGCAGGAAATCGATTGTCTGAGCAGCGGTTGTCCTGGGTCTAACAGCGATGTAGGATGTTGTCATCAATCCACCGGCTGTCTCGTCAGGGTGACCTAAGAGTGGGATGACATCCTCGGCCTCTTCCATCTCTGCAAGAGCTTCAGCTGCACGATGGGGAGGGAGATCTCCTAGAACATCCGCTGCTTCATCTGGTTCCATCTCGTCCAGGATGTCCGCCAGAATATCTGTTGGCAGAGCGTTGGCGACATAAGCTGCTTCTTCGTCCTCTAGTTCTTCTAAATGGTCTGCAGTGGAAGGGATATCGAGTTGTGGAAGGATGACTGCCTGATCTGTAGTGTTCAGATCTGAGAAAGCATCGGCGCGGTCGACTGGATGCAATTTAGCCAAAGACTTGATTGCATTCTGAAGTTGACCGGCTTCATTAGCGATTCGGATTTCTTCAAGGGTGATATCTATTAGGGATGGTTCCAATAGTATTTTCTCTGTTCCTTAAGGTTTTATTGTTCTACCTCGATAACCTGGATTCCGATTTCCTCCAACCAGGCCATTGTACGAGCGACTTCTCTGCTTTCACCAGAAAGCTGTATTTCAAGCCAACCTTCCTCGGCAGTTACTTGGGCTCGGAGGATGTTAATGGATACTTCAAAGTCCAGAATGACTTGATTAATGATGGGATGTCGTAGCAAGGAAGGCGGGTAGATCAATCGAAGCGTCCGAGTTGGCATGATAGCCTCCATTAAAAAATTAATCGCTTCACCAAGTGAAGATTCCCCGCAGCTTGCTGCGGGGAATCTTCCAAGGAAAAAGCCATAGTGGGGCTTCCGCCCCCATACCCCCGCTTGCCATTCCTTCCCACAGCAAGCTGTGGGTTATCCTGGCTTTTTCCCATGAAGCGTAAAACCCGCCTGACGAGTGAATTCTAGCATCCGCTGGGATGCCTGTCAAAACAATGCGAGGTTTTTATTTAAAAGTCATGCCTCGCCCAAAATGATCTCAGTCACAAACGATTCGCTTCCTCGAATCACTTGAAAGAGAACTGCCTCGCCAGGCTTATATTGAAAGAGCAGATTGATGAAAGGGTGTTCGTCGTTGATAGGTTCATCATTGATTGCAGTAAGGATGTCCCCTTGTTGTAATCCGGCATTATCGGCGGGCTCCCCTGGAACAATCTCCGTTAGGTACACTCCAAATTGCACTGGCAGGCGATACCTGGCAGATATCACAGGTGTGATCCAACCCCAATTCGCACCAAGGGATGGTCGTACAATATACCCTTCTGAGATAAGCTTTTCTGCCACAGCACGCGCAACGTTGCTTGGGACAGCAAACCCTAGTCCTTCCGCTACTGCGCTGCTTGTGCCGGTCCCGCGTACAATCAAGGTGTTGATTCCTACGATCTGGCCGGCAAGGTTCACTAAAGGACCGCCAGAATTGCCCTGATTGATTGCAGCGTCCGTCTGGATTAATCCTTCGAGCTCATATTGTTGATCTGTTTCAATAGAGCGACCCGTAGCGCTAATAACGCCCGCGGTGACAGTGTTCTTGAATGCACCCAAAGGAGAGCCGATGGCGATCACCGTTTCGCCCGATCGAAGTTGATCTGAATTTCCCCAAGTGGCTGCAGCAGGCATTTCGCCATCAGCCTTGATTACCGCAAGATCTCCATAAGGATCAGCACCTATTAGTACGGCAGAAAGGGTGGTGCCATCCGCCAAGACAACTTCCAGGCTCTCGGCATCCTCAACGACATGATAGTTGGTGATGATATAGCCCTCCATTGCGATAATGGCTCCAGATCCTGAGGATGTTTGGTCATAAACTGTCCCAAAGAAGGATCTTGTTGGAGGGAGGTGGTTGATCACTGTGACAACGGTTGGAGCAGCCTTCTCTACTGCTTCTGTTATGGCTGTATTGATATCGAGGGTGATTTCTTCATGGATGATCTCTTGCGTGGGCGGGGAAATGGTGCTGGTTGGGGCTGCTGGGATCTCGGTCGACTTTCCTACGGAAAGGTAAATGGCTCCCCCTCCAATAACACTCCCAAGAATCGCGGCCAAGAATATTCCAAAGATATAGAGGAGCGGCGATATTGAACGCGGAATGTTTGTCTTTGAGGGTTGGGGGTAGTGATTATCCATAGTCTAAATATTGCTGAAACCATCCTTAATGGCATAAATTTATCTTGCGATATCCATCAAATGATTGCATTATGCCCTATAATGAAAAATTTAATATTAAAAGAATGTGGGTATTTTATATGGTCTTGTGGATTTTATCTCCGTCTGCGTCCAAATCCGCCCAACAGACTGACGTAATACAACAATTGCAATAGGGATGCCGCCAATGCTGCAATGTAGGTAAAAGCAGCAGCATTGAGGACAGCGCTGACTCCTTGTAGCTCCTGTGAGGTGCTAACCAACCCAGACTGGGTGAGCAAGGCTCTCGCTCTTGAAGAAGCATTTAACTCCACTGGTATCGTTGCCAAAGCAAATACCGCGCCTAAAGCGAAAGCTCCAACTCCAATCCAAGCCAATTGGTTTCCCAGGGTCCCTCCAAGGATCAGTCCCACGATGAGAAAAATCCAACCCATGCCCGAACCCAGTTTCACAATTGGAACCAATGCAGCTCGGAATTGCAGGGGCATATATCCTTGAGCATCCTGAATGGCATGGCCGATCTCATGGGCTGCAATCGCTAAAGAGGCAACAGAATTTCCTTCTCCAACACCTTGTGAGAGACTTAAGGATTTTCTTCGTGGATCGTAATGGTCGGTTAATTGACCCTGTGTTCTAAGAATATCGACGTTGGGAAGGTTGGCTGAATTCAACAATCTTCTTGCTGCTTCAACACCGCTGATTCCATATTGATTCCGGATTTGACTCCACTTGCGATACGTTGAACTTACCCATGCTTGCGCAAGTGACACAAGGATGAATCCCGGAATCATGAACAGCCAGTAACTGCTTGAGTTGAATAACATCACGTATTTCCCTCCGATAGGAAAGATTATTCAGTTGATTGGTCAGTCAGGATTTCAATAGCCTTTTCTAATTGTGGGTCTATACCAGCTTTAAGATCCTCCTCGGTAATCAATACTTCGATATTCGGGGTGAGACCGATTTCTGCGATTTGACGATCATTCGGCGTATACCAACGTGCAATC
>MGNI01000228.1:8125-9714 GCA_001795115.1 Chloroflexi bacterium RBG_16_48_8 | reverse complement strand
TATCCTGAATCGCTCCTGCGACAATTTCTGAAGCGGAAGCCGATCCACCATTCACCAGTACCACCAGTGGAATTTCAGTGGCCAGACCCCCTGGTTGGACTTCATATTTCTTCTCAGTACCATCTCCGAAACGTTCAACAAGCACAATACCTTCAGGCAATAATTCAGAAGTAACTTCCACTGAGGTCGTTAATAAACCGCCGGGATTACCTCGTAGATCGAGGATGAGTCCACGGGTGTCTTCTGTGACAAGATCTTTGAGTGCATCCTGAAATTCAACAGTTGTCCTGCTTCCGAAGTCGTTGAGTCTGATATAGGCAATATCATCCTCTAACATTTCACTTTCCACACTCGGTAAGGTGATAACCGCTCTTGTAATCTCAAATTCAAGGGCTTCAGCTACCCCTTCCCGTCTGATCGACAGGATTACCTTTGTTCCAGCTGGACCGAGAATTTCGCGGATGACCAGGCTTCCATCGATACCAGTCATATCTTCTCCATCGACAGCCAGCACCTGATCTTCAGGCAATAAACCAGCAGCTTCTGCAGGTGACCCTGGTATGGTTGAAATAATGGTTACATAATCTGTGCTGGTATCAATATAAGCGCCTATGCCTTCATACTCCCCTTCATATTGCATATTCGCTTGTTGATATTGTTCAGGATCCATATAGGAAGAGTGGGGGTCTCCAAGAGCCTGCATCATGCCCTGGATTGCTCCTTGCATGAGCTTCTCATCATCCACAGGCTGATCTACAAAATTTTCATGGACAAGATCCCAGGCTTCCCAAAATGGTAAAAAAAGTTCTGCGATATCTTCTGTATCCGGTGAGGTGATGGTATCCGTAGGGGCACTATCAGCAAATTCTTGAGCCCGGATCGTTGGAGAAAGCGGAAGATCTGCCCCGCCCAAAACGGTAGGTATCGCAATCCCTGTCAATACTCCGGCATAAAAGAGACCGCAAGCAAGGATGGTACCGAAAGCAATTCCGAGTAATATTTTTACACCATTGGAAGACATAGTTTTAACCCTTTTAGCTGTCCGATTGATACTCTGTGTCGGCATCATGTAGCCAAAATCAATCGCTCCTAGATTATCACACAAAGATAAGAATTCCGTGAGTATGGGGATTACGATTGGTTATCAATTACACTACATAATCGAGATTATGTCGTTTACACCAATCCTGTATCAAGGCTGAATAACCTTGCTGGCCTACTTTCTCTGTATATTGCAATACCATTTCACTCTCGAGTGGATACAAAGGATGGCAAGACGTTGGCCAAGCCCCCATGGGAGCCTCAATGACAATATCTACAGCTGGTCCGATGATATCCGCTTTGGATAATTTTGGGGAAATCTTCTCCGCTGTAATGATGACGTGATCCGATGCAAGGGAGAGTTCCCGGTCGACACCCCAATTATCACCAATTCTCGCATTCCCCTGGAGATCAGCTTCGAGAGCATGAATGACTGCCACATCACAATGCACGGCTGGAAAGGCGGTCAAAGCCTCACCTGTATATGGATCTTGCACCCTTTTGACATCCGGACGAATCTTGAAAAGATCAGTCCCTTGCCATGCATG
>MGNI01000228.1:0-8051 GCA_001795115.1 Chloroflexi bacterium RBG_16_48_8 | reverse complement strand
TTTCACCCTTTGCTGCTGCGGTTGTGAAATGGGGGGCAAGACCAAAGGCTTCCAACCCAAAATAGCAGGTTCGGATCTTGGAGACCATTCCAGCGCCCACGAGGATGTCACTCTCCATCCCAGCTGTGAATGAAAGCAGGGTGAGATTACGGGGCTTCGTCGTTTGAGCATGGTGTACCATCAGGGCGAGGGCGAATGCCATGGGTCTCCTATAAAGTGTGATTCCACCTAAAGCCAGAACACAACCTTCTTCTCCAACGAGATCCATCGCTTCTTGTAGAGAAGCCCTCTTATCAATGGTCATTTTCAGCATCCTCTGCAGGTAGATTTTCAAGCTTGGATATGCGCTCTCGCAATTCCTTTAGATCTTTATTCCCTCGTCCCCACGGATCTCGAAATGATTCGAAAGCTTTGCCAAGCACCTTGAGTTGACCGGATGATTCGGACCGAAGTAAGGCTACAAGGATACCAGCATTGATCAAGAGGACAAGGATCAATGTCCCACAAATAATCAGGAATACATTGTCCGTTTGCATTCATGCTGCTCCCAATAAACGATCATTTTAATCCCGGTATCTTCACAAGGATTTCGCTCATCGAATGAACGACGTAGTCGACAGCAGGATCCTGTACTTCCTCACCTACAAGCACCGTTATGATACCCAATTCTTTTGCTGGATAGAGATTGGCGATCCGATCATCGAAGAGCATACACTTATTTGGATTGGGATTTCCTGACAGGGACAAAGCCTTTTCATAAGCTTCTCTACGGGGTTTATTGATGAATTCCAAGGCCTGAATATCGATGACACCCTCGAAAAGGTCGTGGATGCTCAAGTGATTTAAGACGCGGTTAGCATGTTGCACACTGGCATTGGTGAAGATAAATCTCCTGGCCGAAAGCTGCTTCAAGATTTCTCTTAATTCTGGAGCAGGTTGTATCATGCTCTCAATGGCGATATCATGGACGAAATCCAAGTAATCCATCGGGTCGATGTCATGATGAATAAGTAGCCCATTCAGCGTTGTTCCATAGGTATCCAAATAGTGTTGTCGCAGTGCTTGAGCATCTCGCATTGAGAGTTGAAGTCGATGGACCAGAAATTGATTAATTCGATCACTTATCGATAGCCAAAGACCATTTGTTTTGGGGTAAAGAGTCTCGTCCAAATCAATATAAAGGACTTTATAATTTTGCATTAGGTCTTATCCATGACTTACAGATGATACCTACGAATAGTTATGTAAGGATTGTACTTGATGGATTGAAAAATCTTTTATCCCATTTCGAGCAGTATAAGATGGCGGGTGTGATGGTGTCAACAGTGCTAGCGACTGACTTGTAGTGGGAAAGTGGGAGAAACCACGGATGCAATCTGTTATGAGACTGACCATCTAAAACAAGAAACGTCTTTGGGCGTCACCTCGGAGGAAAGGGAATTTATTCAATGTCCGACCTTGAACTGGATGAGGTAGGTGTAGTAACCTGTAGTAACCTGCAGAATCCTGTGGAGACCTCAGGTCATGTCTGTACTTGAACATTGGTCCGAAGCTAATTTTTAGGGAAGATCGTACTACAACTTAGAAGGAGGAGCGTTTGCCCATCCGTATTTTATCTAAAGAAGTAGCCTCCAAGATCGCTGCTGGCGAAGTGATTGAGCGTCCAGAGTCTGTGGTAAAAGAATTAATTGAAAACGCTTTGGATGCTGAAGGGAGCCGAATCCAGATAACGATTGAACGAGGTGGCAGGAAACTCATTGAGGTTATCGACGATGGATGCGGTATTCCAGCGCAAGAAGTCCCTCTGGTCCTTGAGAGGCATGCAACTTCGAAATTATCCACAGCTGAAGATTTATTCGCGCTTAAGACTCTGGGATTCCGTGGCGAAGCGCTTACTTCTATCGGTTCTGTTTCGCGCGTGGAATTGATCACTCGTACCAAAGATGAGGATGTAGCCACGCGATTGCAGATCAATGCCGGTCAATCACATTCTCTTCAGCCTATTGGGGCTCCTGAGGGAACATTGGTTAGGGTAAGAGACTTGTTTTTTAATGTACCTGCCCGTTTAAAATTCCTCAAGACAGAAAATACAGAACGTCGTCGGATCCATACCCTTGTCTCGCGGTATGCGATTGCATACCCGGATGTCTCATTTCACTTAATTCAAGAGGGAAGGAGCATCCTTCAAACCACGGGCAACGGACATCGGCGCGAAGTCCTGGCGCAAATATTTGGCTTAGAAATCGCCAAGAATCTGATCGCCCTTCCGGACCCATTGGAAGGTCCAATTCGGGTGAGTGGATTTGTAAGCCCACCTTCCATCCAACGCGGGACGAGGCGAGAGATAACCTTTTTCGTCCAGGGTCGTTGGATCCAGGATCAAAGTCTTTCAGCTGCAGTTGTCCAGGCTTATCATGGTTTGCTCATGGTCGGTCGATATCCCTTGGCGGTGATCCTTTTGCAGATGCCACCTGAAGTTGTGGATGTGAATGTCCATCCAGCTAAGGCTGAGGTACGTTTTCAAGATCCACAACATGTCTTCACCGTTTTACAAAGGGCTATCCGCGGGACTTTATTGGGTCAAAGCACTGAGCCCCCTGTTCGATTTGAAACTTCCTGGTGGCAGAGGGATTCACTTGAAAACCATAAGATTATCGATCCAGCCTGGGACATGGATCGTCCATTGCCAATGGAGAGAGGACTTAAAGCTATTCAGACGAAACTGCCCTCTGCAAAAGTGCCATTATTACGCCCTGTGGGGCAGGTGGGAGCAACATATCTGGTAGCTGAGGGACCCGATGGTTTATATTTGATCGACCAACACGCCGCGCATGAGCGAGTATTGTTTGAAGCCATGATGAAGGCTTACAAAGAAGGGAGCCTCGAATCTCAGCAACTCTTAGAAGCGATCAGTGTAGAAATGACCCGAGGCGAAGCCGCTGTGATTACTGAAAATATTGATCTATTGAATTCAATTGGTTTTGAGGTTGAAGCCTTCGGCAGGGATACATATCGTTTAAGAGCTATTCCTGCGATATTATCCAAAGCGGATCCAATGCAATCCCTGATAGCTGTTGTTGAGAATTTGGAGGAGGACGAAACGGCCTTAGTAGATGAAACGGAAGCTCGCATTATTGCCAGAGTATGCAAACGTGGTGCAGTCAAAGCTGGACAGGTTCTTTCCTTAGAAGAACAAAGGAAGCTGATTCAAGACTTGGAAGCATGCGAAATGCCTAGAACCTGTCCTCATGGCAGACCAACGATGATCCATCTCTCCGTGGATACCTTAGAAAAACAGTTTGGCAGAAGGGGTTGATCGCGAGCAAGATCTTCGTTATTGAACACTTTCGCAGGGTAAATGAAGGGTGAAAATGCTGCCTTTGCCAAATTCGCTTTCCACTGTGATCACACCTCCGTGATTTTTCACGATCCTTTGAGCGATCACCAACCCCAGACCTGTGCCTGGTGTTTCTCTTTTTGGGTCTGGAACGCGATAAAAACGGTCAAAGATTTTCGGCAAGGCTTCAGGGGGAATGCCACGACCAGAATCTTCAATCGCAATAAGGACATCTCCCTTCTCTTTTATGAGTCGAATGGAAACCTTCCCTCCCCTATGGTTGTACTTAATTGCGTTGTTCAAGAGATTAAGAAGGACTTGCTTTAATCTATTTCGATCGCCGGGAACAGGGGTAATGGAACGATCGACTTTTAGCTCCAAGGAGATTTTCTCTACCTCTGCTTGTGGTCGTATCACTTCCAAACACTCTTCAATTAGACCTCCAAGATGGGTGGGTTCTCGATGGAAACGGGCACGTCCTGATTCCAACCTGGCCAATTCAAGAAAATCGGAGGTCATTTCACTTAAGCGCGCAACCTCTTCATCAAGTGTTCCGGCTAATCTAAGACGTTGTTCTTGCGGCAGTTCTGGTCGTCGAAGTAGATTTGTAACAGCGACAAGGGCTGTGAGGGGAGTTCGAAGCTCATGCACCATTTCTGCCACGAGATCGCTTTGTTGGAATAAATTTGAGTTTTCGATGGCAATGGCCGCTTGCGCTGCAAGGGTTTGTAGCAAGCGTAGATCTTCTTCATCGAAGGAGCCTTTGTCCTTGTTAATAGCCTCAATGACACCTAAAGTTTTATCTTTTGTGCGTAGTGGAACTCCAAGAATGTTTTTTGTTTCGAAACGGGTGAGGACATCGACTTCTCGAAAGAATCGGATGTCTTGAAGAGCATCTTCAACCAGCAGGGGTTGGCTGTGAGAAAAAATCCATCCGGCAATGCTGTTATCGGTGGGAACAGTTGTGCATCCCAACCCTTCAAGAAGTAAATCCGTTGAGGCTTCAAATTTGAGGTTTCCGGTTTGAGGATCCAAAAGAAGCAAGGAGACCGCCTCACATTCCGTCAGTTCGCGGGCAGACTCCACGATCCGGTGAAGAAGGGTGTCGATATTCAAAGTTGAAACAAGATCTGTGGAAAGTTCATTAAGACGCATGTAGCGACGTAGGAGGCGAGGGTAATCACTGATGGGACGATCAAAAATCTGATTATCCTCCATTGGTTCTCTCATCAAGCACCTCGGCTGCAAGTTTCGGTAGTATATCCTCTATATCCTCATGAAAGATAATGTCAGCTCTCTCATCCAGATAGGTTTGTTCGTTATTGATGATGATCAAGCGTGCTCCCGCATTTAAAGCATCGATAGGATAGTAGGCGACAGGGATCACTTCAAGAGATGAGCCAAGCACGAGAATGAGCGTGCTGGATTGTATCCATTTACGAGCCTCTTTAACAACCTCAAAGGGGAGTTGTTCACCGAAGAGCACAAAATCTGGCTTAAAAATACCTCCACAACTTTCACAACGAGGGATGATCTCTTTATGTACAAAATCTTCCATTTGACTGGTTATTTGCACTTTGCGAAAGCAGTTGATACAGGTGGCATTACGTAGATGTCCATGGATTTCAAGAACCCTTTGCGAACCTGCTCGAAAATGAAGATTATCGATATTCTGCGTAATGATCCCTTTTAGATATCCTGCTTTCTCTAATTGGGCAAGCGCTAAATGAGCGCTATTCGGTTGAGCATTTAAAATGGTGGTGGCAAGCGGTCTTGCCCACTCAAAAAATTTTTCCGGGTTATAGCGGAATGCAGTAAGACTGGCCACCTCCATTGGATTGAACAACTCCCACAAACCGGAACCTGCGGAGCGAAAATCTGGGATTCCAGATGGAGTAGAAATCCCTGCGCCCGTCAAAGCAACGGTGGATTCCGCTGTGCGCATAAGGTTGGATGCCTGAACAATTTTGGATGTAATTCTTTCAAGTGTCACAGATGGGTTCGACCTTGAATGGGTGGTAAGAAAGTTGCGATATGATCTGCCATCTTGTGGATTTGATCGCTGACGAGTCCTGCTGGATGGAGCACGATGAGCGGTGTGCCTGTCTGAGATGCCTGGTGCGCTTGTTCAGGTGCCGGAGATATGATACCTGCTAATTCGAGCCCGAGGTCGGTTGATACTTGCTGCCAGGGAATTTGAAGGCTGGTTCGCTCTCGAGTGATGAGTGCTAGGCTGATCCTATGCCGAGCAATACCGCGTGTTTCCAATTCTTCCAATAGGGCTTGACTAATCAAATTGGTTGGATAAATGGGTTCGACCACAAGGATAATCCGGTCGCAATGGATCAGCAGAGGATGTGTCTGAGGGCGAAATCCTGATCCTATGTCAAGTACAACGGTTGTGCACATCGCAGCTAAATTGTTCACAATTGCTTCCATCTGGGGTATGGCTTGTTCCAGCTCAGTATCTCTTGGGCGAGAACCTGAGAGCAGAAGCCGTAAACCAGTTTTGTGGTTGAAAATTTGAGTATCAACTGATCGCAAGTGGATATCCTTGAGGGATCGTGTAAGGAGGTGTGTTAACCCTGTGGGTTCATGAATGTTCAAGTCCAAAGCCAGTGTTCCTTGCCCGGGCGTCATCTCAGCCAGGAGAACATCATGTCCACGATGCTGAAGGGCGATGCTCACATTCAGTGCAAGTGTGGTTGTCCCTAGGCCGCCTCGAGCTCCCAGGAATGCAATCGAACGTGCCTTTTCACTGGGTTCTGTCCGTGCTTGTGCAGTTCGTGCAAGGACGGCTTTGACATGGGCAGTCAGTTCAGCGGGATGGGTTGGCTTTGTCAGATAATCATCGACACCGGCTTCAAAACCCGACACCTTGTCGTCCACCATAGTCTTGGCAGTGAACATGATGATGGGAATGCGAGCAAGTGTGTGATCCGCGCGAAGTCTTCGAGTCACCTCATACCCATCTAAATCGGGCATCATGACATCGAGTAAAATGAGATCTGGCTTTTCGCTGCTGGCTTTTGTTAAACCTAATGCTCCATTGCTGGCTACAGCAATCTGGTATCCCTGCCGTTCAAGCATAAGACCAACAAGCTTCAGAGTATCGATATCATCGTCAATGATAAGGACCTTTTCGGCCATGCGAATTTCACCCTTTAGAGAACACTGCCATCAATTGCTGGCAGTCTAGCATAAAGCGGAATGTGCGGCAAGCTGCCTTAGAAAGCTTCCAAAAATTGACCTCTTCACCCCTGTCAGCAGTTTGTAAGGACTTTCTCCTAGTTGTGATGGAAGTCTCAAACCTATCCTCGGCTTATCCCACAATGAGTGACGTCATTATATAACTACAATCTTCCTTATACCTATTAGGCGGGGGTGATTTGGATGGTTTGAAATAGTTGCAGACGCGCTCTTATCGAATCATTGAAGCCTATTCGGATTGGATGAAATAGGACGATTAACCATTTATGAACTGCCTTATGAAGTGCATTTTCTCAGAGAGTTTCCCATGTCCTTCAATGGGATCAGAAATTTTGATTATTCTTTTTGTGAGGTGCGGAATGGTGTGTTTCAGGGAATGTTGCATTCCGGGCTCCCGAGGTCAACGTTGTAGTGCAATTGGGCCACGGTGTTGCGTCCACCCACTCGTCCCTTCAACAATAGAGGGAGTTAGCAGGATTAGGTGAAATGCCCGTTCAGATGGGACATTCCTGATATTATTTGATCTCATGTTTGGTACGTCTGGTATCATAGACAGCTTGGTTTGAAGGGTGATGCTATAATCATCGGCAGGCTATTTACAACGGGTGGAACATGAGCTTCGATTTCTGGGGTTATGGGGGAAAATTCCTACTTCACATGCCAAATCGACCCTTTGGCTACGTTCTGTTGTGTTTTTACCTTCTCGGGATCCTCGTAATTTTGCTTTATTTTCAGAAGCATAAACGTTTTGCGAGTACCTTCCCCAAGAAAACCTCTCGAAATTTCCTGCTGATCCTGGTATTTACGGTACCTATTGCCAATGCTCTCTTTATTATCCAATTGCCCCTGGACGTTTCTCAATCACAAGAAATCTATGCCAGCTCCTTCCAACCGATCATTGCCGTTCTAGGGGCTGTGCCGTGGATGTTGGCAGGAGGTTTTTTAGGGGGACGGCAAGCAATGCTCATTGGGTTTATAGGAGGTTTTTTTCGAGCGGCTTGGTTAACAAATGATGTCCTCACACTATTTCAAATAACTTTCCAGGCAGGATTCATTTTGTGGTTGATTGAAAGGAATTATGATGATCGTATCGGGAATGCCTTACGTCAACCCCTCATTAGCGCTATTCTTGGTGGAGTCATCTTAGGGATTTTGCGTACCCTGGAGATTTTAGCTTATGGTGAGTGGGATCTCTACGATGGTTTGGGTTTTGCCCTGTCCAATTTAAAGGTTGTGCTTATTGCTGAAATAGTAGAACTTTCTATTGCGGGTTTGGTTGCTGAAGTCCTTCGTTTCAGTTTTCCCAAGCTCTGGTATCGACCTCGTTGGCTGGCTCCTGGTCCCTACAGCAGATCTTTAACCGGAAAAATCCTTTCGGTCTTCCTGCTGCTTGGCATCCTTGCAAGCGCCATATTGCTCTATGGGGATTGGCTTCTTGTACGCTCGTCAGCTCAAGAATTGATTGAATCTCAAATGACCCAGACAGCCCAAGAGGCCGGGAGTG
>MGNI01000227.1:10696-10940 GCA_001795115.1 Chloroflexi bacterium RBG_16_48_8 | reverse complement strand
GGCCGCCACTCTTTCACAACGCTCATCGAAAGAAACCATGCTTCAACGGCTCTATGGATTTACTCCTTCAGGAGAGTCCGACTGTGATGTCGAGCTACTCTATACCACTAACTTGTTCTATCCTATGGACAAGAACAGGATGTGGCTATGCGCAGTGCTATGCCTGGAATAATGATGGAAATGGATTGCTTTAAGCGGATGAAGGTATCTAAACCAAATGAGTGGATGCAGGGTTTTTTGAGCT
>MGNI01000227.1:9032-10659 GCA_001795115.1 Chloroflexi bacterium RBG_16_48_8 | reverse complement strand
GTCCTATGATTTGGTAGCCTACCTGACCTCCGCTGGACAGTGGCAGACTTGGCAAGAGTCGGGGGTGGATTGCCTCCCTCCCGGCCAAGTGCTGGAGATGGGTTATGGTACCGGTCATGTGCTTTCTGTGCTTCATTCCAAAGGGTATAAAGTCTTTGGTATCGACTCATCAAAACAAATGGCTCGAATCGCTTCAAGACGCCTCCAACAACATACCTTCCCAGCAAACCTGGTTAGAGCGAAAGCACAAGCTCTTCCTTTTGGTAAAAATGTATTTCATTCGATCCTGTCCACCTTCCCCAGTGAGTTTATTTTCAATGCTTACACCTTCAAGGAAGCCTGGCGAGTTCTAAAACCGGAGGGGACTCTTGTAATCATTCCGGGGGTTAGTGAGATCCTGGGTTTGAAAGCTGAGGTAAATAAGTTCTTGGGTCTATTAGATGAATTTGCCTCTTTTCTCTATCGGATTACAGGGGAAGCTATTGATCCTGAAACAAAGATTGCAAACGAATTTACGGATAGACTGAAGAACTCAGGATTTTCAGTGGACATCCAATTTGTTCGACAAAGAAGGGCTGTCATCCTTCTTATCAAAGCTGTAAAGGAAAGGTGCTCGAATGGATTGACCCATGGGTGAGAAAAGCCTAGAATGAAATGCAATGATTCAACATCAGGAGGGTGGATTGAAGCGAGCAAAAGAAGGACAGTTGGGCATGTTGATTTACCAGGAGAAGAAATTCATCTTCCGCCTTGATCCAATGGCTGAACTTCAAACCCATGAAGGAATTATACAACATCAAAATCTCATCAATCTGCCTTGGGGATCCTATGTTGAAAGCCATCTTGGTAAACCCTTCTTGTTCTTGGAACCCACCTTGCGAGATATTCTCCTGCACATCCAGCGAAGGTCGCAGATTATTTTCCCGAAGGATATCGGTTATATTTTGCTACGGCTCTCCATCGGTCCTGGTAAAACTGTTATTGAGGCAGGGACGGGTTCAGGTGCGCTGACAACTGCCTTGGCCTGGGTGGTTGGACCCACCGGCAAAGTATTCAGCTATGATAAACGCTTGGATATGCAAGAACTTTCAAAGAAAAATCTCATACGCGCTGGACTAGACCAACAAGTTGAATTTCGGATGAAAGATTTATCCGAAGGTTGCGACGAGAAAGATGCGGATGCCCTCTTCTTAGACCTGTCAGAACCTCAGAAGTATTTGGATGTTGTTCGTAAAGCCTTGGT
This sequence comes from Chloroflexi bacterium RBG_16_48_8, assembly GCA_001795115.1. Taxonomy (GTDB): domain Bacteria; phylum Chloroflexota; class Anaerolineae; order Anaerolineales; family E44-bin32; genus MGNI01. Next base: position 9,416 of record MGNI01000227.1, on the reverse strand, counting down.
CAATGGAGGGACTTTTGGTGCCATCCTCCCAACAATGAACCAGGTTTCCGCACTTCTAGAAGGTCTGCAAGATCAGCATTTTGGTATGATCGAAGTATGTGAGATCTTGTTGAGATTTTACAAGACAGTCCCTCAACGATTGCGCCCGCTGGACCGTATGGTCGCTCATACTGGATACCTTATTTTTGCTCGACCCCTCATGGATGGTTTTGAGGAATGATTGCTCAACGTATGATAAGATTCTTACGAACTATTCAAAGGAAGATCACGGACATCGCAACTATTCATCAAAGATGGAAAGTCGAAATAGGAGTAAAGCATGTTCAGAAGACGACCTTTAAGGCGAAGAGCTCTTGGTTCCTTACGACCAAGACAGCGCGTAGC
>MGNI01000227.1:8357-8996 GCA_001795115.1 Chloroflexi bacterium RBG_16_48_8 | reverse complement strand
CTATGACGAAGCTGGAAGGGTATTCGAAGATTTAGCCTCCGCTGCTGCAAGGATGAGAATCCCCAGGGCTCCGCAGCTTTTCTTGCAAGCTGGAAGCGCACTCATCCAAGCAGGAGAACAAGGCCATGGGATCGACTTGCTTCGACGAGGTTTACACTTGATGGAACAAATGGGGCAATTTCGTCGCTTACCTGCAGCTTCCCAGCGAGTTATAAATGAATTAGAAGCTCTGGGCTTCAAACAGGAAAGCGAGGCAATAAAAAGGGAAATTCAAGAGCTACTTTCCCAAAAGGGATTAGCCTTCTCTACAGCTTCCCTGCCACAGAAACCACACCTTCCTGGAAAATGCCCGCATTGCGGTGGGAGGGTTCATCCACTGGAGATCGAATGGATCGATGAAAGCACTGCAAGTTGTGATTATTGTGGGAGCATTCTTGAGGGTTAGTTGTGTTGAATGAGGATAGAGCCAACCTTATCGAGTATTTGCGAACGAGATTGTCCGAACCATTTCATTCGTCCCATCCAGACTGGCGAGCTCGACCTGCTGCAGTTCTCCTTCCCATCTATTGGTATGCTGGAGATTGGAACTTGCTTTATACAAGACGCACAGAGTCGGTTGAGTCGCATAGTGGGCAGGTT
>MGNI01000227.1:1626-8349 GCA_001795115.1 Chloroflexi bacterium RBG_16_48_8 | reverse complement strand
GAGCCTGAGGATAAAAGCGCGTTGGAAGCCGCACTGCGTGAAGCCCATGAGGAAATCGGCATTCAAGCGAAAGATGTCAATGTCATTGGGCATCTTGACAATCTTCTCACAGTAACCCAATTCGATATAAAACCCATTGTTGGAACCATTTCGTGGCCATATCCCCTTCAGATCAATCACAAGGAAGTCGCCCATGTATTCGGTGTACCAATCTCCTGGCTTTCGAATCCCTCTAACATCGAAGTGAGAGAAAGGAAAATCCAGACTTCTGGGATTCAAATTCCCGTTTATTTCTTCTTACCATTCGAGGGAGAGGTGATCTGGGGAGCAACTGCCAGAATTACAATCAATCTTCTTCAGATCCTTGACCTGTCACCAGTATAAATACAGATTTTTGCATCGCTGCAACCAATCCGAATTTACCTTTCCATTCTCCCACTAATTCAACCTTCTCGGAAGCTTAAAGCTTTCCGGATGGTAAATATCATGACTCACCTGAAAAAAGGCCTCTCAGCTGAGAGGAACCAGCATATGTGGGGGTGCGGGCTGCGCCCGCACCCCACATATGCCTCTCACTTCTATCTTGAAGGGCTTTTTCCAGTGGACTCATATCATGTAAACACAGTAGAGCCTATTTTAATAAGAACAAAGGCACGCTGGTACTGTGCCTTTGATGGATTCGGTTTATTTTGTGGTAAATGACCGATCTAGTGGAAGGAGGAAATCTCCTATTAAAGGTCTGTCAATATCCTATCTTCCTTCATCCTCAAACTCTTCATGTCTCGCCCGTTCAACAAGTTCAGGTTCGACTGAGGCTGCAACTACTTCTTCAATCTTTTCTTCTTCAATCTTTTCGATCTCCTGATAAACAATATGTGCAACATACTCTTTGCTATCTGTAAGTACTTTAACCCCTTTTCCAACAAAAATATCACCAACGATTATGATTGAATCAATATCCTTAAGTACCTCCAAATCTACAATAACTTTATCAGGGAGATCGCCAGGAAGAGCCTCGATTTCAAGCTCATCTACTTCAATAACCAAAACCCCTCCTTTATCTTTAACCCCGGGGGCTTCCCCGACAAAATCAATGGGTACGGTTGTCCGAATAGCAGTATCCATATTAACCCGTAGAAAATCGGCATGGATCGGGATTCTCTTAATAACGTCATATTGAATATCGCGCAGTAGGACCTTGTGATCCTCTTTCCCAACCTTCAATGAAATAAGGGTCGAGGCGCTTGTCTGGTTGAGGATCTTGGTTGCATCCTTCGCGTTCAGTTCAACCGGGATTGGATCTTCATCTCCACCGTAAACAATAGCAGGGATCAGACCCTCCCGCCGAAGGAGGTCCACCTGTTTACCGACAATCGTTCGTTTATTTGCTATTAATTGTATCTCTTCCATCCTTTTGCCCTCCGGGTGTTCCAAGAACCTGCAGGAAAGAACCCCTCCGATTGTTACATTATTTTCTCAATGCCTTCGCGACAGCAAATTACCAACAAATAAGACCATCCCTATAGCAACACCGGCAACAAGGCCTACAAGAGCAGCCTGCCTTGTATCCAAGGCTGTCTCCACAGAGCCATTTACGTCCCGCGCCAACAGAATGAGGGAGGAACTATTATTACAGTTGGCCTCACTTGCTATAATCACGCCAGCACGTGAAGAATCCATCCCCACATAGTTGCCAATTAAGGAAAGGGCATTTCCTCCTGCCATTTCTACGCGCTCACCCTTCACCGCAAAAACTCCCGATTGAACCATACGAACGGAATCTCCTTCTATTGAGAAAGCGCTGCTTCGGTTCATTTCAACTTCCGAGGCGATGATAGATCTGGATCCGCCCTGGTCCAACTGAACATGCTCTGCTTCAACATGTTCTATATTACCACCTTCAAGATGGATAATATCAGCGGATAAATGCTCATTTTTTGTGGCATCGGATGATCCCATGGGTAGGTCCCTCTCAGACGTATAAAAATGGGGCTTCCACCCTAGACCGGGGAACTGCCCCATCGGAATGCCAGAATTCTAATGGTTGTTCCTGTAATCGTCAACCAAGTGTAGTCTTCTTTCTGGTGAACTTCTTTTCGCATTAACAGAAGTGCCAGGATCCGCAACGCTCAGTCTGAGAGCTCTGGATTCAGAACTTCTTGGAATACATCTTACACTCAGCATGTTGACCGTGTAATACGCACATGTTAAACTAAAATTTTGTCTTCTTTTATTGAAAAGACTGCGACTTTGGCAGAGATGTGGAGGGATTGTCTTATGGTTCACAAGCAAGTTCTCAGGGTCCTGAAGATATCGGCAGTAGATCATTTCGCCCATAAAAATGGTCATATGGGTGACCTGTCATTTAAAATCCATGGGCTATTACAGCGATCGCAACAGTGCAATTCGGGATAAAAAAGAAAGATGAACGAGTTCATGTTATATAGGGCGGTTGTGTTTGGGGCATGCACTGCTGCGGGTTTGCTTCTACTCATTGGGATATATGCGAAACTGAAAACCCCCCTTCAACATTGGATTGCCTCCCTCCGGATGAAATCCCTCATCTGGAAGGATCGCCGGAAACGGTTGAGAAGGTCCCGAAAATGACGACAGAAAATACTGCGACATCCCCCTACCTCATTGTAGGACTTGGCAATCCTGGTCGTCGATTCAGGGAAGATAGGCACAATATTGGCTTCATGGTTCTTGACCGAATTCTGACAAGGTTGGATCTAACCTTTTCTCGCAGTCAGCAGAATGCCCTGGTAGCAGATGGAAAAATGGACGAACACAAGGTGATCTTTGCAAAACCACAAACCTTTATGAACAATGTCGGAAAGGCAGTTGCGCCTTTGCTCCGCTATTATCGGATACCTTTAAAAAACCTACTCGTCATTTTTGATGACTTAGATCTACCCTTGGGTACAATCAGAATAAGACCTCAGGGTGGCTCTGGTGGTCATCGGGGTATGCAATCCATTCTTCGGTATTTGGGATTAGAAAACTTTCCACGGATGCGCTTAGGGATCGGTCGTCCCCCAGGGCAAATGGATCCGGCTGCATATGTGCTGCAATCCTTTTCAAAGAATGAGATGGATATAGTTCATATCATTTTGGAGAAAGCGATGGACAGTATTGAAGTTTATATCCGCGATGGGATCGAAGCTGCGATGACGCGCTTCAACACGAACAGTCAAAACGAATGAACCTCTCATCGCTTCTTCGCACCATCCAAGATCAACCGGAGTATATGCAACTGCGCGATTTGTGCAGCCAGGCGAGTCTTCAAACACTTTCAGTGGGGATGCAGAGATCTGTTCGACCTGCACTTGCTGCCTCGCTTGCGCAAGACCATCCCTATCCTGTTCTTTATCTGGTCTCGCGAACGGATCGCATGCTCACTTTATTGGAGGAGGTTCAAGCCTGGAATCCTGACCTTAATATTTTGCCTTTCCCAGTCCAAGGCCCTCTTTTCTATGAGGTGGCATCTTGGGGGCCAAGAACCATTCGACAGCGAATTTCGGCACTTGCTACTCTAACCGCTGATCAGCAGCCCGGCGCGCCACAAAGGGAAAAGCCCACCACACACTCACTCATTCTGGCACCCATTCGTGCAGTCATGACGCGGACCATTTCTCCCAGGCAGTTCATCAGCAACTCCCGCTGGATCAAGGTCGGAGGCACGATCCAATTGGAAAAGCTGCTTGGGCTGCTCGTGGATACAGGCTATCAACCTACAAGTCTGGTGACAGAACCGGGGCAATTTAGCAGAAGAGGCGGCATCATCGATCTCTGGCCTCCTTCCGAAACCTATCCTCTCCGCATCGAACTCTTCGGTGACGAAATTGATTCCTTGCGTGAGTTCGACCCGAGTTCGCAACGTTCGGTACACACTCGCCATCATGTTAGGGTGACCCCTGCTCGTGAAGGATTGCCGGGGTTGTTTCAGGAAGAGTGGCGTCAAAGGATTCTGCAATACGAAAATCAAGAAGTCTTAAATATTCTGGAATTTTTCCTGCCGTGGATGAACCCGACACCTTCTTCTCTGCTAGACTACCTGCCCCATAAAAGCTTGATTCTATATGAAGACAGGCTCAATCTTGAAAATGTGATCGCTGATTTCGAAGAGCAGGCTTTAGCGTATAGAGTTGACCAGATTCAATCAAAGCTCATCCCTTCTGATATGCCTTTGCCATTCCTCACCTTAGCGGAAATCAACGAAGCACATGAAAAATACTCCTCCCTCGATCTTGGATTTCTATCCATGGAAGGGGAGGAAGAACTTCAACTTTCCAAACGATTCTCGCCTGGACCTCGTTTCGGAGGCCAGCTCCGACCTATCATGGAATATATCGGTAACCGAATGGTGCAGCATGATACGGTCGTCGTCGTCAGTCGGCAAGCAAAAAGATTGGCTGAGCTCTATTCTGAGGAAAAAGCCATCCATTCTGTCGGCGAGACCCTTCGTTCCGAACTTAGCCCGGGTGATCTGGTCTTCATTCAGGGAAGCCTCTCTGAGGGATGGATCTTACAAACTCCCCAATTGGGTAATGTTCATCTACTCACGGATGCAGAGTTGTTCGGATGGGCACGCCCACGTCCAAGACGAAGGCCTATCCTTCGTGCAGAAGCGCCGGAGACGGAATATGCTGACCTCACGAAAGGTGACATCGTTGTTCATATCGACTACGGTGTAGGCATTTTCAACGGTCTTGTGGAACGCACACTCGATAACCAGAGAAGGGAATATCTTCTAGTCGAGTATGCAGATGGCGATCAAGTCTATGTTCCCATCCACCAGGCCGATAGAATTACTCGTTATGTTGGCGCAGATGCAACCCTTCCCAGGTTATCGCGTTTAGGCACACAGGAATGGGAAAAAGCTAAATCCAAAGCTCAATTAGCGGTTGAGGAAGTTGCTCAGGATTTGATTGATCTTTATGCGAATCGAAGCGCAGTTAAGGGTTATGCCTTCTCTGCTGATACAGGCTGGCAAAGGGAGTTGGAGTCCTCCTTCCCCTATGTGGAGACGGAAGATCAATTGCATGCCATCGAAGAGGTTAAGCGGTCCATGGAAATCAGCCGTCCTATGGACATCCTTATCTGTGGGGATGTGGGTTACGGGAAAACCGAAGTCGCCCTTCGAGCTGCTTTTAAAGCCGTTATGGATGGTAAACAAGTAGCCATCCTCGTCCCTACTACCGTACTAGCACAACAGCACTTCCAGACATTTAAGCAACGACTTGCGGCCTTCCCAATCGAAGTCGAAATGTTGTCACGATTCCGGAGCCGCTCTGAGAGCACGTCCATCCTCCAGAAGCTGGAGAATAATCAGGTTGATATCGTGATCGGAACCCATCGTCTGCTGCAGACGGACGTCCAATTTCAAGACCTGGGTTTGCTGATCATCGATGAAGAACAGCGCTTTGGAGTGACCCATAAGGAATACTTGAAGAAAAAACGAACCGAAGTAGATGTTCTTACAATGACAGCTACACCCATCCCCAGGACGCTGTATATGGCTCTCACGGGTGCCAGGGATATCCTAACGATCAACACCCCTCCCGAAGAACGTTTGCCTGTTGTAACACATGTTGGGCCTTACGATCCGCGCTTGATCAGACAGGCTGTTCTACGCGAGTTGGATCGAGGCGGGCAAGTCTTTTTTGTACACAATCGCGTCATGACCATTGAAACCATCCATCAAAGACTAGAGCGTCTTGTACCTGAGGCACGTGTCATTGTCGCTCACGGTCAGATGCCTGAGGATAAACTTGCTTCTGCGATGGAAGCCTTTTCAAAAGGAGAAGTTGATGTCCTCTTGAGCACTTCTATTATTGAGTCCGGACTGGATATTCCAAATGCAAATACGCTTATTGTGGATCGAGCAGACCGATTTGGTTTGGCGCAACTTTACCAATTGAGAGGTCGAGTTGGACGTGGGGCTTCGCGGGCATATGCCTATTTCTTTCGACATCCAACTGTAAAAATCACGGATGAAGCCTACACCAGGTTAGAGATTTTCGCTGAACACACACAACTTGGAGCCGGCTACTCCATTGCCATGCGGGATCTCGAATTGAGAGGTGCCGGCGACATCCTCGGCACTCGCCAACATGGCCATATCTCGGCTATCGGCTTCCATCTTTACACAAGGCTGCTGGCAGAAGCCGTTCGACGGAAGAAAATCGAATTAAATAGTCAATTCGAGATGCCCAAAGACTTGCCTCAGGCGGAGATGCCTCTCCCCGTCACCATCGATCTCCCTCTGGAAAGCACAATTCCAGAAGATTATATTCCGGATCGACAACTACGCCTTCAGCTTTATCGTCGTATGTCCATGCTTCGTTCAGAGGTTGAAATTCAATCGCTTGCAAATGAGCTTGAAGATCGTTTCGGTGAGTTGCCAGTCGAAGTCCGCAATCTGCTCTATCAACTTCAGATCAGAATAAAGGCAGCTAAAAGCAGTCTCATCTCCATATCGACAGAGAACGGACAGATTCTTCTACAAATTCCAGAGAATTGGCCTCGTGAGAAACTGCCCGAATTGGGAAAGGATGTCCGCCTGAGCAAACGCGGTCTCTGGTTATCGAGACCAGAGGATGGAAACTGGAAGGATCGACTGGTTGAAATTATCGATGCCCTCAATCAAATTCAACAGCTTGGATGAATTCGACCTGCAGCCTTCACTTATCTTCTATCGGGATAAGCAAATCCCCTCTT
>MGNI01000227.1:350-1599 GCA_001795115.1 Chloroflexi bacterium RBG_16_48_8 | reverse complement strand
CCAAAAAACAGATCTTAAATATTCGTGGAACACCTGGCTTAGATGCGATTTGGATCGCTTTAAAAATTTTGATTGAAGAGTCCACCGAAAAAATTTATGAAAGAAGAAAGGGGGATATGGGGGGCAGTCGAAGTCCACACCTCTGCGAAAACCAATCCCTCCCGCACGAATGACCTATTTAGGCGAATCATTAAAGCTCACTGCTGTAGTGGACTAAAATGGCAATAAAAGGTTGATCATTCACATATTCAATTCCAACCGCCCATGTTCTCCAAGAAAACTCGTTTCCATTCTCTTCGGCTGGGCGGTAGAAAGCGTAGAAATTAATATTCTCTATCTCATCTGGCCAAAGGACCTCCCCAGCAGTGCTTCCCCAATTCAATTCATTACATAGGACTTCCGAAGCACCAGAGAAGACATCCTCTAACTTGGGCTGAATGATCTTCTCAAAGGATCCCATCACTTGTAATCCACTATCCGCCATGGTTCCCCAATCAAATTCACTCACGTCGGTAAAGATTGAATCCACTTTGTCGACGGAAAAGGTAACATCGGGACCGTACCAATTCAAACGGATCGAGAGACCACGGTTAGGACTGATGAATTCCATTAACGTTAAATCTTCAGGGCTTAGCAGCGCCTGACGAAAATCATCCAGAAGATCATGCACTCGGGAATCTTCACAAAACTGACCTGAAGGGACATACTCGGTCAGGTTCCATGCGTTTACCCACCCTGTTGCGCCACCCTCTGTCTTAATTTCTAACCAAAGGGAACTGCCAAGCAGAGAGCGATTCCCGGTCAGGTAGATCTGGTGTGAATCCCAAGGGATCACTTCTACGACTGCAGCAGAAATCCCTGCTTGATTCCGAACATTAAAGCCATCTTCTATCGAAGCCCACACAGCAGCATATTCCCTCTGCAGAGGGTATTTTTCTTGAGCTGCTGGTGTTATCGTCGGAGAGAGTTGTGTTTCTTCTGAAACCGCCGGAGTCTCAGTTGTGGGAGAACCCAAGAGGGGAACATCGCCTCGACTACAACCTATCAAAACCAAAATCAAGCAGATGATAGAACCTCGGAAAAACTTTGCTGAAGAATATGATCTCATCGGTTATTCTTTCAACAGGAAAAGGATAGATTTCTCGATCTGTTAAAACCCTTATGCAGATATCTTACAACCTTCCACCCATCGGTAATTGTAAATGAATCCGAGCAAACATTCGAGCCGGGATCATGCGAGGGTGTGTTC
>MGNI01000227.1:0-271 GCA_001795115.1 Chloroflexi bacterium RBG_16_48_8 | reverse complement strand
AAGGAAGGGGGCAACATACAATGAACAACATGGCGGAGGATTCAGGGATTTCGAGAGGGGGTCGTAAGAATAGCGCTATTGCGTATGCTCTCAAATGACGCTGCGAAATACCATACACATCATTCGTGCATCGTTCATCATTTTTGCCCTTTGAAGAATGAGACCCGACGTGGATAACATCCGACTCACGATGATCCGAATTCTTATTCAAATGTAGGAATCACTTTTAAGCACAGTGTCAGGATGGGATCCTCCTCTGTTGTGAAATTCC
>MGNI01000226.1:14474-14723 GCA_001795115.1 Chloroflexi bacterium RBG_16_48_8 | reverse complement strand
GTGTTGTTCGTTAGGTTCGAATCATCCTTATTCTTTCTAGTTTCCCCAGAACGTGGAGTTCCAGTTCACGGAGTTCCAGTTCACCGAATTCCAGTTCACGGCTGTATCCCAGGTGCCGGAATTCCAGTTGACCGAGTTCCAGTTGACCGAGTTCCAGTTGACCGAGTTCCAGTTGACCGAGTTCCAGTCCACCGAATTCCAGTTCACCGAGTTCCAGTCCACCGAGTTCCAGTTCACCGAGTTCCAGTT
>MGNI01000226.1:12809-14410 GCA_001795115.1 Chloroflexi bacterium RBG_16_48_8 | reverse complement strand
TTGACCGAGTTCCAGTTGACTGAGTTCCAGTTGACCGAGTTCCAGTTGACCGAGTTCCAGTTCACTGAGTTCCAGTCCACCGAGTTCCAGTTCACGGAGCTCATATCACACTGTGCGACCGGTACACCACACATGTAGTTGGCATAGTAGGCGATCAAAGCCGCCCTGCCCATCACCTGAAACGCCGTTTGGCGCAGCAGCATATGCGGCATGTTGGTCTGGTTCGCAAAGCCCCAGTCCTCGGGCTCGTCTCCCATCTCAGAATAATCCAGATAGCCACCGCTCTGCCCGTTGGATGAAATTTGAGCTTGTGGATCATGCATCAAGAGATACTTGATCTCGTTCGGACTGTGGCCCGGATTGCCGAGGATCCAATCGGCGATCGCACCCGCCACGATCGGCGCCGCCATGGACGTACCGCTCATGCGGAAGTACTGTCCATTGCCATACACCCGGTCCGGGTACTGTGTCGCCCAGGGTGACTTGCTCGAGAGCACACTGATGATGTGCCTCCCAGGGGCGTAGACATCCGGTTTCACAACCCCATCCATGGTCACCCCATGGGCGGACCAGGTTGGGATGGTGTCATCCGAGCGATTGGCTGTGCCATGTTCATCCACAGCGCCAACCGTGATCACGTACGGATCGTTGGCGGGGGCTGCGTTGATGGTGTTGTAGCTCAACCCACCGCTGTTCCCGGCCGAGGCCACAACCACAATCCCGTTGAACCACAGGATTTCCAGCGCAGCGTTCAGCGGGCTGTTGTTGTAGCTCGCTTCTACCGAGGAGTTCATCGAGATGTTGACGACCTTCGTGTTTACTCCATAAACGTCTCGTAGCTCCATGATGAACTGCAAAGCCTCGACGATACCCGATTCATGCGCCATACCACTCTGGTCGGCCACACGGAAGTTGATCAGTTTCGCTTTCGACGCAACACCCTTGTAGAGCCCGCTCGAGTCAGTACCGTTCCCGCCGATGATCCCGGCCACGTGCGAGCCGTGACCATACTGATCCGTCACGTACCAGCACGAACCTATCTGATAGTCGGCGCATGTGTCGTTGTTGGGGCTCATGTACAGCCCTTCTTCACCGTTCACACCGGAGATGTGCGCCACGATCCGGTCCAGGGTATACGCATCCCCTTTGAAGTCATTATCGTACTGCACACCGCTGTCAATCACGGCCACCACGATCCCCGATCCATCCGTATTTACGGCACGGATCGTTTCCAGATAGGTGTTCACCGATGGGATCGATCCATCCGGGGTCGTTGTCGGGGTCGTTGTCGGTGTTGGCGTGGGTGTCGTTGTCGGGGTCGGCGTCGGCGTCGGCTGCGTACCATTATAGGTTTCCTTCGCACCGACCGCCAGGAAGGCATTCGTCATCGACAGGTTCTGGGCCCTGATATAGCCCGCAGAGCGGACAATGCCGCGCTTGCTGATGCGGACCTCATCGATGTCTCCAGCGAAGTTGTACTCGCCCCCGAACCCATCCCGATGAGCGATCATGTACTCCGAAGTGTTGAAGTCGAAGTACCCTGTCGTGGGATTTTCATACAACATAAGCCCATTCAGGTAACCTTGGATAGGTGCTCTTGC
>MGNI01000226.1:12470-12678 GCA_001795115.1 Chloroflexi bacterium RBG_16_48_8 | reverse complement strand
TACAAGTATTTATCTGCTGCCATACTGTTGGCGATAATATACTTCTCCGTACTATATCCAGACGCTCTCCAGAAGACTTCAAAACTAAAGCTGTCCTTACCATAGGAGTTTGAGAAATTCGTCTCCATGTATCCGTAACCATTAAAACGGTATGCGCCGGCGATCTTCCCCGTTGTCGTGGTAGTCCCCGACCCTCGGAACACACCAT
>MGNI01000226.1:12026-12271 GCA_001795115.1 Chloroflexi bacterium RBG_16_48_8 | reverse complement strand
ACTCATTCCATTTCTCGATCTCGTAACCCAACAGCCGGGTGCAGCTGCCACCATCCACAAAGCGGATGTCCTGACCTGCGTTCTGAGTCCCGGCGTAATCGATATTGCTGGAATTGAACTTGATCAGGGCCGGGAAGTTATTCAGATCTGTCGTTGAGGCGCTGTTGTTGAAGGTGATCTTGCGCCGCTGCGTGAAGCTCGTGTTCCACCAGCAAACACCCGCTGATAGCACGGCCTGCTCATCA
>MGNI01000226.1:8274-11902 GCA_001795115.1 Chloroflexi bacterium RBG_16_48_8 | reverse complement strand
TGCGAAGCCGTTGATGATCGGCAGATCAACGTAGATTTGTGCACCCAGCCTTTCTGCAAATTTCTCGGCCAGGTCTGTTCCATCCGCTTTCTGCACGATCACGCGGACCATCTCGTCCGGTGATGCCGCCGCCATCTCCGCCAGGTACGGCTGTAATCGCGCTGCTTCCCCAGCGGCGGGGGCCAGGAATGGCGTCGCCATGCTCAGAAGCAGCGTGAATACAAAGAAGATTGCGGCTGGTTTGAAAAGTATCCTCATGTTTTTCATTGATATCATCCTCGCTTGTTTGTTTTTCGATGTTGAAACATTTTTTTCTTTCAACGATCGGCTTAGGTGGCCCGGCGATCCTGCAGATTTTCATCCGTTTAGACCCGTGGCTTTGCGTCGCTGCCTTTCGACAGGTTTGCCCTTTCTTCGCCGAGGATTTCCTCTAGGCTAAGGTCCTCCTTCTTTTTTCTCGGAGCGACCCTCCTTCTTCCATCTCCACTCTCGCCAAAGAGTTCTGATGAAATTTGTTCGAGTAATCCACCTCCTCATGTCGTTCATGGCTAATTGCCTAACCGTCCTGATACTCCAAATAAAAAGAGTAGCTCCTCTTTTGCTTTCCCCTTGAGCCACTCGACGCTTACAGTATACGTGATGGACCTTACCTGGCACTTACGCCATACGTCTTAAACCTTACGCTTTGCATACATTTTTTTAAGGGTGGAAAGGTTTTTGAAATTGCTTGAAGTACCCTCCCGACAGCTCCAGGCTTCCGGGAGGGTTGTACCGTCAAAATCTCAGGAAGTAGGGCGAGATTCCATTCTCGCCCGGATTCGGCCCGATCCACATCGGGCGGGTATCGAAACCCGCCCTACGGATCTCCCACGCTTGACCGCCTCCGACGGCAAGGCAACCGGAGGTTGCACAGGGGCCGCCTCTGCTCATAGAGCAGGTTGAGGGGCCTCGGAATGACATGATGAAGGGGGATGTCATCCTTTCCAAAATAAACGAAGGGTGTGAGTTAACGATGCCCACACCCTTATCAGACCTCAATGAAAAGACTCGTGAAATTTAGGAACGGAAGGTCAAATCAACTGCAGCCCTCTACCCGCACTGTCCAAGACCTCCTCTAGAGATTACCCTTGCCTCCCCCTGCCCAACTCGGTCGACCACTGGCATCCCTCAGAACAATGGGCTCACTCGTGGTCAAATTTTCCATCCAGATTACCTTAAATTCATCATCCTCAAAGAAACCTTCAAACTGCACAAGATCGCCTTGCTGAATAGCGAACCCTAGATCTTGTGCATAGGCCCAGGCTCGCCCTTCGACAACAATCGACTCTCCATCGTCTGTTTCAATCGTCAAGATATCCTCAGATACATCCGTTACAACACCCGAATATGGTTCCCACACATGGTCGCTGTTTTCTTCAGCTAAGAGTTCAGAGCCCTCTCCGCCTTTTCCCCCCTTTCCGCGACCAGTAGTGGCCACCTCATTCCCAGATTCTGCCGATCTGCCACTACCTTGACCATTCCCTTGACCTCCCGAAATCCCTTCATTTTCAATGGATGCATTCTCACCATTTCCTCTACCAGAACCCGTTGTTGATGCTGTCTGTTCCGTTTTATCCATTGTTCGAATGACTGCACCTGTGACCAAAGCTCCAACGAAGACCACAAATACTGTTCCCAACACGATCTTTTTTAACATTTTTCCTCTCCCATAGAAATTAAATTTTATTTTAAGTTCCTTATTTCAACTTACTCAACTCACTCCTGTCACTTGCTGGACCTCTGTTAATCTCCTCCGAATTTGGAAGAAGCGCGTTGTAACATTCTTGATCCATCGCCAGTGGATGGCGAAGTGCACCACTGCTGCCACAATCAGCACTACACCAGCCCAGGTGTGAATCAGATCCCATGTAGTTCGACTGAAGAGAAACCCGGGATCCCAACCAACGTTCTGCCCACCCTGAAATCCTCCCGTAGGTGCGAATAGAAAATAGATCCCAGAGATCGCAGTTAGCACAAAAGAAACTGCGATAAAAGCATCCACCACTAAATTGACCTTGGCCCCTTTGGACATGTGAGAATCTTTCGAACCCAAAGCGCTCAAGCTCCGTTCCACCATCATGACGATCCAATCCCAATGGGTGGCTACATGCAGAGCCACAGCAACGATCATGGCTACCCCACCCCAAGTATGAAAGTCATCCCAGGTGGATCGCTCGAAAATGATCGTCAATCCATACAGGGCATTCCAACCACCCTGATAGCCTCCCGAGGGGACGAACAGAAAATAGATCCCTGAAAGTACAGCAACAATCCCACCCAGAAAAACGCTCGCATTGATCAACCAATTCTTTCGCGTTCGTGCAGATAAACCACTTCGTGAATTCATGTCTCCTCCTGTCCTATTAATGTGACAGTTCAAACTTTAGTAGATGTTTGAGAAGAAATTATGAAGATGTTAAGAAGGTAATATGAAAGGTCGGGGGTCAATGTCCTAAGACCCTCCCGGAAGCTGGGGGCTTCCGGGAGGGTTTCCTTACGATAAATGCAGATCTTGGGAATCCACGCTGCGTCTTCAGTTGATGTCATCCCGAGCGCAGTCGAGGGATCTCGTTTATTCTAAGTAAAGCTCCTATCCTGGAAAAGGAAAAAGCCACCGCAGTTGTGAATATGGCGGTGGCCTCGAAACCCTCAAAGTTAATGTTAGCAATTATTTTGGGGGATTGTCCTTCATCCCATATGCTTGATCACCGCATCCCCGAACTCGGAGCATTTCACCAGGGTGGCGCCCTCCATCAAACGATGGAAATCGTAAGTCACAGTCTTTGCCCGGATGGCACCATCCATCCCGCGGATGATAAGGTCAGCCGCCTCATGCCAACCCATATAACGGAACATCATCTCTCCACTGAGGATCACCGAACCCGGGTTGACTTGATCCAAGTTGGAATACTTGGGCGCTGTCCCGTGAGTCGCTTCAAAAATAGCCCGTCCAGTCTCGTAGTTGATATTGCCGCCTGGCGCGATCCCAATGCCCCCCACTTGAGCAGCCAGGGCATCCGAAATGTAGTCGCCGTTGAGATTCATGGTAGCGATGACATCGAATTCACGCGGTCGCGTCAAGATCTGCTGAAAAACGATGTCCGCAATTACGTCTTTAATCAAGAGTTTCCCCTCCGCCAGGGCAACCTCCTGCTCGGCGTTGGCCGCCTCCTCCCCCTTCGCTTGCTTGGTGCGAGCCCACTGCTGCCAAGTGTAGGTCTCATCTCCAAACTCCCGTTCTGCCAGATCATAGCCCCAATTCCGGAAAGCGCCTTCCGTGTACTTCATAATATTACCCTTATGAACCAGGGTAACCGAACGACGCTTGTTTTCTAAGGCATATCGGATGGCAGCACGCACATGACGCTCTGTACCTTCTTTTGAAACAGGTTTAATATTGATCCCGGCTGTATTGGGGAAACGAATTTTTTCATATTCTTCAGGGAACTGTTCTTCCAATGTCTGGAGAAAAATCCGATTGGCATCTGTACCAGCCTCGAACTCGATGCCAGTATAGATGTCCTCTGTGTTTTCACGAAAGACCACCATATCCACATCCTGCGGTCTCTTCACTGGCGATGGAACACCA
>MGNI01000226.1:0-8209 GCA_001795115.1 Chloroflexi bacterium RBG_16_48_8 | reverse complement strand
CCTCCGCCAATAGGCGTCGTCAACGGACCCTTGATGCCCACCAGAAATTCTCGGAAGGATTGATGGGTCTCCTCTGGCAACCATTCCCCGAACTTATCAAAGGATTTTTGACCCGCATAGACTTCCATCCAGGCGATCTTCCGGGATCCTGCATAGGCTTTTTCGACCGCCGCGTCAAAGACACGAACAGCTGCTCTCCAGATGTCAGGCCCAATACCGTCTCCTTCAATAATAGGAAGAATAGGATGGTCTGGGACCTGCAAGCGACCTCCCCGGATGGTGATTTTCTCCCCCTCCTCAGGGACCTGGTAACGTTTGTCACTCATTATTTTCTCCTCGACAAATAGAATTAAAAATCTTGTAGAACCATCGCCATTCAATATGGATTCATTTTCCTCAGGATCATCATGATGGATGTATTCAACTGATCCCCAAAGGAATAGAGAGGCTGTGGTTAGTTTACGAAATTAGGCCAATATTGGAATATTTTACCAAGACCTTCCAGGTATGGGTAAGCTCTCGCTGAAAACTTGCAGAAGAGATTTTGCCAGCGCTTATGATTGTTGGTCCCTCCTACGAAGTCGGCCTTCGCCGACTGGCGTTACCCTTTGGTGGAGAGACCCAACCTCAAGGTGATCCCATTTTGCCCGAGATCCCTCCGCTTCGGTCGGGATGACTTTAAGCGGTCGGGCATGGAAGCCCGACCTGCCAAAATGGGTGATGCAAGGGTGCCCGGCATGCTGCAAAAAAGGTAGAGGCGGCTCCCGCGCAGCCGATTCACTCCCTTTAATGTCATTCGAGGAGCGCAGCGACGAGAAAGCTTGTTGTGCGGATAACTCGGTACAGAAAAATCAGATAAAGTCCACGGCGTTGGATTTTTCAGGGAGAGTCCCAACTTCAGTCGCCGGTGGATGCCGGCAACAAAAGATGCATGAAGTGCCCCGACTCATCTTTGTTCAAGATGACGATCACCGTGCGAGAATGGTACCCAGGCTGCATCTCATTCCTCGTACCCACGCGGATGGGTCCGATGCCAGTCCCATGCACTGGTTAAAATTTCTCTTAAGTCGGAATGTTTGGGTTCCCAACCAAGTTCTTGACCAATTTTTTCGGAGGAGGCGACCAGGCGCGGCGCATCCCCTGGACGCCTGGGCGTTTCCATTGCTGGGATCTCGTGCCCCGTGATCTCCCGCGCCATCTCGATCACCTCCCGCACGGAATACCCCCTTCCACTCCCCAAGTTGTACACTAGATGATCGCGTTTCCCCAGAGCTTCCAGTGCCAGCAAGTGGGCTGAGACCAAGTCAGCAATGTGGATGTAATCCCGGATACAGGTTCCATCTGGCGTGGGGTAATCCCTCCCATAGATCTTCACATCCTCTCGCATCTCCAAAGGCACCTGGAGAACAAGAGGGATGAGATGGCTCTCGGGCTGATGGTTCTCACCACAACCCGTTAACGCACCAGCTGCATTGAAATATCGGAGCGCAGCATATTGAAGCCCACGAATCCTTCGATACCATTCCAAGATCTGCTCGATCATGAGCTTGGTTTGCCCATAAACATTGGCGGGACCAAGGGGTGAATCCTCCGAGAGCGGATCTTCATTGGAAGCATAGACAGCTGCTGTAGAAGAGAGGACAAAGCGTTTCACACCCGCTTGCGCACAAGCCTCAATTAAGTGGATAGAGAGGCCGACATTATTTCTAAAGTACTTCCCAGGATCCAGCATGCTCTCGCCTGCCGCGATGAAGGCTGCAAAATGCATGACGGCATCATATCCATCGCTCTGTAGAGACTCGATCAGCTTCTTCCGATCTTCCAGATCAGCATGGATAAATTGCGCACCAGAAGGGATTGCCTGGCGATACCCTGTCACCAGAGAATCATAGATGGTGACCTCGTGACCCGCATCCAGGAGCATTCTCGCGGCTGCAGAGCCGATGTACCCTGCGCCACCTGTTAGAAAAATGTTCATAGTAGCATAACCTCAAATTCTCCAAGTTCCGTAATGAGTAATCAGTGAACAATAATAACTGACCGATCTAAGTTTCCTCCATTTTAGAGGAAAAGTTCAATTCCGATAGATAATGCTCATTCATCATCCAGCAGTTCAAGATTTGCCATGGAGGCAACCAACCGCTTGATCCCCACGGATTCAAAGGCGATCGTGACCTCTTCCTCATCATGATCCACACGCGTTTCCATCACAATGCCCTCACCGAATTTGGGATGATGGACACGCATCCCCACTCGGAAGCTGGGCTCTAAATCATCAACCTCGGGTTGCCAAGCCCAGCTTGTCTCCCTTCGAAAAGCCGCTTGCTCCTTTGGCATAAGCCCCACCACGTCTCCCTCTAAAAGATCAGATGGGAGATCATTTAAATATCTGGATGGCTCATTGACATTGGATGTGCCAAACATGCGGCGGCGGAAAGCACGCACTAGAAACAATTGATCCATTGCCCGTGTAATGCCCACATAGAATAACCGCCTCTCCTCAGCCATTGCCTCCGGATCATCGAAGGAACGTTGATGGGGGATGATCCCTTCGTCTAGCCCGATGATGAAAACGATGGGAAATTCCAGCCCTTTAGCGGCATGCAGAGTCAGCAGCGTGGGAGCATTTTGTTCATCTGTGAGGGTATCTTGATCGGAGATTAAAGCCACATGTTCCAAGAAGGTCGTCATTCCCAATCCAGAAAATTCCTGCGCAACTGACCTCAGTTCCATCACATTGGCCCAACGATCATCGCCTTCTTCCGTCCCGTCGTCAATATAGGCCTCATAACTCGAATCTCTCAAGACATGATCGATAAGAAGGCCAAGATCGACTGCGCTACCCATCGACCGCCAACCGTCGAGCAATTTCCCGAAATCGAACAATGCAGATGCGGCGCGTCGCGAGAAATTCGAATGCAGTTCTGCATTCCCCCCTTTCCCAAACTCAAGCAGAAACCTGCCAGGTGAAATCCCGGCCCCCTCCGATACCTTGAATAATGTCGATATTGTCTTATCTCCCAGCCCTCGCGAGGGCGTATTCAAAATACGGAGCAGACTCACCTGGTCATCTGGGTTATGAATCAGTCGCAGATAAGCAATAACGTCTTTCACCTCCCGACGTCCGTAGAAATGCTGTGCTCCCACCAGTCTATAGGGTAACCCAGCCTTTAAAAAAGCCTCCTCCAATAAGCGGGATTGGGCGTTTGTGCGATACATCACCGCACAATCGCCGGGTTCTACTTCTCCTCTGAAGGTCAAAGAGGCAATCATTTCAATCGCGTAGTTTGCCTCATCCACCTCGTCATAAGCTTCGTGTGTGACGATTTGCGATCCGGCCCCTCGCTGGGTAAAAAGCTCTTTTCGTTGTCTGTTCTGATGCTTATCGATCACACCCATAGCCGCGTCGAGGATGTTCTGTGTCGATCGATAATTTTGCTCTAAAAGGATGGTCTTGGCCTGAGGAAAATCTTCCTGAAAACGTAAAACGTTGCGGTAATCCGCGCCGCGCCATCGATAAATGGATTGATCCGGATCCCCTACAACGAAAAGATCTGGGTCTTCTCCAGTCAGGAGACGGATCAAAATATATTGCGCTGTATTGGTATCCTGGAACTCGTCTACAAGTATGTGCTGATAGCGGTCTCGATAGGAACGGCGTAATGCTTCGTCATCTCGGAGCAATTGCACCGCAAGAAACAAGAGATCATCAAAATCGACCGCATTGTTCCTGCGAAGTTCTTGCTGATATTGCTGATAAACCCAGAGTGTCACTTCCTCGAAGTAATTACCGACCACGAAACTCTCTGGACCGATCAGCTCATTCTTGGCCGAAGAAATTATATTGAGTATCTTATTGGGAGAGATCTGCTTGGCATCAACGTTTAAGTCCTTCAAGATTTGTTTGATCAGGCTGAATTGGTCACTTTCATCAAAAATCACGAAATCACGATTCACTGGGGTGCGGTCCGCTTCTCGACGGATCATGCGCGCTGCAAAAGCATGGAATGTCCCTAAACTCATACCTCTTAGTGGCGCTGAGGCAGTGACATCCAAATCGAGGAGAAGTTCGACGCGGCTTCGCATCTCTCGAGCGGCCTTGTTGGTAAAAGTCACCGCCATGATCTCACCTGGTTGAAAGCCAAAATGGTTGAACAGATATCCAATTCTGTAGGTGAGGACTCGCGTCTTTCCCGATCCCGGACCTGCCAGGACAAGCACTGGGCCAGGAGACGTGGTGACCGCTTGTCGCTGCTGCGGATTGAGGTCTTCAAGAAATTTCATGGGTTTGACGATAGGGTTCCGCTTGGAGTATCACGAGGTCTGATCTCAATCGATTCGCTTGTGGATAGGATGCCATCCAAGGATTCATAGTCCACTGCCATAATCCTACTACTGGCGAAATAGGGAAAATTAAAATGAATTTCATCCCCCACCTGTTTCCCTGGGATTGGCATAAGCCTTGCCGTTAAGGGTTTATCGTGCCTCAGAGCAAGGGCACCAAGGTCAAGAATAAGGGCATATAAGGCTTCTTGGCTGATATCCCCTGACAAGGGGATCGTATCCAATCCTGTCCCACAAATGGTAGCAAATAGAAGAAGATCTTTGAGGGTTAGAAATCCCTCCGATGCATCCTTGGCCAAGACGGAATCCTCAAGCACTGGAAAAAAAAGACCACAGAATCCAGTCCTGTGAAATTGGGCCTTGTCGAGACAAAACGCAAGGAAGGAAGCTGCCGCGGCCGATCCTGCATGACCAATGCCTGGAACTCCAAGAGCTTGGATTGCCGCCCCCAAAGATCGCAGTTCCTCAGGAAAAGGAGCGAGAGAGAAATCAATACCCCAGAAACGGACATTATGTTGAGCTGCGAGGGATTGTGAGATCCGAGAGAGGACTGCAGCGTGCCCCTCAATCGCTTCAACCAAAACCCTTGAGGCTGATTGGGCTGACGAGTTGTCATGCAGTGCAGCAACTGCTAAATCGGCAGCTTCTGTCGCAATCGCCAGCGCGGGAGGACCTCCTCGATGATAAGCTGCAGGAAAGAAGGGAGACCCCGAGGCAACGTTAGCAAGGGCAGCGAAACGCAAGTTGGTGAATCCGTCCGGAGTGATGGTTGAAATCTGATGGATGACTTCCGCACAACCGCGAGCCATGGACAAGGAAAGGCCACTCTCAATATCGGCAAATAAGGCTGAGGTAAAAACGGATTCCGTCGTTCTCAAGACCTCCGGGATGGCCTCGAAGCCTTCAATATCTCCGGCTAATACTGGTCCCAAGGCTGCATAATCCATCCCCTGCACAAAACACTCAGCTTCTAGTTGTCTGGCAAAATCGGGACGCTCACTGGTTCGTACGATGGATGTCATCTCGGAAAGGGGCGGAGTCGCAAGACGCAAGGTTTGCACTTCATAGCCTGCTTCTGATAAGTTCTCCCGTACATGCTTAAGACAATCAGCGATATGGCCCAAGCGATCCGGCTCGATAGGCCAACCGGGATCCAAAAAACCCGTGATTGCTCGAATTTTCATTTTGCCTCTCTCTGACGCACAATTTCAAACAGGATGACGCTTGCCGCAATAGCTGCGTTCAACGACTCCACCCCATCCTTCATAGGAATGTGTACACGTCTTTGAACCAGAGAGCCCAACTCATCTCTTACTCCATGGACTTCGCTGCCGATGATCAAGGCGGATGGCCTAAGCCAATCCACCTCATTGTAAGCTATTCCTGCACGACTTTCTGCCAACCATAACTCTAGCCCTCTAAGGCGTTCTTCAATCTCGTAATAATCGATTGGAAGCAGCGGAAGATAGAAATGAGCGCCTGATGCTGCGCGAACGACTTTTGGATTAAAGGGATCGACACATCCCTCAGTCAGAAAAACGGCCTCAACTCCAACAGCCCAAGCTGTGCGAAGCAAGGTACCTAAATTGCCAGGATCTGCCATTCCATCCACGACAAGGGATAATGTCAACTTCTCTGGTATCTCCAGTTCTGGGAAAGGGACGACAACCATAATCCCGGATGGACTTTCTGTATTTGAGCAAGCTGCCATAACCAGCTCTGATACAGTCTGGATCTCACCTCCCAAACGAGCCAGTCCATTAACAAGCCCGGCTTCTTTCGCCTTAAACCGCTCCGTATGAAAAACGAGCTCAACCGGGATACCTGCATGGATCACTTCAAGGGCTAAGCGGCTTCCCTCGAGAAGATAGCACCTCTCCTTCCAGCGATCGCGCCGATGAGCTTGAAGGGCGCGCACCCATTTAACGCGCCGATTGGAGGTTGATGTGATCATGACGATCTGTCACTTTCAGGCCATCTTCGCAGGAAATCCTCCGCAAATAACTTTACGCTATGCTGATCAATTAAAACGATCTGTATCTCCGATAGTGAGCATTCTGGATGTCCTTCAAAATATTCGAGAATTGCGTCTAAGATCCGGCGCGCCCCACGCTCCTTGGGAAAGCCAAAGATACCCGTGGAAATGGCAGGCAAAGCCAGGCTCCTAAAGTGACGCGCATCCGCCAATGATAAAGCATTGTATACGGCGGAATGCAGCTTGGCATCTTCCTCCCCTTCACCCCATACCGGACCAACAGCATGGATAACAAATTTACAGGGAAGCTCCCCAGCAGTTGTCAGGGCTGGCTTATTGGGAGTCACTGGGCCATACTCCCTGACCCAGGCATTGCTTTCACGTTGGATCGTTTTCCCGCCCCTTCGCACGATGGCAGCGGCAACACCGCCTCCATGCTGCAAATGAGCATTCGCCGCATTCACAATCACATCCACTTTCGCTTCCGTAAGGTCTCCATGGATAAGTTTAAGGGTTCGATCCGGAAAGGGTTGTCTTTCAATGACCAACTGAGCCATTTCATGCCCCTCTAGGTGATTGGCCGGAAGTAATTTGACAAACAGCGAACGTAAAACCCGGCCAATCACTTAAGCAAACCGCCATTCAGGCAACTCATTTTATCAAAATAATTTCGGCGGTTTGCCTAGAATACTAATCACCAGGATGGATTGTATCACCGCTAATCCTTGGAGAATAATCAAACAGATTTTTCCCTTGTGTGATCAGCTTCCTTCCGGTAAAGCCCCCTGGATTGATCCACCACGATCCCCCTCTTACCATAAAGAGTTTGTTTCTGGAAATGATGCATCAAGCCACTCCAGCGTGAGCGTAGCGGTGGAGTGGGGCGACTACGCCGCCAACAGGAAGAATAGCCCAATGACCACCGGTCGGACAACGGCACTTTTTTGTTTTTTCCCTAAAGCATGGTATCGCCTCCATGCTGTCGCAAAAGCCCCACCAGACGGAATGATGAGGAGGATGAACCACCAACGATCGATCCGCCATCCCACTAGATATTGGACTAACAAAATCCCTCCGAGGAGAAAAAGGGCGAAACCGATGATCCATCTGTGTTCATCGTCCTGTGCTTTGGAAGGGCTTCGATCCGATGTCTCCTCGATGGGAGCAAACTCTCCATCCATAGCCCACATCTTCCTTTGATAATTATCACGATGATTTGTTCGTTGCATTCAATTTTTGATTTTACTATCGAATACAAAATGCCATCCTTATAGTGGACGCCTCCGGATGAATTCAAAGAACCGTTGCATTGTGTTCATCCAGGAAAAGAGTTATGGCTTTCCTAACGCACCCAATCTGTGGTTTTACCCTCCTGCCTGCAGCTGAGGTTGAAATCATAACCACCCGTATAGCATGTGGTTACTTCCAGAAGGCAAGCGTTTCTCATTGGTTGAGGTAGGGATGATCCTTGCAGGCCACCTCCCTCACAGATCCGGACGTGCGTTATTACCGCATCCGGCTCTTGTCTCAGGTCCTGACGTGCAGCCATTGTGAAGGATAAAGATGACAGATCCTGGGATTAGGCAACCATTTCCTGGCTAGCCGGTCCATCCGTTCCCAGGTGACCCGCCCTTTTTGGCTGCTTCTGCTCAGCATCCGTCTCCAGAGCCATTTCACCTGGTAATGAAATTTCCACAGCACAGGGCTGTTGTATGGCACTCCATAATACTGGAAATGCCCTCTCAGCACCGCTGCCAGCCATTGTCCCTGCTGCGGAACCGGGGTGTGCAACCGGCGGCGCAATTCTTCCTTGACCGCCTTCAGCTTGTTCCGCATCCGCTTGCGCATCGTCTGCCGCTTAACCACAAAGCGCCCTTTTCGAGTTGTTCC
>MGNI01000225.1:31185-31260 GCA_001795115.1 Chloroflexi bacterium RBG_16_48_8 | reverse complement strand
GGGAGGTGACGATTTCGATCAAATCATCATCGATTGGGTGGCGAATGAATTCCAAAGCCATGAGGGCATTGATCT
>MGNI01000225.1:29592-31104 GCA_001795115.1 Chloroflexi bacterium RBG_16_48_8 | reverse complement strand
TGAAATCAATTTGCCTTTCATCTCTGCTGACGCAACTGGTCCCAAGCATTTAAACATCACAGTCACACGCTCAAAAATTGAACAGCTGACCGAGAAGCTGGTGCAGCGCTCCATCAAGCCATGTCATCAAGCCCTTCGAGATGCAGGTCTTGAACCTGAAGATATTGATGAGGTGGTTCTGGTTGGCGGAATGACCCGCATGCCAGTAGTAAGGGAATCCGTTCGTAATTTCTTTAAGAAGGAACCCCATAAGGGCGTCAATCCAGATGAAGTTGTTGGCCTGGGCGCGGCGATTCAAGCAGGTGTATTGGGAGGGGAAGTGAAAGACGTTCTCCTGCTGGATGTCACTCCGCTCACCCTTTCGATTGAAACGTTGGGAGGCGTGGCAACCGCTCTGATCGAGAGAAACACCACCATCCCAACAAGGAAAAGCCAGATTTTCTCAACTGCCACAGATAACCAGCGCGAGGTCGAGATTCATGTCCTCCAAGGTGAACGCCCGATGGCTGCAGATAATAAATCCCTGGGAAAGTTCACACTTGACGGCATTCCCCCAGCCCCACGTGGGATTCCACAGATCGAAGTGACATTCGATATTGATGCTGATGGAATCCTCAAAGTGAATGCCACCGATAAGGCTACCAGCCGCAGCCAGCATATCACCATCACCGCTTCCTCCGGCCTTAACCAAAATGAAGTAGAGCAGATGCGAAGGGATGCCGAGCGTTTTGCAGAGGAAGACCGCAAGAAACGTGAACTGGTGGAAGCCCGTAACACGGCCGACAACGCAGTCTATTCAGCTGAAAAACTTATCCGAGAAAATCGGGATAGGATCCCCAACGACAAACGTGCAGATTTAGAACAAAAGAGTCAACTAGTTAAACAAAGCTTAGATATGGACAAGGTTGAAATGATCAAGGAGTCTGCCAGCAATTTGTTAGAAGCCATCCAGCAAGTAGGAACGTACATGCACCAACAAACTGCAAGCAGCTCTCAATCCTCTGATGAAGCTAAAGATGAAGGTCATGCAGACGACGACTTTATCGAGGGTGAGTTCAAAGAAGCGAAATAGGAAAATCTCAAGCGGTGCAAATTCAACAGAAAAAGGTTTTGTTGAGTCATGGCAAGTAAACGCGACTATTATGATGTATTAGGGATAACGCGTGGAGCTACCCACGATGAGATTCGTCGCGCCTTCCGCAATCTTGCCAAAGAATATCATCCCGATGTCAATAAAAATCCTGATGCCGAAACTAAGTTTAAAGAAATCAACGAAGCCTATGCGGTTCTTTCAGAGGCTGAGCGGAGAGCAGCTTATGATCGATATGGGCATGCCGGATTGAAAGGGATGCCTATCGATTTTAACTTCGATTTCCCCTTTAGCGATTTATTTAATGAATTCTTTGGCTTCGGTATGGGCACTCGACGTCAAAGTCGGACACCCAGACGAGGCGCCGATTTACGTTACGATATCACCCTCGAATTTCAAGAGGCTGTTTTTGGGTTGGACAA
>MGNI01000225.1:29228-29581 GCA_001795115.1 Chloroflexi bacterium RBG_16_48_8 | reverse complement strand
TCCAACGCTTAGAGATATGTTCCGTCTGCAATGGCTCAGGAGCTGAACCCGGCACCTCTCCTGTCCGATGCAGCACCTGCAATGGGACGGGGGAAGTTCGTCAAGCCCGTCAAACCTTCCTTGGATCTTTGGTTAATGTGAGCACTTGTCCCACTTGTGGCGGCCGAGGTGAGACCATCACCACTCCCTGTCAGAATTGCAATGGGAATGGCCAAGAACAGGTAAAAGTCCAAAAGGTAGTACCCATTCCGGCCGGTGTTGATGAAGGAACCCAAATCCGTTTAGCTGGCGAAGGGGAACCCGGAATCCATAACGGCCCGACAGGCGATCTCTACATTGTCATCCACGTGAAA
>MGNI01000225.1:27504-29181 GCA_001795115.1 Chloroflexi bacterium RBG_16_48_8 | reverse complement strand
TCAATATAGCACAAGCGACATTGGGTGCGGAGGTCTCCGTTCCTACGGTCGATGGTGAGGAGAAAATTAAAATCCAACCTGGATCTCAACCTGGAAAGATGATCCGGTTGAAGGGCAAAGGGGTACCCCACCTACGTCGGAATGGACGTGGGGATCAACTGGTCATCCTATCCGTCGAGATCCCTCGTTCGCTTTCTTCAGAGCAACGAGAAATATTCGAAAAACTTGCCGAAACCATGGGAACAGAAGCTCTTCCCCAAGAGATGAGTCTAATCGATCGACTTAAAGAGCTTCTTGGAGGCCTTTAAGTTTTGAAGTGGCTTGAGGTCTCCATCTCCCTCTCAGGTGAACTTGCTGAGCCTGTATCTGACCTTTTCTCACGCCATGCGCCTGGCGGTGTTGTAATTGAATCTACAAGCCCTCTGGAAACCCATCCGAATAAGCAGCTTATCAGGGTATGGGCATTCCTTCCCTTTGACGATCAATTAGAGGATCGGCGAAGAGGAATTGAAGAAGGTCTTTGGCACTTGAGTCAAATTCAAGAACTCCCCCAGGCTCAATTCCACATGCTTCATGAGCAAGATTGGGATAAGGCTTGGAAGTCACACTACAATCCGATCAACCTTGGAAGGAGATTGGTGATACAACCCGCCTGGCTCCCCTTAGAGGTAACAGATCGCCTACCGATCATCATAGACCCCGGTATGGCATTTGGCACTGGAACCCACCCCACAACACAACTTTGTCTCCTGGCAATTGAAGATTTTCTACAAACAGGACAATCTGTTATTGATATTGGGTGTGGGTCGGGGATCTTGAGTATCGCTGCTGCACGAATTGGAGCTGGACAGGTTCTTGCTCTTGATATCGACTCGGTCGCTCTCCAAAATGCCCGTAGGAACATTGATCTCAATAATGTCGGTCACATTGTGACTCTGCACCAGGGTTCCTTGGAGCTTTTACTGGAAGAAATTCCCTCCCCCAGGGTGCCAGCTCAACTGGTCGTGTGCAACATTCTTACCAGAACCCTGGAAGAGATGATACAAGCAAGATTAGGGCAAACTATCCCTCTAGATGGTACTCTCATTCTCTCTGGAATCTTGAATGATCAAGTGAGAACCATTCAAGCTGCATGTGATGAAGCAGGTCTATTCATCTCCGAAACGCGGTCGAGAGATGACTGGCGAGCAGTGGTTGTTAAGCGAATACCGCCCATTTAGTCAAGGGCGGTATCGATTTTTATACAGCTTTATAGAGAAGCGTTTTTCCTAATCCGCTTCCTCTCCAAGACCGCGCTTCTTAAAGCGATAGGTGATTCGTCCTCTGGTTAAATCGTAGGGTGAAAGCTCAACTCTTACTCGATCCCCCAAGAGGATGCGGATATAATATTTTCGCATTTTACCCGAGAGGTAGGCCAGCACTTTATGCCCGTTGTCCAGTTCTACTCGGAATTGAGTAGCCGGCAATGCTTCCACCACTGTGCCTTCAACCTCAATCTTCTCTTCCTTTTTAGACATTCGGAACTCCAAGGGATGTCCTAAAATAACATCCCAATGTCAAACTCGGCAAAATCTACTCGCGGCGTACGGCGACTTTCCTTTGTCGCCTTTTTAGCCGACGAATCGCTTTCTTGCGTTGGATCCTTCGGAGTTCG
This sequence comes from Chloroflexi bacterium RBG_16_48_8, assembly GCA_001795115.1. GTDB lineage: Bacteria > Chloroflexota > Anaerolineae > Anaerolineales > E44-bin32 > MGNI01. The sequence continues at coordinate 27,527 of MGNI01000225.1, read as the reverse complement.
CTTTTCGAAACAAACCAACGCTT
>MGNI01000225.1:26506-27493 GCA_001795115.1 Chloroflexi bacterium RBG_16_48_8 | reverse complement strand
TAGCTACTTTTTTACGGAAGCGTTTTAGCAATTGATCCTGACTTTCGTTCGGTCGCAGGATCACCGTCGTCATACGTTCTCACCTCCATTCATGCCAAGGTTTCATCAGCCAAAGCAGATTGAGGAACGAATGAATCCATTCCAACAATCTCCAAACCCAATCGTTCACGCTCGGGATCATAAGAAACCACCCGAATATGAACGCGTTCGCCTACCTGAGGTAGGACGTGAGTATGCTGTGACTTTACCAATCCATCAATACCATCCGCAATGTTCACATATAAGCCAGAGGTGACATGTCTGGATATTGTCCCCTCCAGTAGCATGCCAGGTTGAATGCGATCCGCAATACTTAGCCAGGGATTGTCTTGAAGTCTTTTCAGACTAAGTCCAATGCGGTTGGCCTCAGGATCTAATCGCAAGATCAAGATTTCAATTTCTTGCCCGACTTCAAGCACCTGACCAGGGTTGTCGATATGACGCCAGGCCAATTCAGAGATATGGATCAATCCGTCCGCACCACCAATATCAACAAAAACCCCGAATTCCCGCAAGCTGGTTACGACTCCTGTACGAAGCTCACCCTCACGTAAGGTCGTGATAATTTGGGCTTTTTGTGCCTGCCGCCACTGGCGGATAGCCTTTCGTTCAGAGAGTACCAAACGATGTCTTTGGGGATCAACCTCAAGCACTTTGAAGGGCATCGTTTCACCCACACATCGTTCTAATCGCTCTGCCCTTTCCGCTTCTCCCAAGCCTCGTTGCAAACCACTGATATGTGAGGCGGGAACAAAACCCCGAAGACGACCAAAAGGAACAATCAACCCGCCTCTATTGAAGCTGGAAGGAGAGGCTTCAAAAATCTCATCCTCATCCAACAAGCGTTTAGCTTCTAACCAATCTCCGCTTTCACGAGCTTGGGAGATTGATACAACCAGATTTCCATCAGGATCGATGGGATCCACAACCATTACATCGATCTCGTCG
>MGNI01000225.1:26178-26463 GCA_001795115.1 Chloroflexi bacterium RBG_16_48_8 | reverse complement strand
CAGAAGATGGTATCACTCCATCGCGTTTGAGGCCCAGATCGACAATAATGCCCAACTGATCGATTGCGATAATCTGACCAGTTAGAAGACTCCCTCTCTGTATATCGCCAATCGCTTCAAGCAAAGTATAGAAATTTTCCTGGTCCTTGGCGCCTTCCATAAATCACTTCCACAGAAATGAAAAAGCCTGATCCAGATGATCTTACTACGACCAGGCCCTATCTTCCGCACCAATGCCCTTATCTGAGGACTAAAAACCTTCTCTCTTGGCCTGCTCCTCTTCTT
>MGNI01000225.1:25834-26121 GCA_001795115.1 Chloroflexi bacterium RBG_16_48_8 | reverse complement strand
TATGGGGCAAATAAATCTTTTGCTTAATCAAGGTCATGTAGGTCATAACTAGGGTTCATCCAAGAGCACTTTATCTACTCCCCTATCTACTTCCCAGGGATAAACAATGTAGGCATCTGTGATGGCAGCGAAGTAATCCGGACGAGCTTGAGAAAACAGGCTGCGATATGGATTGAAATGCAGAACACATGTGTAGGGCGTTCCACCCGCAGCGGAAATGCGATTCTTCACGGCAGTAATCGTGCGCCCAGATCCCCAGACATCATCTACAACTAGAACAGTGCGAC
>MGNI01000225.1:17717-25781 GCA_001795115.1 Chloroflexi bacterium RBG_16_48_8 | reverse complement strand
GGCGCTCCGCTTCAAAGGGAAAATCAACTGCTGCGGTAAGAACAATCTCGATCTTTAAAGCTTCGCACAGCATCCCACCCGGGATGATGCCCCCACGAGTCACGATGACCATAATGTCGAACTCTAAATCAAATTGCGGAATGAGATGATCGATTAATTTCACTACCTCATTCCAAGTTAACAATTCTCGCCTTATCGCCATGACATCCCATCCACTAAAGAGATCATGCAAAATGACAGTTTAATTTCATGCCGATCCAGTTTATACTCAGATAGGTTTTTGTGCCAAGCAAGGTGGCATCATGAATTACCAAAATGAGAGTTAATGGTTTAGGGCCTGGCACCGTCCCCAAACTCTTCCGACTCATCACAAGAGCAAGTAAGCAACCGCGAACAAAATCCATCCATCTCATATATACGTAGCTGATCATTCTTTCAATAAGAAACTACCTTCTCATCTTTAAATCGATGCATAAAAACTAGAGAAAGGTAAACTAACTTTGCATAGAAGGGAATCCCTCGCGGTTTATGAAACTTCGAGTCATGTTCAGATAAATGTCAATTATAAAGTCGAATACTTACAAATACACAATCGATCGTAATCTAAGAGTGTACCCAAGAAAGGGGACAACATCATCGATAGCTGGGGGGAGAAAGGTTTCACATGGAAGCAGTCTCCCCCTCATCTGGAATACACCTGCATTCTGATAGTTGTTAGTGCATTCAAACTTTCCCTTGGATCCACTAGGTATCACTTAATCTACGCTTAACCATGAGTCGTCGCATCATCTACTTTCGTGGGGAGGATCCTGCAGCATGGGGCTGTGCTGCCGCTCCACTCCTCCTCCAATCTGATACCCACGCCTTGATACAGCTTAAAATGGAACCCATCCCTAGAAAATGAGCCTTATCACTGCAATCCGAACAAAAAAGTGAAAGGCGGATCCTACCCAATGAACCTCAAGAGCGTTGAAAGATCTCATTACTCCATTACACTTGAAAGAATAGGAAAATGAGGCTGACGGATCCATCAGACCATACCACAATTATTTAAAACCGCCTGAGGTATCAATCCGCCCTAATGAAATCCGGTCTGTGGATCCGAAACGAGTGCAAAAAAATTGCACTTGTCACTTTAAAACCTTAAGTAGAACCTTATCTTTCAAGTCAACAATTTGACGAGCTCCAAGAATTCTTGCCACTCTTCTAAGAAAAAATGAACCGTAACGGAGCCTAATTCGAGGTGGTAAGTCGACTCATCATCTGCTTCATCCGCTCTCCAGACCAAATAATTTGCTGTCTCTGCGATTGTTGAAGTGCTGATTGTGGGTTCCTCGCTCATGAATTGTTCCTTTCAGTCATTTTTTTGTATTCAAGATGGATACTGTTCTGGGTTTAGACAAGACATGTCATTATACTCAAGTCTTATTCATGCCTTTTCACGAGATTATCCTATAGATGATCCGTCAGGCGGATCGGTATTATAAAACTCAAGCGATCCTGATTACCAATAAAGAGAGGCTCGCTCTATTCACCATTCACCCTTTCTTCATCCTGTACCTTTGTACTTTCCATTCTTCTTCGGAGAAATCTCCCCAGTGTCCTTTCTCTGATCTCAGGTAATGCATCGATGGGAGGATCCCAAGGAGAGTGGTCGATCATCTTTCGGTAAATGTATTTGCCTAACAGGATAAGGGTAGCCATAGCAGGAGCAGATAAAAGAAGGCCTAAAATTCCTGCTAAAGTCGCTCCTAAGAGCGCTCCAACAATGATGATGACTGGATGAAGATTGAGGGAAGTACCCATGATCTTTGGAATAATCACATAATCAATCGTTTGATCCAACAAGATCACACAAATCACAACCAGGATGGCATGAGCCAAAGATGTAAGATTGAGCCAATTTGAAGGTTGTAGAAGAGCAACTACTGCTGCCAGTGCACCCGCAGTTGTAGGGCCAACAATTGGGACAAATTTAGCAATGCCTCCTAAGACACCAATCCCAAGGGAAAAACGTACGCCCAAGATGGACATAAGAAGCCATGTGAGCAAACCGGTTATTGTGACAACAATAAGTTGTCCTCGGAGAAAAGCATTCCACAATTGAGAAAGCGCATTGCGCAATCGATGTAAATCAGCTTCATACCCAGGAATAGAAAGTTGATTCCAGGCCTGTCTAATCCTCTTGTTATCAATCGATAGAAAATAAGCGACGGCGATGATGAACACAAGACGTACAATTGTTTCAACAGCAATTGTCGCCAGGTTTGCGATGATTGTACTGGCTTGTCCCAGGATCAATTCGATATAAGTCAGGGCTTGTTCAAAAGGTGTACCAAGATTAAACTGCGAAAGATCAACGCTCCAGGGTCCGAGTTTAACCAACAGGTTACTGGCATCTTCAAGTTGTTCGGATAAATCAAGGAAAAATTTTTGCGTCCCTTGAAAGAGAGCTTGTAGCTGTTGTACGGCAACAAATCCCGTTGCCGTTGATGCTATCAGTATCAGCATGATGATAAACAGAAAACAAATGTTTGTTGCGACTGTCCAAGACAATCGAGCACGAATATGCAACCAACGGATAAAAGGCGTGATTAGAAATGTCAAGATCAGCGATAACAGAATCATACTCACTATGGTTCTGAATCTAACCAGCAAAAATCCAAGGAGTGCTAGCCCAAATAACCCAAACAGAGCCTTGGTTATGCTCGACCAAGGAGGGGAGGATTCAGGAGATAGGTGATTGAGGCTCATCTATCGGTTTCCTTTCCAATTCTAAGATGATGAAACCAGTTACGAATTCGCAATAATATTGCAGGTGCCTCCTTCTTTGGAGGTGTCACCAGTATTGGTCCGGGTTCCGTCCCTAATCCTACAATCTTTCGATAGAGATAACCCAACCAGATGCGTAAAGTAGCAACAAAGGGTGCAGCAAGCAGGATACCCAAAAAGCCGGCTAAAATACCCCCAGCTAACACAGCCAGTAAAACAATCAATGGATGAAGGTTGAGATGGTGCCCAATGATCTTGGGAACAAGGATGCTATTTTCCACTTGCTGAACGATGGTGAAGATCAATAATATCAATAAAGTGTATGCGAGCGGGGTCAAGCCTAACCAATTTCCTCCTTGAAAAAACGCCACCAAGCAAGCAATAAACCCTGAGAGAATAGGCCCAAAAATGGGCACGAATTCCAATAAGCCCGCGATCAAAGCCAGTCCTAATGCGAACCTTACACCTAAGATGGTAAGCGCCACTCCAACGACCGATCCGATAACTACGCCTAAGACTAGCTGCCCCCTCACAAATCCCTGCCATACCTTTCCTGTTTCCTCCATCAGATGTTCAATATCTTTAACATAGCTTTCTGGCACGAGTCCCATAAGGGTACCTTTGAGCTTATCGAAATCCAAAAGAAGATAGAAGCCAATGACAAGAACCAATAGAAAGACTCCAACTGCGGAGGCGGCTATTCCCGCGACAGAGGCAAGCACCGTCCCAGTCCCCAACAGAAAAGGTTGAATGGCTGAGCTTAATTGCTCAATAACTGGAGCAAGGTTTATTCGATTCAGATCTATGGTCCATGGACCAACATGGATCACTTGCCTTTGAAGCTCTTCTAATTGGGCTGGAAGTTGATTGGATAGAGCTACCAAATCCTCTACTAAACCAGTCAACTGCTGTGAGATGGCTAATCCTAACCCGGTTGTGGCGCCCATCATCAATACGATTAAAAGAATGTAAATAATGAGAACGGACAGCCAACGAGGCATCCGTGTCCACTCAACCAATTTTGCTATGAGAGGATGGAGCAGATAAGCCAGAAACAATGCCAAGATCGCTGGAGCTACCAGTTGGCGGAGGCTGTACAGTAACCAACTTATGAAGATAAGCAAGACCACTCCTGCTATCAAGCGAGTACCCGGCTGCCAAGGGGGTGATTTCAATTCATTCGATTCCGTCATTCTCATGCTCCGCTATTGTTTCCTCATGGATCGGATAGGGTTCCAAATCAAAGAGTCGTGCATATACATATCGCCCTATGACACGAATACTAGAGATGGTTGGCGCCGCAAGTACAACGCCCAATACGCCTGCCAGGAGAGCGCCAACAATAATACCTAAAATAACAACAAGGGGATGCAAGTGCACTCTTCGACCGATAATACGAGGGATGAGATAATTCAAATCGACCTGTCCGAAGACAAGGTGTAAACCGATCAAAATGACCATGACCAACCAATTCTGAAGAGGAAGCCACGTTGATCCCTGGAAGAAGACAAGCAAAGAAGCCACAAATAGCCAAAGGCCGTGCCCAATACTGGGGATGAATTCCATCAAACCAGCGAAAACAGCCATCGCGATTGTATAGGGAATGCCGATGATGAATCCCACAATAACAAATAGGATTGAGACAACCAATGCTAAGATCAACTGACCCCGGAAAAAGGAGCTCCAGATGATGTAGATTTCCCCCCTCAAAAGAAGATAATCTCTGAGATACATGGGAGGAACAAGTCCTTCAAACCATCGCCAAAATCGGGCGCCATCCTTAACCAGATAAAAAGAGATAACGATGATAAAAACCGCCCATACAGCTGAGCCAATGACCTCAAATGCGATTCCCAAGGTTTGCCCAAGATAGGGTTCTATTAAGTTCTGTAGGGATCCAGCAATCTGGTCGAAAATTCCAGCAAGATCAATCGATAAGTCACCGAGAACAATTTCTCTTCCCAGAAAGTTCTCAACCGTGAATATAATCTCCTGAATATTCACATTTAGACGACCAAATTGATCGACTAAGATAGGCACGATTAGAATCGGGACAAGAGCGACAATGCCGATTAGCAAGACATAAACAATCAAAGTCGCCCAATCTCGCTTAATCTGCAATCGTTTTTCGATTCGTCCAGCAATGGGAGAAAGGATGAATGCCAGGATACAAGCCACGATCAAGGGCGGGATAACTTCACTAAACCGTACAAGCAAGGTCGCGCCAATGACCAGGAGAACCGTGCTTATGAGAAGCTTCGCGGTTGGGGACCATTGAAGGCTTTTCTGCTTCCTGAACATAGCTTGATTGTATCCAACTCAACCTTAGAGAACAACACAAAAGAGGGTTCCGCCCCTTGAATATTTAACCATCTGGTATGGAGGAGAAGTCGACCAAGGATCAATGGGCCAGGGATTAGTAAATAACTCAATAAGTGAATAAGGCGATTTGTCAGTAGGTCAATCAGTAATGGATCAATGAGGCCAGAAGTGATGGGGCAACCAGTCAACTCATTCCGCGGTCAACATTGCCTGATCTACCCATCGCCTTATCAACTTATTCCCCGACGAAATTATCCTTGATCCCCAAACACATAATACTCATCACTCATTAACGAATTAACAGATCAAGTACTCCCTGCCCCCTGTTTACCCCTTACTCGTTCTTGATGCGACCAAGTTCCAAAAGATCGAGACTCTCGGAGGAGATCATTGCCTTAAAAAGGACTCTCGCCCTTTGACGTAATCCACAAAATAATGGATGATGTGCTAGACGAGAGACTTAATTTTTTCAATCTTCAGATTTTTATCGATCTGATCCAGAACCGCGCCCTGTCCGGCTTTTCCCACCTTGTCTGGAGTTGCGACCGCCCATGCTTGGTTTTCTACTTGGGCGGCGATCACGTTCCATAGCTTCTTCTGCCGTCCAGCCTTCTAAAACCGCCTGACGGGAGAGACGGACTTTCCCTTCCGAGTCGATATTTGTCACCATGACGGTAATCTCTTCCCCGACACGGGCCACATCCTCCACGCTCTGCACGCGCATGCTATCCAATTGGGAGATGTGAACCAAACCATCAATGTTAGGGAGAATTTCAACAAAAGCGCCAAAATCTGTTGTGCGAACGACGCGACCCGTATAAATCCTGCCAACTTCTGGCACCTCGATCAAACTCTCTATCATCTCTCTGGCACGATCAGCGCTTAAACCATCAACTGCAGCGATAAAGATCCTGCCATCGTCTTCGATATCGATCCGAACACCTGTTTCCTCCTGGATATGGCGAATCGTTTTTCCGCCAGGACCAATAATGGCGCCGATCTTCTCAGGATTCACATTCAGAATCGTCATCCGAGGGGCGTGAGGTTTCAATTCTGCACGAGGGGCCGGCATGCACTCCCTGATTTTTTCAAGGATATACAGTCTGGCCTCCAAAGCTTGCTGCAAAGCTTCCGCAAGAATGGGTTGTGCGATACCAGAGATCTTGATATCCATCTGCAAGGCAGTGATCCCGTTCTTCGTGCCTGCAACCTTGAAATCCATATCCCCAAGATGATCCTCGATGCCTTGGATATCTGTCAAGATAGTGTATCTATCCCCATCCTTTACCAGCCCCATAGCTATACCAGCCACAGGCTCTCGAATGGGAACACCGGTATCCAGCAAGGCCAAAGTAGAGCCGCAAACCGATGCCATGGATGTGGAGCCATTGGAAGAGAGCACCTCAGAAACCAATCTCATGGCATAGGGGAACTCCCCCTCTGGAGGTAAAACTGGGATTAACGCTCGCTCTGCAAGAGCACCATGTCCCACATCCCTTCTGGATGCACCCCGCAGAGGGCCCGTCTCACCAACAGAAAACGGTGGAAAATTGTAATGGTGCATATAGCGTTTTTCTTCCACAGGTGAAAGACCATCTAACTCTTGCCGTTCACGGGGAGTACCTAAAGTCGCTAAAGTGAGAACCTGAGTCTCTCCCCTGGAGAAAAGGCCTGATCCATGCGCTCGGGGACTCAGATCAACCTCCGCCCGGATTTCCCGGATATCCTTGGGACCACGGCCATCAATACGTCGTCGTTCGTTCAGTATGAGATCACGGACATCTTTCTTGTGGATCTCACTCACTGCGCTTCTAATCGTCGTTTCATCCAATTCATCAGTCTCTAATGCTTCAACAGCTGCGGCAGCTAAATCCTCGTAAGCCAAAGCCATTTCAACTTTATCTCTTGGGGTAGCTAATAAATCTTTCATCCGACTGCCGAGCCAATGACCCACAGAATGAAGAACTTCCTCAGGCAACCTAATAACGGGATAATCGGATTTCGGTTTTCCGACTTTCGCTCTCATTTCCTCTTGAATATCGATTAAGGGCTGTATCTCGCGATGAGCCATTTCAAGGGCAGCCAACATAACGGCTTCATCCAATTCATTGGCTCCACACTCAACCATAAGAACGGCATCACGTGTTCCGGCTACACGCAAATCGAGATCAGACTCATTCAGCTGCTGGTAGGTTGGATTTATGACGAAATCCCCATGAATGCGTCCTATTCGTACAGCTCCAACTGGACCTCCGAAAGGGATGTTCGAGATCATCAATGCTGCCGAGGCGCCATTAATACCCAAGATATCAATGGGTGTTTCACCATCAGACGAAATGGCATACAGGATCACCTGAACGTCGTTCCGCATATCCTGTGGAAATAAGGGTCTGATTGGGCGATCCGTCAGTCTGCCTGTGATGATTGCAGCTTCCGAGGGTCGTCCTTCTCGACGGAAAAAGGATCCTGGAATCCGACCACCGGCGTAGAGACGCTCTTCGTAATCGACCGAAAGTGGGAAGAAGTCGATCCCTTCTCTTGGTGTATTGCTCATGGTGGCTGTAGCCAACATAACGGTATCCGCCTGACGGACAGTAACCGCCCCTCCAGCTTGGCCAGCAAGCTTCCCTGTGGCGATCGTGATGGTTTGACCCCCTACGATCGTATTAAATTGTTGTTCTTCAGACATTAAAATTCCCTCCGCGCCGGGCTTTGCGGGGGGTTAGGGACTGGGGAGTGGCCATCAACTTCAGGTTCCGATGACCCTTTGACGGTCAGTCTCCAATTCCTCACCCACTCGCAGGACGCAATTTGATTAATAGGATATTGTATTGAACGATGGGCAGTCATACAAGGACTGCCCGCGAGACACTTCGAGCGACCTCGATGCATTATTGCTCGAATAAAACCAGGTTACTTGCGGCGAATACTTAGACTATCCGTTAATGACAAATAGGCCGCCGGATCTTT
>MGNI01000225.1:17382-17689 GCA_001795115.1 Chloroflexi bacterium RBG_16_48_8 | reverse complement strand
GCTTGATCAATCCACGACGGGAAGACTCATCATGTTTATGAACCTTCAAATGCTCTGTCAATTGCTGGATGCGATGCGTCAAGATCGCGACCTGAACCTCTGGCGATCCTGTGTCATTTTCATGACGGTGGTACTCAGTGATGATTTGATTTTTATCTTCTTTTGTTATTCTCATGGACTTCTGCTCCTAAGCAGGTCACCCAGATGGCAGCCTCTGCCGCTTTCGGGTCTAGTCTTTAAAGCAGTGGGATTATACCAGTCTGGCTCTAGGTCGACAAGGCGCGCTTGAGTCGGACCTGCTGATCGT
>MGNI01000225.1:13627-17327 GCA_001795115.1 Chloroflexi bacterium RBG_16_48_8 | reverse complement strand
AGGATATCGAGCAGGAAACGAGCGGTCTCGAACTCACTTCGTTGGATAAGGGTGCGGAGAAGACCATGAAAAGCTCTCCTCAATTCAGAAATTCCTGCCACATTCTGAACTTGAAGGAGGTGAAAAATGAGGGGTAAATCCGAAAAATCCGAATCGAGAACAGTCTGATGAAAGGTTAACAAGGCAAATAACCTCCTTTGTAGATTGTCATCCTTCAACCATTTCGCGGAAGTAGGTGAGAATCCCAGATAGCTCACATCTTTCCATGAGGACACCAGAGTACTTGCTAATCTCGTCAGTATCTCAAGGTCCTTTGTTTCCATAGACCAAGTTTCCGCATGTGTCAGGACTTCTTCAAAGGGTAAGTCTTCAAGTAGAGCAATGGCCAGAGTTCTTGTCTCACGATAATCGGTACTCCAAAGCTCATCTGAGATTGCTACTCGATATTCTTGATGTTCAGATAGCGATTGCTTCAATCCCCTTTCTACGGCATGTGACACAGGACGAGGAACTCCAAATTTTTTTTCAGCATGACCCACGCTTAGAGTGGATGGAGATCGTCGAGTTCGATCAGAGTAAAACTCAAAGAGATCCATCACTCGCCATCGAAGCTCTCGGGGATTTCTCACAAGGCACGTGATCTCTTTTACTTCTTCCGCTAATCTTTCTGGATTTACAGCAGGCATGGAACTTCACCCATAGGGAGGTTTTAACGTTATCTTATCGGATGAGCAACAAAGAACATGCAATCGATAAGCCTCAGGGGATAAAGCCAGGATAAGCGTGGGGTCAGGGGCGGCAACCCCCTTTTCTTGGCTTTTTCCTACGAAAGTTGCGCATCCAGCGGATAAAAGACATCCGACAAGATACCCAGCAGCTTACTGCGGGATTCTTCAATTGGTTTTTACGATATCCACCCATGAAGAAACCCATTCAAGTCAACCAGATGAGGGAGTTGTTCTCCATCAGAGAGGGATGATGCCTCTCCTGTGGTATCCAAACCAGAGAGACAGAACCTTAAGACTTCTCCCTTCAAGAACGATGAATTCTCCTCGATGAAATCACATCATTCGCTCCAAAGCCTAATAGGCTCGAGCGAAAATCGCAATGCGGTCGGTCTCCTCTCCAGTGTAAAAACAGCAGCCATGACCTTCAGGTGGATCAAGGGGAAAACATCGAATCGTTGCTCTGGTCTCCTCCTTAATCAGATCCTCATCCTCGCTCGTTCCCGCCCAATGGACTCGAATAAAGCCGCCTTTATGTTCAAGTGTCTCCTTGAAATCCTCATAAGTTTCCACACGATGGGTATTTTCTTCTCGAAAACGAACTGCCCTTTTGAACAAATGGTTTTGAATATCTATCAGCATTTTTTCAACAACGGACGCTAATCCATCCTGAGAAACCTGAAATTTTCCCTCAGATCCCGAGATATCTCGTCGGACCAGGACGACCTGCTGGGATTCTACATCTCGAGGACCGAGTTCGATACGTAAAGGTACCCCTCGCATCTCCCAATCATTAAATTTAAATCCAGGTGTAACATCTTCACGCCAATCCACCTTAACCCTGAATTCCGAGAGTTGAGCTTCGATTCTCTTGACCGCCTCAAAAACAACCGTTTTTTGCTCCTCATTCCTGAAAATCGGAACAATCACGAGTTGATAAGGGGCTAAACGCGGCGGGAGAATCAAACCTTGGTCATCACCATGGACCATAATAATCGTGCCGATAAAGCGAGTCGATAATCCCCAAGAAGTTGTCCAGCAATATTGCAATTCATTATTTTGATCTGAGTAGCGGATATTGAAAGCGCGTGAAAAGTTATCACCTAGATTATGGGAGGTTCCAGATTGCAGGGCTCTCAGGTCTCCCATCATTGCTTCGATGGTATAGGATCGGAGCGCGCCAGCAAATTTCTCACGCTCGCTTTTTAAACCTTGAATCACAGGGACAGCCGCCTCATTCTCTGCAAAATCAGCGTAGATATCGAGCATCTGAAGTGTTTCAGCTTCAGCTTCTTCATGGGTGGCGTGAGCTGTATGTCCCTCCTGCCAGTAAAACTCCGTTGTTCGAAGAAACAATTTCGTGCGCAATTCCCAGCGAACAACGTTGTTCCACATGTTGATCAAAACGGGTAAATCGCGGTGAGATTTAATCCATTTTGAATACATATGACCAATGATGGTCTCGGACGTTGGGCGAACAACCAGTGGTTCCTCCAATTCCTCTCCGCCACCAATGGTTACAACAGCCAGCTCTGGTGAAAAACCCTCAACATGTGCCTTCTCTTTTTCTAAAAAACTCTTGGGGATGAAAAGCGGGAATGCTGCGTTTACGTGCCCCGTCTCCTTGAAACGGCGGTCCAGAGCCTTCTGGATATTCTCCCAGAGTGCCCACCCATAAGGGCGGACAACCATACAACCTCGTACAGGCGCATAATCGGCCAATTCAGCACGCAGAACGATCTGGTTGTACCATTCGGCGAAATTCTCAGATCGTGAGGGTAATCTGTCACTAGACATTAACCTTTTCTTCCTCCTCCAATAGAGAGTATTCCTTCCGCTCAATGAAATCCTTCAAGCAGGTAAAATGGAATTATTCGATCTTCTTCACCATGTCGCACGCAAAACATGACAATGTTCTCGGGAACATCCCCCTTCTTACCCCTTTCTATTTTTCTCCGTGGATATTTATCTTTGAGAACACTTCTTGGGGATCTAGCTGTCCCCCAATCGTCGCTCAATGGCAGAGAGAACGGGCTCTAACCATACAGTTTCCAGAAGATCTGATCGGGCTTCTAAAACGGGTTCAGGGGAGGCCTCGATCAAATCCAACCACTCTTGGAGGAAACGCCACATCAATGCAGCATCCCAGAGTTCTTCCCATATTTCATCATCCCAGATAACACCAATTCTAGATCGAACACGCTCTCTGTAATAATGGGTGATTTCTGCTTCATCTAAAGGAAGGGAATCAAACCACCAAAAACTTTTCTTTACAAAAACCAGCAAATCCAAGATGGCGGGACCGATCGCGGCAAGCTGCCAATCATAAACGATCTGGCTTCCATCCCTCATAACAGAGATATTTCCTGGCCAATAATCTCCATGAAGGAATGTACTTACCTCCCTTCGAAGGGGTGCAACAACCATTTCAGCATTCGATGTGAGTTTTTCAAGCAGTTTCACTCGAGAAGGCACTTCTGCAATATAGGTTGGTTTCCCATGATATTTCATTTTTTCAACCGCATGCTCTCCAGCGGCGACGTGTATTCCGAAGTCCGCCCTCAATGGACGACTCAACCACGGAAAGGCATTCAGATCCTCACCCAAACCCCAGAAGCGGTCATGCAGTTGAGAGAGGGCATCAATAGCTTTTAGATAATCTTTTTGTTCCCACAGGGATGCATCTTGACTCGGTGGAACAGCCTCCATGAGAAGCCAATCACCCGTGGGTGAGGCAGCGATTAATGTTGGGACGATAAGCGGCAATTGACCTGCAAGGAATTGATAAACACCAACTTCTCGACGACCTGCACCTGCAAGACCTGTCCTGGTTGTTCCTCTGGGTTCCTTAACGACAAGCTTGCAGCTGCCCTGTCCTGGGTGTCCATGATAGTTAACAGACAAACCACGAATGACACCAATGGATGGGCGTCGACGTGATATAGGTATGACCTGCACATCAGAAACACGTAGTG
>MGNI01000225.1:12222-13607 GCA_001795115.1 Chloroflexi bacterium RBG_16_48_8 | reverse complement strand
ACCTGCCGTGAGATCACCAAGAGAGAAGGGCCATGGCCAGGTCACATCAGGTTTGGGTGCTAATTGAGTCATTCTCATTTTCAATAACTTTCGTTGTCACCATACCCGAAATACTAGATATAACATCATCCATACCCAAGCTACAAACCTAAAAATTTCTTACTCAAATTAAAGATATCATCCTTTATACAAAGAAAAAGGTCAACAGAACTTCGGTAAGGATCCAATGTATTCTCCCTATTCCATTAAATAGGGTTCATCCTATCTGCACAACCATACATTCATACCAGATCCATCCAGCTGCGAAACTTTTCCTGCCCCCGAAAGGTAAATTGTAACATTTTTGAACCTCCCTATGCCATATCACGTATCAAGACGAGTGAATCCATAAAAATTATTGGAGCATTCAAGACCAAGGTGAGAGTTGTGCTATTTGCTGCAATACTCGCATCACCTATTCCCTAACACAATCCCAATGATTCAGGGCAATGGATTAGGGTTCCCTTCTTAAATGGATTTACGGGCTTGAATGATCTAATCGACTGAGATCCAGACCCTTGTTTACCATTCCCGCTTGGCATTTTCATCCAATTTCTGAAGAATTGCCCTTTCCAAATTAATTTCATGGATGCTTGCAAGTTGGAGGAGATATAAAGCCACATCAGCCAACTCGCTTCCCAAAGCATCCATATTCTCAGGGTTTTCGACCCATTGGTAGTGTTCTAGCACTTCAGCCGCCTCAATCAGAAGGGAAAGAGCCAAGTTCCGCCCTGTTTGAGGTTTGGGGCTCTGGGGAGCATACCAACCCATTCTTTCTACAAAGCGATTCATCTCTTGTGTAAGCTGGGAGAGATCCATAGGCGCTCCTACTTTACCTGAAATAAATTAGCTTCCCACCGACCTGGGAAGCCAATTTTTCGACGGTATTTTGTTGTATTAACCAAAAAACTTCTTTATGAAGGTTGCTTCAAATATCGGTTCTGATTTTGGGCATCCTCGTTCCAACATGAGCGCATTATAAGACATCCCCATAGGACTGTCAAAATGAGCCTTCCCTGCTCTATATGAAATGCAGAGATTCAACAAGAAAATGACCAACTACCTAGCTGCAAACATACGTCAGGAAGTTAAACACCTCGATGCAAAGGATGTCATCAGCGATCGGTTTTCTTCTCTCTCCTTTGGCGATCCGTGGAAAGGATAGCATGCAAACCAAGGCTAGAGCTGTACGGGTGAGCTGATGCGCCAGAATCAAATCCTGGCTGAAACAGAAGCATCAATCCCGACAGCGGACTTAAGCTCTTCCAACCGGTCCAGCCTTTCCCAAGGAAGATAAAGATCGTCTCGACCGAAATGACCGTAGGTGGCAACTGGCCTGTAAATGG
>MGNI01000225.1:11852-12163 GCA_001795115.1 Chloroflexi bacterium RBG_16_48_8 | reverse complement strand
TGACTGATCTCCTCATCCGGCAGTCGCCCTGTACCAAAGGTCTCGACAAACACCGAGAGCGGATGAGCGATACCGATGGCATAAGCAACCTGGATTTCGCAGCGATCTGCCAGACCCGCGGCCACAATATGCTTTGCAACCCATCGTGCACCGTAGGCGCCAGTTCGATCCACTTTTGTGGGATCCTTCCCACTAAAACAGCCTCCCCCGTGACGGCCCATCCCGCCATAGGTGTCAACAATGATTTTCCGCCCTGTCACTCCTGAGTCTCCTTGAGGACCCCCAACCACAAAGCTGCCTGTCGGGTTGAC
>MGNI01000225.1:10817-11831 GCA_001795115.1 Chloroflexi bacterium RBG_16_48_8 | reverse complement strand
ATGAGATGTTCTGGAATAACCGGTCGAATCACATGCTCGATCACACCCGCTTGAACTTCGCTCAAATCGACTTCGGAAGTGTGCTGTGTGCTAACCAAGATCGTATCCACCCTCTTGGGTTCTCCAAACTGATATTCCACAGTGACTTGGGACTTCCCATCAGGTCGAACCCAAGGGAGAATCTCTGACTTACGAACCTCTGCAAGTCGTTTCGTAAGCAGATGAGCTAAATAGATAGGCATTGGCATAAGCGTCTTAGTTTCTGTGCAAGCATAACCGAACATCATCCCTTGATCGCCTGCACCGATTGCATTTACTTCATCTTCAGTCATTCCACTCGAACGCGCCTCAAGGGATTCATCGACACCCTTGGCAATTTCAGGACATTGACCGGCAATTGCCACCTGCACACCACAGGTATTCCCATCAAATCCTTTGCAGCTATTGTCATAACCAATGCATATGATGACTTCTCTTGCCACTTTATCGTAATTAAGATGCGCTTTTGTGGTAATTTCACCCAGAAGCATCACAAAACCTGTTTTGGTCGCAACTTCACAGGCCACCCTTGAGAGTGGATCTTCTTCCAAACACGCGTCCAAAACAGCATCAGAAATCTGATCACAGATTTTATCGGGATGACCTTCGGTAACGGACTCAGAGGTAAAGAGGAACCGCGGTGAGGTCATGAAGGTTGTGCTCATTAAAAAGCCTCCTTTAAAAATGAGCCCCTTCACGACGAGAAGGGGAGATGTTTCTTCAAACAACTGCCCTCTCATCTATCAGAACAAATTGTCTGCCGGATTTGGCACCACATCGGACTGTTCCCCGATAGGTTGTCGAGGTTTCGTAGGGCCGGTCCCTCCACCTCTCCGGATAAGAGTGCCGTCAGGGCTCTATTTGATACGCAGGATCTTACCACATGAAAGAATGACCTGTCAATTTTTCGTATTCATTCGTCCTGGTGATGTTCTGTTTTCTTTATAGATCCATTGGGCGAGCGTCCATTCTCAC
>MGNI01000225.1:7114-10756 GCA_001795115.1 Chloroflexi bacterium RBG_16_48_8 | reverse complement strand
ATGAGGATCAAGTCGAGCCTTTCCACTTATTGCCATCCTGAGCAAAGCAGAGGAATCTCAGATAAACTTCGTTTGACTTAAAGCCCACTGTCGTGGACTTTTTTTCGATTATTCTTTACCAAGTAATCCCTACAACGAGATTCCTCATGACTACGTTCTTCGGAATGACATGATTGGGGGAGGATCGGCAGCATAGAAGCCGCCTCTGCTTCTTCTGTGCAGACACCCTTGCAGGGAGACTCTATAAAAAAAGCCGGCGAAATACCGCCGGCTTGTGTTTATCTTCATACGGCTAATCACCGCTATCTGCAATGACAGGCTGTACGACCATGCTCCCCGACTTCTGATTGATCTTGAAATAGCGTTCAAGTGTGGAGATGAAACTAATCTCAGAAAGGAGAATCTCAGGGCTTACTGGACGTGCACGATGCCAGACGCCACCTGATACTGCTGATAGTGCCAGACTCTTGACCCAAACCACCAGGTAAATAGGAGCTATGGCCAGCGTGAAGAAGGCTTCTCTTCGATTGGGTGCAAATCGTAATCCATAGATGAAGGTGCCTCCATCGATAAGCAATGATAAAGTGCCCAAAGCAGCAATGGAGATAAGCAAAGGGGTTGCCTCAAAGATAGCTCCGATCCACGCCAAGAAAGTCAATGCTGCCTTTAGCGGTATGAGCAATGTCTTGGGTTTTAAAAGAACTGAACTTAAGAGTGACCAACCGGCTGGCCCACGAGCAAGTAACCTCAAGATCTGAGTAAAGTATGCTTTAAGAACCTGAACCTGTCCCCTCATCCAGCGAGCTCTCTGCCGAACAACTCCATTTTGATCGACGGGCTTAGGATCTGCGACATAGGTCTCATGAGCAAAATGGATGGGACATCCTTGAGCGCCCAATTGTAGTGTCATCTCGACATCTTCAACAAAGGTGCTCAAGGAACCACACACCTGTTCCAGGATGCCCCGACGAAAAGCCATCCCCGTTCCTCGCAATCGAACAGACCAACCCATCTTCGAGCGGAAGGCATCGCTTACGCGCTGCTCTGTCGTCTCAGAATAAGCCGCTAAGCGAGCTACCGGGGAAGAAGTACGAACAACCGGCTCGACTCGGGTTTGGATAACCTTCTGACCCTTGAACATTCGTTTACGAATGCTTTCAAAGAAATTAGGGGCTACAAGACTATCTGCATCGAGTACAACAATAATATCCTCTGGAGAAGCTTCTCCACTGGTTTGTTCCAACCACCATTGTAAAGCGTGTCCTTTCCCAGCTGGCCCACCATTCTCACGAACATATATATTCGCCCCTGCTTGATGCGCAATATGTGCGGTTGCATCTCTACAGTGATCTGCAACAACATGCATTTGATCCATTGGCCCCAATCCAATGGATAAAGCAAGCAATGTACCTCCAATAACAGAAGCCTCATTTCGAGCGAGAATCACGACATGGATTGCTTCTTCAGATTGCGGTATGCTAAGTTCAAAATCTGGAGCTACAATCCAGATGAAATCTTGTACATTTTCAATTTTCAACTCTCGGCCATTTACCGTCATGGTCTTCCTTTCGATCTTAGCGATGACTACCGTTAAAATGTTCTTTACCGATACGCTCCTAAAAACCTTATTAATTTCTATGGAGGAAGTGCAGTCTTACTCCATAACATGCCTGTAAGTCCATATCTGGCTAGATAGTATCCTTTATGGTAATCAAAAGCTCTAGGCGTTTAGTACCAGTGGTACTAGGTCTTTGGTACTATATTTCACCTGAGAAGAGCGTTCATTTTCGGTCATTCCGCCAGAATCCGACCTTCTTTAAATAAAAAAACCTCCCACCAGTTTGGAAGCCGCGGGAGGCTTTGAATTCTGAACTTATATTCCTCATTTCTGCATGAGTGCCCTCAATTCAGAAGCCAGAGCTTCCATGGCAACGCTGACAGCATATCGCTCAAGAATGCTTTCTCGACCATTCAATCCAAACTTCAAACGACGCTCGTCTTCCTCTAACAACAACCTGATTTTAGATGCAGCATCCTGTACTTTACCCAATCGATAGGTATATCCATGAACCCCATCCGCCATAAAACTGCTAAAAGGACCTTCCGATGGGACAACCACAGCGCATGCTCTTGCCATACCTTCTGCCACAGTCATTCCAAAGGAATCCCCCTTGGATGTCGAAACAACAACACCACCGGACGTACGTACTGCATCCAGTAGCCCTGGCATATGCTTATAAGGAAGCCCCCTGAACCATCTCAATCGATCGAGGATATTTGCGCGCTGCGCCCGATTGTAAAGGGCTTGGCTGATATCCTCGCCGCCAGATTTTCCCACCATCCAGAATTCGATATCACTTCTCTGGTTCCTGAGAATCCCAGCAATTTCTACGAATTCCTTCCAATTCTTAAGCTCGTCCAACCGCCCAATCCATGCCACGGCTGAGTAAGGTGGACTTGGCAAAAACGGATTAAGCTCCGCTCCGAAACTCGCAGCCAGAGGATTGGGAATGATCTGGATATTGGCTTCCTTCCCGACCCTGGGCCGAATCATATCCGCCTGGTATTGTGAAGGAACAAAGTATGCAGCCACAGGTAGATCTCCCAGGAAACGGAGATATTCAAGATTCTCGGGATAGGGGCTGTGGGCCTCGATCACAAATAACGGCTGTTTGCGAAGTCTTCGAAGGATAGGAAAGATCTCCTCTGTATCCAGAGAAGTGACCAGACCGAAATCCTCCTCGATCAAAAAATCGCGCAGCATGGCGGTGGATCCCACATGAAGGCGAGAGGTAATGCCTTCGAAAATCACCCTCCCCGGACCATCAAACAGGAACCAGGCATGGGCATCGATCCCACAATCAGGGAGACCTTCCAGGCGAACCCTCAGGACCGTCTCAACACCACCCATGGTTAAAAATTTATAGACGAAGAGGACCTTCACGGATTACCCCTGAATAAAGCGCGTTTCTCTGCCAATCTCTGAGAGCCTCTCTCTACCATGCTCAGAAGTGCATCAACACGGACAGACCATGAACAGGTCTGGGCAAAAGCGATCCGCTCATCTACCTTCTGATATCGTTCCTTCGAGGCGTCCTCAAGGGCGTCAATCAATGCATTCAACCCATCTACTCTTCGCACAAAAGCTTCACCGCCTAATGGAGAATACACACCTGTGACGACAACTGGCAGCCCCATGGCCAGATACTCATAGATCTTAATCGGGTCCGCGCCGGCAGCAAGCTGCTCAGTTTTAAAGGGGACCACAGCCACATCCCAATTAGCTGCATAGGCAGCCAACTCCTCTCGAGGTTTCTTTCCAAGAAGGAGGATGTTCTCAGGAAGGGTAACGCCTTCAGGCCTCCCCCCATAACCAATTAAGTAAAACTTCCATGAGGGCTTCGCATCCGCTGCAGATGCAAGCAGCTTCCAGTCGAACCAGGATCCGGCTAAGTAGCCGAAGTAACCGACGGTTACCTCGCCCCGCTCAAGCAGTCGATCCTGATCGGGAACCTCAACACCCCTGGCTAATCCATTGGGAATGATCTCAATCTCTTCTGCCCCAAGAGTTCTCAAATGGTTCGATAGAACGGTATTGACTGCTGTAATGGCATCGCTCGCATTCAGAAGATGCCTTTCGAA
>MGNI01000225.1:6759-7078 GCA_001795115.1 Chloroflexi bacterium RBG_16_48_8 | reverse complement strand
GAACTCCTCCCAATCATCCACCACATCGTAGACGACCATCCATCCGCAGGCATGCCCTTCAGCCAATAATTTAAAGAAGGATGGATGTGGAAATTCAATAAGAAGAAGTTTCTCATCACAATGAAAGGCACGAAAAACCATTTCCGGCCAGGAGGCAAGAACATCCACAGGTATCTGCAAGATCCCTTGAGCAAGCCTATTCTGCGGTACCCAAACATCGGATTTCCACCGCCAATAGCCAAAGATGCACGGGATGCCTCGTTGAGACAGTTCAAGCGCAAGGTTGGTTGAGCGCTGTCCCTCATTTTCACTCAATTCC
>MGNI01000225.1:4769-6727 GCA_001795115.1 Chloroflexi bacterium RBG_16_48_8 | reverse complement strand
TCCACAAATCGCTGAAGCTCTTGATCTGTCTGAAGTGGGGGACGGTGATCCAGACTGATGATGGAACGACCAAATCTAGCTCTTAAGAGATAAAAAAGTCTCCGCCCAAAGCTTCCCCCGGGGAAGAGACGTTTCAGCAGCTGCCAACTGCTTGAGATGATTTTTCCCTTAAGATTTGAATAAGAACCTGACTGCATCCGATTTTCAACCTACAAAATATGAACCATTGCGAATTCCTGTAAGATGTGGCTAAATGATGACTTGCCCATTAGAGATCTAAATCGTTCATCACGGTTGGATGTTTCATGACCAGAGATGAGGGAGACTGGAAAAACCCTACTCTCCTGCCCTGAACGCACCCTCTCAATCCGCAAATGCCTTTACTGACTCTTTAAAATGTGCTGCTCTTGTAGCCAATTGATCGATACGGGCTTGCCACGAGTTTTCTCTCAGGAACGCCTCTAAAACAGTTTCTTCCATCTCACATGAAAGAGCATGCTCAATGTTCCCTAGGAAGCTTTGATGATCCTGCGACAAGAAAAGATAAGGGATGCCTTCTAGAGGCTGAAGCTTGGGTGCCACAACGGGTGTGCCCATGGCTAAATATTCAAAGATTTTCAATGGGCTGGTCGCCTGGGTGATAGGCTCGAACTTCCAAGGGATGATGGCCACATCCGAATGCTGCAGGTAGGCAGGCAGAGAAGTTTGAGGTTTGAGCCCCAAGAAACGCAGGTTAGGTTCAATAAATGGACATTGACCACGATAGTCGCCAATCACGGCTACTATTCCGCCCGGATATGCCTGAGCAATTTTTTGCAGCAGTTCCCAATCAAACCACTCACCCCATAAGGCACCGATGTAAAGAATCTTCGGCGAACCTGGAGGAAGATCCTTGGGATAGCTGAATACTTGGCTCCGATTGAACAGGCGCAAGTTCACAGCGTTGGGCATCCAGAGCACTTCCCGACCGCTGGCTTCCTCCAATCGCTTCACCAAGGAAGGAGCACTCGCTACAAGGACATGGCTGAGTTCAATGACCGTTTGTTCAACCGCTTCCGAGTACCAATCACCCCCTAATGACGTATTCCATTCATCGATCAAGTCGTAGATGATCTCTCCACCCTTCCGCTCCACATCCTTGGCGATGGGTAGAAATTCTTTAAAAGGGAACTCGAGAATGGCAGCAAGCGGTTTTTCTTCAAGTAAATGGCGCAGCTCCCATCTTAAAGCTTTCCAATCGAAATAGGCTAAAGAGAAGTGTAAAAGGTTGGGTTGATCAAAATCCAGTTTTAAATCAACGCTTTCCTGCTTCGGATATTTATGAACGAAGACTACCAGATGACCGCGCCGTAACAGCTCCAGGACGATCTGTGTGCCACGTGCTCCTCCTCCAGTATCATCAATAGGTACACCCGTTAGAAACAGGACCACCCCAGGAATATCTACATATTTTCGCGTCATGACAGCAGCCCGGTTGCGAATCCCGCGCAGAAAGCCATCCACCCGGGCTGCTCGACCAAAACTTCTCCAAAATCTTTCGATCCACCCTTTCCCTGTTCCTGCCCCCGTCCACAAAGAAATCAAATGAAGCAGTAACCAAATTGCCAGAAAGGTCCCGCCCAGGACAGGATGAATCCAAAAACTTCCGATGGCAATACCCAAACCGAGCAGAGAGAAGAACGCGCTCCAGAAGGTTCCTTTGACCAAGTCCCAATACCGTTGGACAAAAGCGCCACTTTCGCCATCACCTACCGTCCAGCTTGACAACTTATCCCATATCCCTTTCAAGGTTTCAGGTGCATGCCAGATCACCTGAGCTTCAGGCACAAATGCCCAACGGGAACATTTCTTCTTAAGCTGCAGGTCGAAGTAGGTGTCTTCCCCAGTTTTTGTCAGCCACTCCGGGAATCCCCCCACTGCCTCCCAAGCCGATTTGTGGAAAGCGATGGAACGACAGG
>MGNI01000225.1:2092-4742 GCA_001795115.1 Chloroflexi bacterium RBG_16_48_8 | reverse complement strand
GATGGGTGGAGGGGATGAGTTCATACTTGGCCGAGTCTCCAACGCGACTTTGAGCTTGAGCTTAATAGCCTCCTGCCACAACTTCGGTATCAGGATCTGCCATGAATGGCACTATCATCTTTTCCAGCCAATCTTCTTTCAACGTACAACCGAAGTCCGTCATTGCGATCAAGGGGTGGCTGGCCAAAGTCACCCCTAAATTGCGACGTGTGGCGATATTGGTGCCAGGTTTTGAAAGCAGCTGTATTTGGAGGGGTGATTTTTGAGTAAATGCCTGGATGATTTCTAATGTTCGATCTGAGCAACCTCCTTCCAGCAGGACGACCTCATCGGGTAATCTCGTTTGGCGCTCTAAATCCTCCAACCATCTCTGAGCGTTGTCAGCTTCATTCTTCACGGTAGTAACGAGGGTCACTTTTACAGGATTCCCTCCAACTTGTCCGAACTTCTTTCGAGGCTGGTAACCTGGAAAGAGTCCATCATCTTGGGTGTAAAGCACGACCGAGGAACGATCCTCTAGATCAAGATGGTGTACATCCACGACAAAGATTAAATGTTTCAGTCCGATGGGCAATATTCTTTTCAGAACATCAAAAATCCTCTTCCGTAATCCTTTGGTCTTCTCACCAAAACGTAATCCTGCTGTACTGAGATCAGACTTCGTGTCAATCATGGTTTGTTTAGGATCGCGGATGCGCCACAGAAACTTCCAGAAAAACAGAAGGATTCGAAAACCTTTGGAATGCTCGATACGGGAAAGTTGCTCCTTGAGCTCCCACCGCTCTCGTTGAACCTGGTCGAGTTTTCCTTCCGCCTCCTGCCTCACCGTTTTTTCGTAGGAGAGCTGGTTCTCCATTTCCCGGACTCTACCTTCCAGTCGATCTCGTGATGATTCCGCGGTTTCTGCGCGGGATAGAAGTTGGATATTTTTTCTTTCCAACTTCTGCATACGACCATAGTCCGCCAATAATTGCGATTCAATCCACCCAAGGTCCGTTCGGGCATGCTCAAAATTAAAACTCGGATCCAGACGCCCAGCCCAAACCTTCCTAAAGAGGTCGTTCAGCCGTACCTTTTCTTCTTCTGAGTGGGCGACATTCAAGGTCTGATGAACCGCAAAATCAACCAGCAATGAGGATAGCTCGCTTGAGATTTTTGGTTTCACCAGGATTTCCCTGGCATACTGTGCGCTGTGTGAGGTTCTGGCAGAAATGTCAGCCAATTCAGCCGCAGCATGTTTGAATAGGGATGGATTCTGATAAGCAGCAAGAGCCTTTTCAACAATCGCATCTGGTACAAGATGAGAAAGGTTGAAGCAATAATCCACCAGACCCATAGGCTCCATGAAAGCGCGTACTTTTGGATCATATTCAATACCCACACATGGAAGACCTGCCCTCAAGGCTGCCACAATGGCATGCAACCGCATTCCAAAAATAAAATCAAATTGGAATAGGGCGGAGAACCGCTCCAATGGATCCAGATCCAAAAGCACAACCTCTGTCTGATCTTTGCGTACCATCCTCCTTTGAATCTGCCTGCAAACCACCTGATCATTCTCAAGGTAATAATCCGAAACATGCAGTGGCATAAAGAATGCAGATCCACCCATCTCTCCCAGGATCTGATCAAGCGCTGCCGAGATTTCAGGTTGCCATTCCTCAGGTTCGATACCGATCCCCCAGTAGCGAAGCGAGACGCCAATGAGCGGTCGCGGATAGTCATTTAGCTTTTCTATAAAATCCGATGGCAGATCGGATTGAAGGGCGAAGATTGCAGGATCAGGGACGATAGGAATATCATCAACCCGAATGCCAATTTCCTTGATGAGTTTTCTGGACTTCTCATCACGCACTGTAGCTGCATCCACAGCTTCAAACAACAGACGGGTATGATCACGCCCTTCTGAGGTATTCAACGGACCAACACCGACCGCATAGAACATACTTGGAACCCCGAAGAGCTTCGCCAATATGATGGGGGAACCATATTCGCTGATGCCGCCCTGACGATGGGTGAGGAAACTCGTCTGATCCATACCCCAATAATCCTGGATAAGTCCCCCGCCGCCAACGATCACCAAAGAAGCGGTCTTCACCTCTTGGATCATGCCCTCAAAGTCTTTCCATCCAATAGAATTAACCTGGTGCAATCTGAACGTATCTTCAGGATCCCCCGAGATAACCGTAAACTCGAGATCCAGATCAAGAGCTCTAAGCTCTGTCAGAATCCCATTTAGGATGGCTTCATCACCCGCGTTTCGATGACCATAGTAGCCAGCAATGATGATTTTCTTCCTAAGCCTTTTTTCTTCCGTCAACATTTCACCTATAGGTTGAATGTTCTTCTTAACTCATGAAAAGGGACGTTCAGATTATTCATATTCCAATCCAATATACGTTCCCTGAGTTCTGTGTGCCTGATGTATTCCACTTGATGCATTCTGCTCCAGTTGAGTTTATATGAAAAATGGTTGTGAAGAAAGGAGGTCGAGTTTTAGGGTGGGTTTCAGGGAATGTTGCATCCTCTACTCCCGGGATAAACGCTGTGGTGTGTAAGGTAGTGTGGCTACCCCACCTCTCCTCCACATCAATATTAAAGGAAGTGTACAAAGTCAGATGAAATGCACATGATGATTGATAACTGAACT
>MGNI01000225.1:0-2081 GCA_001795115.1 Chloroflexi bacterium RBG_16_48_8 | reverse complement strand
GAGGAGCATACTTCAAAATCTGACTCAGTTGCTTCTAAGGGGGAAATCCGAGCCGATGGAACTAAGGATTGCTAATCCAATCTGCATCACCATAGCTGGGAATGTTAAAGGCTTTGACGATCAAGGCTGCCAATTCCGCTCTAGAGACAGCCTCATCCGGGCAATATTTCCCAACCTTACAACCGGAAATGATCCCCTCCCTTGCCAGTTGTTCAATATAATCAGCTGCCCAATCTTCTGCTTCCACATCCACGAAGGTACTACCAGATTGCTGATTTGGAAATGCTGTAGGATCTGTAAATATAGCCTTACCCACCATAACAGCCAATTGCGCTCTTGAAACCATGTCTTCTGGACAAAAGAGCCTTTCCCCACAACCTGATGAGAGTCCATCGGCCACCAATTGGTCGATCCAACCTGCTGCCCAATAATCCGTGGGGACATCATCAAAACGCCCCACAGGAGCAGGAGGCCAATATCCCTTCCCATGCAATGCCAGCTCAAGGAATACAGCGGCTTCTGCCCTTGTTACTGGATTCTTTGGGCAGAAGAATTCCAATTGGTTTTCAATACCGTTGAAAGTGTATGTCTCCATCCTGCAGCCGATGGCGATGCTAGCATCCGCCAGCGTCTCGACCCATTCGTAATACCAGGCATCTTCTACGCCAGATAAAGGAGTCGATGGCCAAATATCGGCGTAATTTCGGCCTTCCCTACGTCCAAATCCGATTTCAACCATCTCATCACTATCAGGGGCCCAATAGGCAAATTGAGGACTTTCTACAGCGTCCAAATAACCTTCGTAAGAAATATCGGAGTGTTTATCGAAACCCCGCCAGTCAACTGGTCGGCAGAGATCAATGGTGGGCTCCGCTTTAAGCACGTTATAATAAATAATCCCTTTTACATTCGGAAAGGCTGCCAATTTTCCAATGGTATCCCTGAGCCAATCATTCTTGAGCTTATCATCACGCTTTCCATCAGGTCCAACACCGACTGAAGCTGTTTGAGACAGAAAAATCGGTTTGCCCGGAGCCATCTCTCGCATTCGTGCTAGATAAGGCTCATAGATATTTTCAAAGGTATCCCAACCGGATCCATAATCCACACAACCGCCGAAATTCATCGTGCTGAAAGCGACAACATCCACAACCGCATCACCAGGATAGTAGCGTTCAAATTCGTGTCCTTCCTCACTCCAGGCATTGGGTGCAAACACCCAACTGACTGCATCCTCCGCAACGCCTTCTTCAGCAAAGATCCTGCGAATCTTATGCCAAGCCACTTTGTAATTTTTGGGGTCAAGCCCATAACGAACCCAACCGCCATTCATCTCCTGCAGGGGAGCGATGAAAGCGCGTTTTTCCCCTCCATTGGACCATTCAGCAAAAGCAGAAGCCCAGGCACGGACCCGCTGCTCGAATTCCGGGTCCCAAGCAACCTGCTCTGCTGTCCTTTGATAAGCGGTAAGGTTTACAAAAGGCGTATACCCCAGATCCCAAGCGGTTCCTAATTCCTTGTGGACGTTAAATTCGGGATTATGGAATTCAAAATCCATATAGGTTCCGGCAATGGAGATCCCTTTATTTAGACCATTCTCCTCCATCCAGGCATCAAAATTCTCGATCTCCCAAGATGTCACCTGGAGAGATTCGGAGGTGTAGATCCCAAGCAGGATGGGAGTGCCGCCGGTATTAGCATTGACAGGGGCAGGGTCAAGATCCGCAATGAAATCAGATAACTTCGTAAATAGACCCAGTGGTCCTGCCACTGCAAAGCAGCCAAACAGGGCAAAGATGATAATCCCCAATACCAAGATATTGGAGTTTATCTGAGGATTCCTCCGCGGTGGGGGTTCTTTTTTAAGATATTCTGTCCTCATAGAAAAGTGCCCTATGCCTTCTTTCTACTTTCGTTGTACTTTTGGACTGAGCGGTCGCGCGTAAAAATGCGGTCATCGCCTCTTTCCCTATTTTTAACGGATAGAGGGATTTTACGCCACAGTACGGCAGTACGGTCGCATGAAGTACGGTGGTACCGACTTTCGTCGAGAAGTCAACGAGTGATAAGTCAATATGTTG
>MGNI01000224.1:13872-14077 GCA_001795115.1 Chloroflexi bacterium RBG_16_48_8 | reverse complement strand
AGATAGCTACAATCTATACTTTACCAGTAAACAAGATCCTTGCTAATAGATGGGATGGCTCTGAGGCTCTCAGGGTGGCGATCGTTGATAGACGCGTATTAGGTTCCATACTTGGATCTCGAATCATCTTCAGAGTGGTCAAGAACGCCTCCTCTGTAAAGCTGAAAAACCATGACCCCCACCGTCGACAGACCCAGCCCAATGA
>MGNI01000224.1:11405-13784 GCA_001795115.1 Chloroflexi bacterium RBG_16_48_8 | reverse complement strand
TTAGGTACATTCCGGATGAGATCCTTCTAAGGGGTGTGAATCTGATCTCTTACCGCCGGATCTTCTCCGGCAGGACGTAAGGATAGGCTTGCCCAAGGAATCCATGCAGAAAACGATCCACTTTTCGGAAGGCCAGGTAGAGCCGCCAGATCATGGCATCTTCCCGGTAATAGCTGTGGACCTCCTTAATGGTGATGGGCGTAAATTCTCCTTCTGGATCATGGCTGGATAGGAGGGTGTTTGCTTCATGGATCAGATCGGGGATAATATCAGGGCGCTGCTCCTTGAGGAAATTGGCGATCAAGTCCACGGCGACTCGCCGGAAGTCGTAGTAGCGGGTCATGACATCCTCGACGAAAAGCAGTCGCAAGATCCAAACCAAAAAGGAGGGTGCGCTGCGCAGGAACAGCTCTGGATCGAGTTGTTCCCGCCCGTTTTTCCTGGTCAAAGGTGTGCTGGTGTCGAAGTACACCAGTTGCACGGGTTCCTCCAGGTTTGGTTTTTGTGGGTCGAAGCCGATGATAGCCCAGTTTGAAATCTGACCGTCAAAGCCTACTTCAATCTCGCCTTGATGCAGCCTATTAAAATCGAAAACCTTCTTCATCTCTGTCAGAGTAGCTCTAACCAGCAAAAGGATACCTTCCTTGGAGAGGGAATGAATGGCCTGATGACCGATGGTTCCATGAGGAATTTTCTCTTGAATAATGTAGGCGGTCACTCTGTTGTGCTGTGCATCTCTGATCCAAACCGTCTCGCCTGAAACAACGTTGATGCCGACCCTTTCTCTCAATATTTCTAAATATTCGCGATAGAGGTTCAAGTAATTCTCCACCTCCGTCTCGTTCAGAAACATGGGCATTCGTTTACAGGCCAAACCGCGTAGTTCTTCTGTCTCAATTTCCAGCACGGTGCTGATCTCGCCATAACCCAACACTTTAGCCGGTATCGCGCTCCGCTCTGGATGTCGGGGTTGGAAAGCACTCTCAAAGTCTTGGAAGAGATCGGTATTTACTTCAATCTTAGCCATTTTGCTCCCTCACAAGCTCAACAGGCTCTTAACGCCATCCAGGGCGTGGTCCACCTTCGTCAACAGCTCCTCTGCCTGTGATGGCTCAATGGTGAGGGGAGGCAGGAACTGCGCCACCCGGGTGTCGTTGTTGGCATACACGGAGAGGAAGCCGGCATCATATGCAGCTTTGGAGAAGAGAGGCCCACAGAATTCATTCACCATCTCGATCCCCATCATGAGTCCCAATTGCCGCAGTTGAACGAAGATTTCTGGATATTTCTCTTTTAAAGTTGAAAATCCATCGCTGAAAATCCTGGCAATCTCATTGACATGGGCCAGGAAGGCAGGATCCGAGGATAACTCAAGGACTTTCAGTGCCACCGGGCAGCCCACCTCTGCCCCTCCAAAGGTGGAGATATGGATAAAAGGATCCTCGTGGAAGACGGTTTCCAACTCAGCGCGGAAGCAGGTTGCCGCCATAGGGTAGATCCCGCCTGATAGCCCTTTCCCGATGACCATGATGTCGGGTTCGACACCAAAGTGCTCTATCCCCCATAGTTTCCCTGTCCTGCCCAGGCCGGTTTGGATCTCATCCACAATGAGTAGTGCACCCCTTTCATCGCAAAGCTCACGCACTTGAGGAAGATAATCTTCGTCAGGTACAGCGATACCGTACGTGGCAGGGATCGTCTCAAGAATGATGGCGGCAGTGTTTTCGTCTGTGTTCTCTTGAAGAGCCTGGATGTCGTTGAAGGGAGCTTGAAGGAAGCCGGGAGCGGGTGGTCCGAAGGGGGTGCGGTATTTTTCATCTCCTGCTGCCAAAGCAAATCCGGTATGGCCATGGTACGCCCCTTTGGCGGAGAGGATGATATCTCGACCGGTGTAGCCACGAGCGATTTTGATCGCCAGATCCACCGCCTCACCGCCCCCTACACCAAAGACGGTATAGGGGAGGTCGCCGGGAGCGAGCTCGGCCAGGCGGGTTGCCAGGACGGCGCGCTGTTCGCTGATCAGATGGTGGTTGCCGATGTCTAACTCCTTCAGGCTTTCCATGAGGGTTTGTGAGACCACGGGATTCCTATGGCCAAGGTTGAAGACTCCGCCGTTGCAATGGCAATCGAAGAGCCGTTTTTCGCCCGAGAGATCGGTCAGGTAAGGGCCCTCTCGATCTCCAAGGACGAAGTCGATCCCGATGGATTGGAAAAACTTGACTTTACCCGAGGAGACCGATTGGGCGAATTGGTCGAGCGTTTTTTCTTTCGAAAGCAACCCCACGAATTTTGGCTCGGGTGTGTTCATTTGCCCCTCCTTTAGGACCGACCAGTCAGAATGAAATGCTGTGCTCACCGATCACAGATGATCACACAGCA
>MGNI01000224.1:6142-11382 GCA_001795115.1 Chloroflexi bacterium RBG_16_48_8 | reverse complement strand
TTTTTACCCTAGGGCAACTCCGGCATTTCAGCCATCCGATTAAATTTCCGCCATGCGTAGGAATGCAGGGGGTTCGAGCGAGTTTGAATCGGCAGCTTTGAAAGTTCCTCCAGCCAGTAAGCCTCCATGCTTTCCGCCTGGGAAAAGCTTTCGGCTACGAATGTGTTTCGTTGATCGACGGGATCATTGGCTCTTTTTAGAGCCGCTTCGACGAATTCGCGCTCCAGTTTATCGCGCTCAGTTGCGTAGGCCCGAATGCGATGAGTGTAATCCCGCAGAATTGCACGGTGCAGGACTTCATGGCGCCAAAAGAGTGTATCCGCATTGAAAATCGATGTTGGAGCAGGGCCCATATCGGGCAGGGAGGTATCCATCCACACTGGTTTGAAGATGCTGGTGCAGGGAGCCGCAGTGCCCGTGAAGAAGTGGGTCTGATTCTTCTTAGATAGATGTGAGACCAGAGAACCCGCGGTTTGAGAGATTCGCACAGGTCCAAACCCGGCATGCATGCACAAATCTGCCCCAAAGATTCCTTGATCTGGCCGATAGGTCTCGAGGGGTTTTTCGTGATCTCGCAGGACCGAGAAGAGAATTTGTGGAGTGAGTTCCCCTTTATTTTGGGTGAGCTGCTCTGTTGAACGTTGGCAGCGCGCCCGACTGTCTGAGAAGGTGGTGTAAAGGAAGTCGGAATAGCAGTCAGCAAAGTCGAAATCCTCAGAACTCTTACACCATCTTCGCTCGATAGCAAAATGGACCAGATCGGGTGATGAGAGATCCCATTCATTGCCGATCGTCAGGCAATTGGAGATGGTATTGACGCCCTGAACGCGTTTTGCAGCCCAATGTCTATCGGCGGTTTCCAGGACCCAGGCCTCCTGTGGATCTGCGATGAGGAAGGTGTTGTGATAGTATGTCTTATGATTAAGGCCACAGTTGCCTCCCTGACCCAATGCTGCCAAAAGGTCAGTAATCACCTTAACCGCTTCTTGGGCTGAGGCGGCACGTTCTAGAGCCAGGCGAAGCATGTCCATGCCGATGAGTTGGCCTTCTTTGACGTAGGGTATCTTGGTGAAAACAGCCTCATTGCCGATGGCAACGCCATGTTCGTTGACACCCATCTCGCCCCCCCAGATCCAGAATGGCTTCGACAACAGAATCGCATTCGTGTGATTTACCTGTGGAATTTCAATGTATGTGCATTGGACACGACTGCCCGCGGGGTGGTCAGCTGCGGGGAGGTACAACATATGTTGGGCTTCGTTGGGCTCACGATCGGAACTCTTGCCAAACAACATCACACCATCTTGGGTGACCTCCGGGGTGGCGACAATGGTATCGCACATTAAAGCCCTCCTTTTTGCATGATGACATTCCGTATAGAATTAAATGAGTGGATTCAAATGAAAGAGTATAAGCATTTCTGGTAAGAACGATGGTAGGTCAATCTTCCATTGGCTCGAATTGTAAAATCAAGAGACCACGCCTCTCATCAGCCACATAGATCAAATCCCCAACAACATCTACACCCTTAAGGAGGTCCACGATTTCCTCTGGTTGAGTCTCGGTGAAAGCACTTTTTAATTCACTTTCTGAAATCAGACGGTAGAATTCAGAGATAAAGGTACAAAGGATCTCGGGTTTTGTGACCTGTGGGATGGATATCGTGCCTAAATATAACGGTTCACGCCCTCTTAAGAGATCGGGTATATTCTGCCCCCAAAGGTCCCAGGCATCATCGGTTCCCAGGTTAATGCCGAAGATCAAGACAGCATTTTGAATCACCTCAACATCAGAGATGCTTCCCGAGAGATCGTAAGATCCCACTTCGCGCAGCCTTGTGGGATCTGAGATATCCACAATACGTAGACCAGCATCCAGATCCGCGACATAAGCATAGTCGCCCCGGATCGAGAAGCTATGGAGAGGATTTTTATGCGCCAGGTCCCTCACGATTGAAATGAGATTGCCACCAATGTCGCCACCAATGGTTTTACCAGGAGGATCATAGACGCCGACCTCCCGTAGATTTGCATCTTTGGAAAGGTCGAAGGCGCGCAGGTTTCCATAGTTATCTCGGACAAAAGCGTAATCCTGGGTGATCGCAAATTCAAGAGGCATATCTGGGGTATCTTTGTATCCTAAGAAGGTTGGATCCGTGGGATCCGAGAGATCTAGCTTCCAAAGCCCCTCTGTGTCAATACCATAAGCGAATGAATCTGAAATGATCATTTGGCTGGGTGCTTGAATGAACTTAAAACCTGCGTCAGCAGGCTGGCTAGGATCCGTTATATCGAATACCCATAATCCTGTATTGTCGGCGATGTAAGCATAGTTGCCGGAGATTTCCACATCGAGAGAGGTGATAGATGTTGTGCTTCTGGAAACCTCAGTCAAATTGCCGGCAGGTGGACAATCTAGCCTGATGGGTGCAGAGCTTGGTGCCGGGCTGGAGGAGGGCGTGGCAGTGACTGCAGTCGCCGTGGGAGGGGAAGGTGTCTTGGTTGCTGAAGGAGGGATCGTCGGAGTAATTGTCCATTCCGGCGGCAGAGCTAAAGTCTCAAGCGCTTGAGTAGCAGAGGGTGTAGCCTTGGAGGAAGAGGTACACCCAGGGAGTAAAAGTGCCAGAAAAAACAAATGGATGATGAACTGTCTCATTTATAAATACCTTTAGCGGTCGGCAGGGGTTTCTATGAAAGGCCAGGACGGTCGATTACGCCAGGCATGCTTCGCCACTTGCAACCTGAGACTATCCAATTTGGCCAACTGCCGTTGGATGTTTCCAGGAGTATATGACAAAAAGCTCCGAATCGGTATATGGGGGGATAGGCTTATCGTATTTCACGATCATGGACTATTCTATGGCTTTTTGAACGGTGAATCGCCCATCGGCGGGTACTGTAGCGATTCCCTCAAAGCCGGTTCGTTCCACAAAGTCCTCGATCGTCTCCCTGAGGTCCACCGAGTTCGTGGAGTCGATGCAAACGGAGTTTCAGCAACAGTTCCGTTGACCCTCTCGGTCATTCAATCCCCCAACCTAGATCTCTTGAGCTTTCTCCTCTTGCAGCCAATGGGTGATAAGCGCTGCCAGTCTTACACCAATGCCTGGCAACTCCTGCAACCCTGCCTGGCCTCGGGCTTTGAATATTTCATCGATGCTCTCTGGTAGTTCATCCACTGTCCAGGCTGCCTTGCGATAAGCCCAGATACGTTGATTCGTGGCCTGTTCCAATTCAAGATCGTAGGTTTTGAGGAAGAGTTTCTCGGCGATTCGTTTATTGATGGAGAGTGGACCTGGTGAAGTGTAACGAGGCATGCGATCCAAAAGCCCATGCTTCTCGCATAACTCACGCACCAGCAAGCCCAGTCGGGCATTGTAAGCTCGTGGTGGACCATACTGGGGTTTCCCGTTGACCTTCCAATTGTAGAATTCCCGCCAGCGATTCACCAGTGCGGGATCGAGACGTCTCGCAGCCGCCAATGTGCGCTCAGCCTGGAGGCCATCCATGGTCAAGCCACCAGCCAGTACACAGGATCCGCCGTGACCCCGAGTTGCTCGAATCAGCTCTTCAAGTTGCTTTTTATCATCCCCCACGAAGGGGAAAATGGGCACGATGGAGGTGCCTACCAAAATACCCGTATTAGCCAATTTCTCCATGGCTTGCAGGCGGCGTTTGACCCCGGGACTGTGAGGCTCAAAAGTTCGTTTTAGAGCAGGATCCAGACTGCTCATGCTGAAAAGCACGCCCACCCAGGTTTGCTGGTTGATATCCGTGAGGAGATCAAGATCACGAGTGAGGAGGGGGGACCGTTCGACGATGAAAAGGGGAAAACCATGAACCTTTACCATCTCCAGCATTTGGCGCGAGATTTGATATCGATCCTCGGCAGGTTGCTGCCAATCCCCAACAGAGATCACCTCATGCTCTAAAGCTGGGAGTTCCCTTTTTAGCAGTTCAACCGCATTGATCTTCACCTGAATGAGCGTATCGAAGGTGTTTGGATCGCGGCGGCCCAAATATCGACTGCCGCGCAGGTAGCAGAACTCACAACCACTGCGGCAGCCAACATAGGGATGAGCGGTGTACTTGCCCCAAAACCAAGGGCCGTCCACGTGTTTGTGAACGCTCACGATTTTACGGGTTCGGTATTCTTGGAACTCGAGTTTCATCAGGAGGCACTTCCAGGGCATAGTTCTTTTGCGCCTCTGACAGGTAGGTCACGGCTTTGCGAAGCATTAAAGTTCGATAAGGGCGTTGGTGTTGAACAACTTGCTGTTTCAGCCAATGGGCAACTAGGCAAACCGCCGAAAGTATTTTGATAAAACGAGTTGCCTGAATAGCGGTTTGCTTAAGTGATTGGCTAGGTTTTACGTTCGCTGTTTGTCAAATTACTTCCGGCCAATCACCTAGATCGGGATAGTATTTACCCAGAGTCTTCAATCCCCAACCTATACCTTTGACAGCTTCTATTTCCCATTCCTCAAACATGGGTTCTAAAAAGGAGAGTAAGGTTTTCGCTTGTTGAGTGAGCTCTTCTACGCCCCGAGAGCGTTTGGCCCAATAATGGACACTTGTTCCGACTGCTCGGCGCACCCAGCCGTTCCTATCCTCACGCCAGGATGCGATCAAATCCAGCGTGGACTTGAAATGGTCTACCCATGCTTGGCCGACAACCCATTCTCCAAGTGTGTCGGCAGCATACCAGATATCTGCTTCCAGGATGAAAGAGCGGCAACGTTGTAGGGAGCTTGAAAGATCCTGGTTCAGTTGTGCTGCCAGAATCCCGCTGATCACAGGCCACCCACCTTCTGTTTTATCCTCGGCAATTCGCATCAGAAAAGGATCGATACGTTCAAAAGGATTGTGACCGATTTCTGAGCCAATCCGTCTCAGGGCTGCAAAGGATGTGGGCTCCGCAAGAACTGGAGCCAATAGCTCATAGGCTGAGCCTATTGGGTCAGTTTGAAGGAGTGTTGATATGCGTTGACCTAGTGCTCGGGCTTCTCGAGCTTTCATCGGATCGTCCTGTCTTCTTCACTCTGCGTTGGGTTTGAATCAGGGAGCTGTTTCATTTTTAAGCGTTCAGGAGGTGTGACTTCCCGGTAAGTGAGGGTCCAGGTGCTGGAGATGAAGGTCTCACGTAATCCAATTAAAAATGCAAGAGGAAGGACGACTACAGCCAGGAAAATGGGTAAACCTACAGCAACAGCAAAGATCCAAGGTTGTGCACCCCCCAGGAAG
>MGNI01000224.1:3019-6122 GCA_001795115.1 Chloroflexi bacterium RBG_16_48_8 | reverse complement strand
AGCAGCCGCGCCCCCGATCAGCGCGCCCAGGAAGAGCGTCAGCAACCCTACGGGGAACATAAGGATAGACCAGCCGATCTTGATCCCCAACAGGATCAACCACGTAACCCCCACATCTTTCAAATTCTGTTTGACAACAAGATACCCCTTATGGATGGCATCGATCACCCCAAAGCCCTCTAAGGCACATGCCCGTCGGAAGAAGGGCTTAAGCAGCCCAAGCGCCACGCTGATAACAATTGCCATGAAGACCAAAAGAAAGGAGAAACCGATCGCGGCAATGGTCCCGATCACCCCAATCAGGTCGATTCCAAAACCCCATAGCAAAATTGGAGACAGCGCCAAGATGAGAAGAAGCAGAAGGATGAGAAACAATGGAAGGTCGATGAGCAGGTCGATCAAGAATAAACGCCAGGCGGTACGAGACCAGCCCATGCGAAACCCATATCCCACTGAGTGTACTTCCTCTGTCTTTTCATACTCATCCACCATCAGGATCAGGGCTGTCTCAGAGAGATAGCGGAAAATCTTGCCAACGATGATGAGGAGAAGGATGAAAACGCCCAGGCCTACCCCGATGGCGATCAATGTGTTTCCAACCCTTGCAGGAATTCCGTCAGTGAAGAGTTCAACGAGACCTTCAATGGCTTCATTGGCTTCTTCTGGGAATTCATAACCCTCTGGCTGGATATTTCTAAATGGGGGGCTCTCGAAGTCGCTGCTGCCCAGGTTGTAGCTCATAGTGGAAGATCCATAGGAGGCTGTGGTCAGTGCCAGGATAAAGCCGAAAACCCACAAGGCTCGATATTGCCAGAGGATGTGCCAGGCGCGTTTTATAACTTTTGTGTGATCCATGATTTGCTTCTCCTCCTCATCTGGCAGCTGCTGCCCCTTCATCTGGATTATACCCTGTTGATTGACCCCGCTTGACGGCTATGCTGATGGTGATAACAATGACATCATGATTGACCTGTTTAGCGGTGTCAAACCATCATGTACTATCCCCGAAGAACCATCGAATGTCACTTATACCATATTCTTGCCAAGTGGTAGAACGATTTGTATTTCCCTGGCACCCTCCACATATTGACAGTCGATTCGGTAGACCCGGCTACAGAAGGATGCCTTCGTCCAGCAGCCGGCAGAATTCTGCCAGGCGCGAAGGAAAGCCTCCTGAGCCATCTTCTGTTCTCTGCAATTGACAACTTGTTTACGCTTTCGACACTCGTTGTTACACTTTTAAAATAACCATGATCAATAACTATGTCACGTTTTTTTGTTGTATGTTTGGCAACAGCTTGAACGTCGCTTGACACGTGAGTGATCCTTAAAAATGAGCCCATCTTGCGGTCGAAAGATCGCCTGGGCCTCTACCTGGTCCACAATCATCCGATAATTTACCACTTCAGGCCAATCTTCCCAATCGTAAGCACGAATTTCAAATCGGATATAGCGAGAATCAGCGTTCCATACTATGCCAGATTTCCACACCATATCACATCTTGGCACGTATGACGTGTCTGTGGGTGTATTTGTTATTACAGGTGCGGATGTATTTGCCGGTCCGGGGGTATTTGTCGGCCTTGGAGTGGGTGAGAAGTAGAGGGGGGCGGCGTCCCGATCGCTGGTGGGACAAAATAAGTCTCAGCGATGGCTTCTCTCATGGAGGTAAGCCGCAGTTGTGGCCAGATCGAGCTGAGAATGGGCATAAGGACGGGATGGTTAAATTCAGTTACGACGATGACATGATCACCTGGCTCACCAGGATCTTCACTTGGAGGACATGAATAAGAATCAAAGGTGTTTTCAGGAGCAATTAAGTTCGCAGGGTCACAAACGACAACATTAAAATAACCGGTTTCGGTCGGGCCCGCTTCCCCGTCTCCCTTTCGTAAAATGGAGGTTGATCCCATCCAGGCGATATCATGAATCGAGGCGACTCTGGCAGGATACTCAAATGTCCTTTTTCGGTGAACTGCCGTCCCATATCCAGTTTCATGCGTTTATAGGTTTCTTCAAAGATCTTATCCTTTTCACTCTCGCTCTCTGGGAGCGCTTGTGCCACCCAGTAAGGGTGGGTATTCGAGCTGTTGCCCAGCGCTGCACACCTCCCCAGCCAATGTCGAGGCCATCAATCCTCTTGGCTATGGGATCACTTCCTCGCGTGAACCAATCCCGCAGACGCTTTTCGTGGTTTTGGATACTCTTCTCAGACTTGCCGAAAGGTGTGGTCATTGTGGAATCTTTCTCAGATAAGGGATGGAATCCATCCTCCATTTCTGCCCTTCATCATTATCTACAATTTTTGGTAGAAACGGAATTCCATGATAGGCTCAACGTTGATGGTTTATCTCCACAGGGAATGGGGATGACGGTAGAATGAAGCATGAAATCATGAAGGATTTACTGATCATCGGTGGAGCTTCTCTAGATAGGCTGCATTTTTCCGGCCAAGCAGCGCAGGCTGCTGGTGGAGCGGGGATGTATACCGCTGCAGCTGCTCAACAGAAGGGTGCGGCCGTGACGATGGTTGCCCCGCGCCCGGAGCCTATACCCCATGAACTGCAGCCGCTGGAAGAACGGATCGAGTGGATCGGTCCGGTTGTCACCCCTGAGGAACTACCCCATTTTGTTATCACGCATCATGAGGGTGATAGAACCGTATTTGAAAAGGCAGCCTTTGGAAAAGAAGCAATTTTAGATCCACTCGGCTTGCCTGAGGATCTCTCCCGATTTCGCATCGTTCATCTCACACCGGTGGGTGCGGCAAAACATCAGGTTGAATTCTTGAAAGCCTGTCGTCAACGGGGCGCATTACGGATTTCGGCTGGGACCTACCCCTGCAAAGTACAGGAAGAGATGTTTTACACCCGGCGGGTATTTGAATCTGCCGATCTCTTCTTCATGAATGAGCAGGAAGCGGTTGCTCTCTTTGGGTCCATTGATGGAGCGTACACCCGAGCAGGCAAGCTTTTGTTTATCACCATGGGCGAGCGTGGGGCGTTGGTGATCCAGGGGGATTTTCATACGTATGTGCCTCCAGTGGAAACGGAGGTGCTGGATCCCACCGGCGCCGGCGACACCTTTTGTGGAGCCGCTCTGG
>MGNI01000224.1:0-2988 GCA_001795115.1 Chloroflexi bacterium RBG_16_48_8 | reverse complement strand
GCTGCCAGGAAAGGCGCTTCTTTGGCAGCGCACATGATCACTGCTGTGGGTCCAATCGCCCTCTGGGATGCTGCACCGGAGGAGATACGAGATCCACGAGTCATCCTCAACGTAGGACAGATCGCCCGCGTGGCGGGATGGATTGGATCCCTCCCTGATGTAAGCCCCTTTAACTTCACGGGTCCCGCGTTCCCACCGGAGGGTCATCCAGCTGCTCTGGATTATTTCTTTGGTGCAACACTGCAGCAATTTGGTTTTTGGGAGGAATCGCGGGGGAGATACGGGGCACCCATGATTGCGCAGATGGGTGGGGTTAAGTCAAAGGGGTCGGACTATCTCTGGCGGGCATACCTTCGTAAATTGACATCGGATCAGAGTCATTTCTACCTTCCTTCATCTCATGCGGACATGTCCCGTGAGGACATGCTCGATCTGTTTCGATCGGATGACGGCTCTGATCCCATGCCCGTATTGGATCTTCGCCTGGCACAGGCGCATGCCTATGGGAAGGATATGGTATCGCTTGGTTTATCACCCCGAAGTGTCGTGGAACGTGCCAATGCCTCCGAAGAATCATTGCATGCCTTCCTTGAACAACTGGATCACATCGGCGGGTATAAGGAAGATCCACTGCGCAAGAAAGGGATGCTTTTAGCCATCATCCTGAGTCAACGTCCAGAATGCTTCCTCCATCTTCATGAAGATGTCTCGATTCCACCGATTATCGACTACTACCTCATGCGTTCATGTTTACGGATAGGACTATTGGATGTTGTGGATGCGGCCCTTGAGGAAAAACTGATTGGTCGTGAGATCCTTCAATCCGAGGAAGAATGGGCAGTGCGGTATGCTGCCTATGAGGCCATTCAGCAAGTGGTTGAACGATCTGGGAAGAGCATGGGGGCGGTAGATTGGTTTTTCTTCAATGCCCGTCAGCGATGTCCCGAGATGACAGATCCAGAGTGTGCGCGCTGCCCAGTGGATCCGGTCTGTGCACATCGCAAAGAGCTGTTCCAGCCTGTCCTCAGGACGACGTTTTATTAGCACTCCTTACCTTGCTTATTGTCATTCCTCGTAGGGCGAGATTCCATTCTCGCCCGGTTTGAAAAATAAAGATGCCATCGGGCGGGTATAGAAACCCGCCCTCCAACTTGTACGAAATGTAAGATCCTGTCGGGCGGGTATGGAAACCCGCCCTCCAACTAGAAACCAACGATGAATGAAATCGGAATCAGGATGATGCCCAGTGTGAGACCGCAGTATACGAAGAATTGCTGCACGGGGTAGAGGTAGCTGGTCACCGTTTTCCCATTGTCAAGTTCCAGTTTCCTCATTTCCAAATAGGGTCTGGGAGCACGCCGATACCAGCCCATCACCTTGCCGCGTCTCCCAATCAACTCCTCTGCCTTTAGCCACCCAAAGAGGAACTCAAAGAGACGTATCGGTTGACGATAATCCACGATAATGAAGCCTGTGTTATCCCGAAGGACAAGGTCCTCGCTGTAGAAGAGACCTGGGACACCACGTCCGATGATCTCGCCCTCGAGGGTGCAGGGGATGGACCGGACTTTGGAGACCTTGATCTCATCGACCAGCGATTTCACTGTCCGGGTGTTCTGAAAATCATAGCGATAGGCGAACCAGCGTTTCAGCAGCCAGGCTCCGCTGTACATCAGGAAGAAGATACCGACTGCGATCGTGATGGTGCCCATTTGCCATACCAGCACACCTGCGAGGATCACGCCCACCAGGAACCCAATCAGGGGAAGATAGTTGATGAAGAGATCCACCAGGAACTCATCCCAATAGCTCTCGGTTTTCTCTTGGCGGAAGGTGAAGCGAGTGGCCTTACCCATTTTCTCTGTTTGACGCTCTAAAGCTCGGATGCGCTTGGCTGGTAAGGGATGGGATGAGCTTAGCTCGTAGAACATGGCCCAAGGGTTCCATAAATCCCATTTCATGGCGCCAGCCATGGTTTGAGGTGTGATGGTTCCGACGGCAGCTCCCGCCAGGGCTAAAGTCTGAGCCGCTTTGGGGTCGAAAATACCCATGGTCCGGGCTGCCACCATGCGGGTGTCATTGCGCTTCTCACCTTCTACGGTAGTTGCCAGACCATAAGCGACTTTAACCAAGGCGGTAGACAGGGCTTCTGGGTTTCCGGTCACTTCACCGGCGAACTCATCGGCGTAATATTCCCGCACACGGGAGAGTAAGAGCACGATGTAATGGCTCACAATGTAGGCGACATAAGAAGCAATGGCGATGAGCACGATAAAGCCACCGCTCTTCCCCCGCCGTCGACTTCCCCTTCCAATACGGGCAGTCATGTACAGGATGTAGAGCAGGAGGGGCACAATGGCTGCAACAGTCATGACCACAAAATCCCAGTGGGCGATATGGCCAAGCTCATGGGCAACTACAGCCTGAAGCTCTTCCTGATTCAGTTTGTTTAACAAGCCAGTGGTGACAACCAGGCGAGCATCTCCCGGATAGTGTCCGAAGGTGAAGGCGTTCGGATTGCCATCTTCGATGACACCGAAGCGGGGGTGGGGGATTCCTTTAGCTGCGCAGATGTTTTTGACGAAGCTGGCGAGGGAGGCATCCACTGCAGGTAACTCCCGCCACTGGATCTTGTAGATGAGTTCCAGGATCCAAGGCCCCAACAGATATTGCAGCAGGACGATCCCAATAGCAAAGAATACGGCAAAAATAGTGGGAAGATCGAAATAAACCATCACGACCATGCCCACGGCAAACAGCAAACCGAAGAGCAAGGCTAAAACTATCACAGAACGCATGAATAGATTGAACATGTTAACCTCCATCAAACCACAGATTCTATTATGTGTGAAGTTCGGTCTGGCGCAATATAGGGATGCATATACCCATCCTAGTCTGTAGAAAGAATGGGGTTTTGATTTGACGCTGATTTTTCATT
Source organism: Chloroflexi bacterium RBG_16_48_8 (assembly GCA_001795115.1). Lineage (GTDB taxonomy): Bacteria > Chloroflexota > Anaerolineae > Anaerolineales > E44-bin32 > MGNI01. The sequence continues at coordinate 50 of MGNI01000224.1, read as the reverse complement.
GACAGTTCACCTCAGAGGTTGTCAGGGAGTCAGTCATTCCAATGAAGGCG
>MGNI01000223.1:3269-8163 GCA_001795115.1 Chloroflexi bacterium RBG_16_48_8 | reverse complement strand
GATCACGCCGGTAGCGCTGGAGAAAGGGTCGAACTTTGCGATCCGAGAAGGCGGACTGACGGTCGGTGCAGGCGTGATTACGGATATCATTGAGTAAAGAGAGGTGGCCTGAAGCCTACTGTGGTTGTGCTTTGGGAATGAATTATGGCTAAAAAGGACGTCCGACCAGTTGTTACGCTTGAGTGCACAGAGTGCCAGGAGAGGAATTATACGACGGAGAAGAACCGCCGGAACGATCCTGGAAGGATGGAACTTAAGAAATATTGTCCACGCTGCCGTACGCATACGCTACATCGTGAGACGAAGTGAGGGCAGTATTCTATCTAAGGCCAGTAGCTCAATTGGCAGAGCACCGGTCTCCAAAACCGGGGGTTGTGGGTTCGATTCCTGCCTGGCCTGTCTAAAAGTTGCACTACGCTAACCTTGGGCGTCGTGCAATCCTGAGGAGAAAGATCGTGATGAAGAAAGTCTCACGTAAAAAACAAAATTCCATCGCTCGTTACTTTCGGGAGACGATGGGTGAATTGAGAAAGGTTAATTGGCCAACGCGCCACCAGGCAACACAGCTGACACTTATTGTGCTAGTTGTCATAGGTTTCACAAGTGTCCTGTTGGGAGCAATGGATTTGCTATTCTCCCGATTGTTTGCTTTTCTTATTACCTTGGGTGGTTAGGTGAAAAATGTCTGAGTTTGAAGTTGTCGAGCCTGAAGATGGTGATCCATCTGAAAACGAGATGTTGGAGGAAGGTGAACCTGCAGAAGAAGTGCCAATAGCGTCAGAGAACCTTCTGAACGCTGAGAAGGATGCACTCGCGCTGCAAGAGCGACACAATAAGGATCGGGAAGAGGTTGAGTTAGCCATCAAAGAGCGTTCCGATAAAGATCGGGAAGAAGTTGAGTTAGCGATGGAGAACGTGTTAGAAAAATCAGCCAGAGCTTTGGATAAAGTTGTGCCCGAGTCACCTGAAACGGTGGAAGATTGGGCTAACGAACAGGTGGATGTTGATGAAATAAAGGAGGAAGACGCCTCACCCATTACAGGACCTTTTGAAGAACCGGATGATGGAAGACGTTGGTATGTTATCCACTGTTATTCTGGCTACGAGAATAAAGTTCGACACAACCTTGAACAACGTATCGAAACGATGGGCATGAAAGATCGCATCTTTGATGTTGTGGTTCCAACAGAGGAAGAAATTGAAGTAAAGGAAGGAAAGAGACGTACGATCGAAAGACGTGTGTTTCCCGGGTATATCCTCGTTCAAATGATTATGACAGAAGAATCCTGGTATGTGGTTCGGAATACTCCGGGTGTGACGGGCTTTGTTGGGATGGGGAACGAACCTACTCCCTTGCGGCCGGAAGAAGTGACTTCAATCATCAAGCGCATGGAAGCTGAAGCCCCAAGAATAAAAGTCACCTACAAAATTGGACAAAAGGTTCGAATCATCGACGGCCCATTCAATGATTTTATTGGGACTGTGGATAATATTGACATGGAAAGAGCCAAAGTGCGTATGATGGTCTCTTTCTTTGGACGAGAAACACCTGTCGAGCTAGATTTCCTGCAGGTTGAAAAAGCTTGAGTTTGGAAGCTTGCATCCTTTCACGAGGATGGAAGTGGAGTCGCTAGGAAGAAGAGTATTCTCGTTCGGTCAATTGAAGGCAACGTTACAATGAATAATAATTTATACCGGGTGTCACGCACCGTTGAGGAGTAATTTCGTGGCAAAGAAACTTAAAACAGTACTGAGATTACAAATTGAGGCTGGGAAGGCGAATCCAGCACCACCGATCGGACCAGCGTTAGCCCCTCATGGCATCAACCTAATGGCATTTTGTAAAGACTACAACGCCAGGACGTCAAGTAGGGTGGGAGAAATTATCCCGGCCGAGATCTCTATCTATATGGATGGCTCCTTCACGTTTATCTTGAAAACGTCGCCAACTCCAGTGCTGCTTCGAAAAGCTGCGGGTGTGGAGAAGGGCTCGGCTGAACCCAACCGTGAAAAAGTTGGCAGCGTGACGAGGAATCAAATCCGTGAGATCGCAGAGATCAAGATGAAAGATCTAAACGCGATTGATATTGATGGTGCCATACGTCAGATTGAAGGCACAGCGCGGAATATGGGGATTGTCATTGAAGATTAAGTGGGAGGGTAGAGGTTTTTACCCGTCAGCACCACGAGGAGATAGAATGCCAAAAAGAGGAAAGAAATACCAGGAAGCAGATAGCAAAATAGATCGCGATACGTATTATGACCCTGCAGAAGCCGTCCGCTTAGCGAAAGAGACATCCTTCACGAAATTTGATAGTACCGTTGAGGTACATATCAAATTAGGCGTTGATCCAAGGCATGCTGATCAGCTGGTACGTGAGACCGTGATGTTACCTCATGGTTTGGGAAAAACTGTTCGTGTTCTCGTCTTTGCTGAAGGTGATGGTGCTAGAATAGCCCAGGCGGCAGGAGCGGATTACATTGCCGATGATGAGATTATAGAAAAGATACAGAACGGATGGTTCGAATTTGATGCAACGGTAGCAGTACCAGAAATGATGGGCAAGGTCGGTCGCTTGGGAAAGATCCTTGGACCGAGAGGTCTCATGCCAAATCCTAAGGCCGGAACAGTTGTTTCGCAGGATGATCTCCCCCGAGTCATTAATGAACTGAAGGCGGGTCGGGTTGAGTTCCGCGCTGATCGGACAGCTAATGTGCATGTTCCCATCGGGAAAGCGTCTTATGAACCACAACAGCTGTATGAGAACATGGCAGCACTGATGGAAGTCATTAGAAAAGCTCGTCCGGCTTCGGCCAAAGGGGCATACGTTCGAAAAGTCACGGTAACGACTACAATGGGTCCAGGGATTCGGGTTGATCCTTTAGCTGCACAAGCCATGACAACCTGATATTGGAGGTTCACTCGAGGAATAATCAAATTGTTGGGAAAAGTCTATTTCGCCCAAGACAGCAGGTGCATCCTGAACGTTGGGGCTTAATACCCTGCCGAGGTGAAGACCTATAGAAAACGGCTGAATCATGTCGTTGAGTAAGGTGTCTTCGCTTCGGTTGGATAGGAGCGAAGATTTCTATTGTGGAAGGAGGTGATAGGACTTGGCTATCAGTAAAGAACGGAAATTAGAACTAGTAGAACAATATAAGGAATGGTTGGAGGAGAGCAGCGGCATCGTTCTTACGTCTTTCTCTGGAATTACGGTTAAAGAGTTGGAAGGGCTTAGGAGGAATATTCGAGAGATTGGTGGGGAATTCCATGTTGTAAAAAATACCCTGATTGAGTTGGCATTGAAGGATGCAGGGATCACCCTCCCAAATGAAATCCTGCAGGGTACAACAGCTATTGGTTTTACCTCGGAAGATATCCCTGGATTAGCAAAAGCGATTTCAGAATTGGCGCGTGAATCTGGATCAATAGATATCAAGGGTGGGGTGGTGGAGAAGGTGGTTTACAACGGCAATCAGATGAAGAGTCTTGCCGATCTACCGCCTTTGCCGATTCTGCAAGCAAAATTGCTAAGCATGATCCAAACCCCAGCAAGCAGGGTGGCGATGGTATTAGCGGGATCAGTAAGGCAATTGATCAATGTGACCAAAGCCTATGCCGACACGGGTATAGCAATTGCCCCCAATTCAGCATAATAAAAAAATTTGGAACGGATGAAACGTTCCTGAAGAATAAGGAGAGAATAGATCATGGCAGATATCGAGAAATTGGTAGAGGAACTGAGCACACTTACAGTGCTAGAAGCTGCTGATTTAACAAAAAGGCTTGAGGAGAAATGGGGCGTTTCTGCAGCAGCTCCGGTGGCTGTGAGTGCTGTATCCACAGGAGCAGCTGGAGCAGCAGTAGAGCAGGAAGATGAGAAGACTGAATTTGATGTCATTTTAAAGGAGATAGGTCCAAAGAAGATCGATGTGATTAAGGCCATACGGCAGATCACAAGCCTGGGCCTTAAAGACGCGAAAGAAATGGCAGAGACTGCTGGAGTTAAAGTCCTTGAGCTGGCGAATAAAGATGCGGCAATGGACGCAAAAGCTAAGCTTGAGGCAGCTGGGGCTGTCGTAGAATTAACCTAGCAGGCAGAATAGATCTAGAAGCCGCCGACTTGGGCGGCTTTTAGGTTTTAACCCCGGAGCATCTTCGCTGTGGTATATTCAAGATGGAAAAGGGGGAGGCTATGCGAGAACGAATCTTAGTTATTGAAGATGATGAGCGAATACTGCAATTCTTAAATCGGGGACTCACCTATGAGGGATACCGAGTTGATACCGCTGAGGATGGTCCCAGTGGTTTGGTCGTAGCCCGTGATCATCCTCCAGACCTCGTTATCCTTGACTGGATGTTACCTGGCTTAGATGGGCTGGAGGTGTGCCGCCGTCTTCGAGATGCGAGCAATGTGCCTATTTTAATGCTCACCGCAAAGGATACATTAGCTGATCGAGTGGGTGGCCTGGATGCGGGTGCAGATGATTATCTCGTCAAGCCCTTCGAATTCGAAGAATTATTGGCGCGTATACGAGCTCTTCTTCGGAGAGCTAAAGTCGAAAGTCCAGAAATCTTGATGTTTTCTAACCTTCGCCTTGATACCGGAACACACCAGGTATTTCGTGGGAACCGCTCCATGGAATTAACTGCAAAAGAGTATGAATTATTGGAACTATTCCTGCGACATCCCCGTCAAGTTCTTACTCGTGAGCTTATCTATGATAGGGTATGGAACTATGACTTCGGCGGAGAGAGCAATATTATCGAAGTCTATGTTCGTTACATCAGGCAAAAGACTGAAGCCAAAGGGGAGCCTCGACTAATCCATACTGTACGAGGTGTGGGGTACGTCATCAGGGAGGAAGTTTGACTCTCAAAGCAAGGCTTACC
>MGNI01000223.1:0-3247 GCA_001795115.1 Chloroflexi bacterium RBG_16_48_8 | reverse complement strand
CAGGAGTGCTTCTCGTCTTTGGTGCAACTGTATACATCCTGCTTTCGGTAAGCCTATTCCGGCAGGTAGAAGATACACTACAAAGGACTGCAAACGATATCCTGCGAGCAAGTCAAGTTCAAATTGCTGGCATTCCTCTTTCTACCTTACAGCTCGAGTTGGATTTAACCGCCAGTGTCTTCGTCCAAGTCTTTGATGAAGAAGGAAACTTGCTTCAACAGACGATGAATTTTGGCCAAGAAGAACTTCCCTTTGATAAGACGACTTTGGAGACAAAGGTCCCCATCTTCAGCTCCGTTTTTATTGAGGGAACACGCTTTCGGGTCTTAACCGTACCAGTCATCCGTGAGCTAAATAACCAGGTTGAGGCCTATCTACAATTGGCAGAATCGCTTCAAACGATTGATCAAACGCGTGAATTGCTACTCTTCATTCTGATAGGAGGGGGGTTGGTTATTATTATCATTGCAGCATTGGCGGGATGGATGACCGCAGGCACCGCCTTAAGACCCATTGAGGAAATAACAGAATCGGCTCTACAAATTACTCGTACAGATGACCTTTCAAGGCGCATTCCCTTTTCAGGCTCTCAAAACGATGAAGTAGGTAGTCTTATTTTGGCTTTCAATGAAACCCTGGAACGTCTTGAAAATCTCTTTGAAACCCAGAGAAGATTTTTAGCGGATGTCTCACATGAATTGCGTACTCCCCTAACTGCGATTCGAGGAAATGTAGATCTCATCCGAAGAATGGGAGAGGCGGATCCTGTCTCATTGGATGCAATTGCATCGGAAGTGGATCGGATGACGAGGCTGGTGAGAGACCTTCTCATCCTTGTGCAAGCGGAAACTGGAAAACTTCCACTGGCACAGGATGTTGTCGAGTTGGATACTTTGCTTCTGGAGGTGTTCCAACAAGCGAAGGTGTTGGCAAACGAAAAAATCGAAATCAAGTTGGGACAAGAGGATCAGGCACGTGTTTTAGGTGATCGTGACCGATTGAAACAAGTATTGTTGAATTTAGTGGCAAATGCTCTGGATCATACTCCCAGCGGAGGGACTGTGATACTTGGATTAAGCTGTGTTGGGGAATACGCCCGATTAACGGTGTCAGATAGTGGACCGGGAATTCCGAAAGAGGATCTTCCTTATATCTTTGAGCGTTTTTATCGTGTTGAATCTTCGAGGAAGCGCAAGGATAGCGGCGGAGCAGGTTTGGGTCTTTCCATTGCGTATTGGATTACGAGAAATCATAACGGCAGTATTGAAGTGGCATCCGAAGTGGGAAAGGGAACAACTTTTTCCGTATGGCTCCCCCGGTTCAATGGCTCTTACAACAACATGAACTAAATAGAAAACAACCTCTTCATCGATTTATGGCTTTATTTAGGCCTGATACATTACCGGTATTCTATGTTTGAATGAATTTATAACCCAAGTGCAGCTGCAGAAAGCCGACAAAGGCTTTCTCCTCCAGCCCGCATCCATTCTTGTAAGCGTGAGCTTTGTGATACCCCTGCGGATATATCCGCAAGAATACCAGACCCCCAATAAACATATCTTCTCGTCTCATCGGACCAATAGGTCGGATCCAAAGAAATGACACCATGCCCACCATTGTACCCAGCCAAAGCAAGTACGGGGTCATAAGATGCGATCCTCAACCCCTTAGATAGATAAGAAAGTCCACGTGATGCATTTGTTTCAGGATCAAAGGGATTTTCATCGCTTGAAAAATGGAAGGGCATGACTTGAAAAAGCCCCTTCGCTCCAGATCCAGATTCAATATCGGGATGCCCACAAGATTCGATCTGCATAACGACAGCCACTAGATTAGCATCAAGATGAAAAGCGTCCGCCCATTTGTGAATCTCCTTCTCCCAAAACAAAACTTCCTTTGTAAAAATGGTTGAAAGATGAACGGGTTGAAAATCAAAAGAATGGTTGAAGATGGTATCAGTTTTGAGGGGTTCTACCATCGAGGGATTCTGCATAAACGTGGAGGTAGCTGAAGCGGGTTGGGGTTTCAGTAAAAATGAAATGGAGAGGGAACTGAGAAGAAATGAGAGTACAACAGGGAACCATCGGAAGGCAGCTCCAAGAGCTGCCTTCCTGTCCTGGAGAAGAATAGGTTCGGAGGAGAGAGTTCTCTTTCTTGTATGGGTAACTGCAGTCTGCATCATCAACACCAATCTGGGATTAGAAAGGTCATGCTTTTCATGAGTCTTGCATGGTTTTGGGTGCAGGATGGATGGGACGATGGTTTGCAGGAAGGTTTAAACCACCTGGGATACTTGCACCCATGGACTTTGGACGAGTGATTTTGCTTTCCGGACGATTCGTCTGTGTAACGTCCTTTTCGGGGTTAAGCTTTGTTCCAGCCAGAGTGAAGATACCGATCATAAGGACACGGATCAACCAGACAAGGAGAGCAATGAAAACAGGCACACTGCTGAGTAAGGCCTCCCGGCTGATCAGCTCATTTCCGAGGGAGTTGTGGTTAAGAAGGGCTAAAGAGACAGCCCACCAGGTTAGCATTGCGTTAATTGTCGCAGCCAAAAGCCAAGCACCAAGTAGATACCATACTTCCATAGAATGTTCTTTAACGTCCTCGGGGGTTAGCAATCGAGCGATACCAGCGAAATCCATTCCGCAAAAGGCCAGTGCAAGGATGGTCGACCAGCGGACTCCGGCAAATTGCAGGTTGCTCAGCAAATCTGTTAACGCATATTCGGTCGTGCTATAGTTAAAAATTTCAAAGGCGATGAGAGCGATGAACATCATCACGCCAAAGAGCATCCCGCGTTTAATACGGATGGTGGGTAGAATGCCTTTCAGTGGAAGCCCGAATCGAAGGGAATGTCCAGTAGGACGAATTCGAGTAGTGTACGTAGCCATCATAAACCTCCAGATAGAACAAATGTGCGCAATTTGCAGCAGTATAGAACACAAGTTCTATTTTGTCAAGAGGGTTTCCCGACGGAGGGTTTCCCGACGGGTGAAGGGTCTTTCGATTTTACACATCGCGTAGTCCCAAGAGCCTTAGAGCAGCACCTGGATGCCATGCGACTTCTCGCAGGCCGGCTGCGATATTGTCCACACCTGCTCTTCGCAACAATCCCAATGTTGTATTGCGCAAAGTAGCCATGACCTCTGGTTCTGCTCCTTTTCTGACCTGGCTTAGATCTTCTCCCATTGTCACATCGCGCACATAGTGTAAACAATTCTCGATCGCCCAGTGCTCTCGG
>MGNI01000222.1:48386-48586 GCA_001795115.1 Chloroflexi bacterium RBG_16_48_8 | reverse complement strand
AGATGACATGTAAGCAGGTGCCACCGTAGAAGTTGAGTCTACGATAGCTAGGGTGGTTATACAGGAAATCGAGGACATACGCCTGCAAGACCTCTTTAAGCACGATCCGCTTTATCTCGCTGCGTAATGAGGCATCCTTCGTTGATAGTGTATGCTGAAGTGTCTGGATCAGGGTCGCCATATCGTTTTCCTCAAGATCT
>MGNI01000222.1:44057-48322 GCA_001795115.1 Chloroflexi bacterium RBG_16_48_8 | reverse complement strand
TTGCGCTGAGAACTCGTCCAAATTCAGACGCAGTTCCTCGGCCAGATTAAATCTTGCCACACGTGAGACGACGGCCAGGGGTCGCAGGTAGAGATAGTCGAAAAGCGCTTTGGGGAGCGAAGCCTCAGCAAAGGGAACACCGTAATAATCGGCTATGATAAAGCCGCGATACAGGCTTGAGCGGACATGCCTGTAAATGAAGGTGCCCAGCTTGTTTTCGATCAGGCGTGTATGCTTGGCTGTGATGGCTGTCACCGGGTATGTGGCCTCAGTGAGAATACCGTGCCGCTGCAAAATAGTTTCGAGCGATATGTAAGACTGCGGCTGTAGGATTGCGCTCATGGCTGACGAGAAAGACAGATCACCACGATGAATCTCGTAGAATTGTCGGGTCATGTAAACGCCCTTCTTTAGACGGATCACATGACCCGCTTTTGTCCAACGATAGAGGGCAATCCGGGTATGGGGATCATTGGACTCCTCTATGCCCGCAACCTGCCGGAATCCCTCGATAGTGAAATAAGGAATAGATGCAAACGATGTAAGCATGCTGATATTCATTCTGTGCCGCATAATATACAATCTTTGTATATTATGCGACACATTTTGATTCTTTTCAAGGGTATTCACCCTATGTTGACACACGCCAGCACCGGTATCCATGGGTTTTGGTGCACGAGGTAGGGCGACCGGGAAGCCTCCTCGAGGACACTCCCGGCAGGGGTTTAATCTTAACTTATGGACTCGCATGTCTGCCCGGCCAAGGGATCGCTATCCCGTAACCGTGGCTTATTTCTGCGACAGCGTCCCATACAACGAACGCAATCTTGTGGATGAGGTCGTGGTCTTAGGGGATACCGGTGAGTGCCCAAATACAGGATCGCCCGTTACCGTTGGCACAGCGGGGCGGAGTTTCTGGAATTCGGTCTGTGCAAGCCCAAAAAGGCGCTTTTATCTCGACAGGAACGCCTTCATGCCATTGTCGTCATCCACGACGGCTGTCCGGTCGACAACTGGAATGAGGTAAGCGTCGATGTCAGCAATTGGGGTCTTTTCCACGCCCATTTCCAACTGCTTGAAAAGCGCGGCATCTCCGTCATCGGGATCTGCCTGAAAGAACGACCCAAGCAGGCGAAACGGACGCATAACCTATTCCCGCACCTGGCTATCTGACAGGCGCACCAAAAGAAAAGCCCTCGCTAGGCGAGGGCTTTGGTTGATGGATCAATAGGATTTATACAGGCTTTACGTTGGCAGCCTGCAGACCTTTCGGGCCTTGCTCGACGGAAAATTCCACCTGCTGACCCTCGTCCAGACTGCGGTAGTTGTTGGAGCCATCATCCTGAATAGCGCTGTAGTGGACGAAAACGTCTTCGCCCGCTTCACGCTCGATGAAGCCATAACCTTTTCCGCTATTGAACCACTTGACCGTACCAAGAATTCGTTCAGACATTGTTGCTTTTGCCTCCTTTAGGCATAGATAGTTTACAGGTGCTTGTTTTGTTCTCGGTGGCCGGGTGATTCTTAATAAAATCGGCTCAAGCTACTGCAGCTCGGGCCGTGATCCTTCGACTTCCAGACAGAACGTGCATGCAACCTACATTGATTATATTATCATGCTTCGGTCATTTTGCATAGGGGTCAGATCTATCGGATAGATATGAATATCCCCTGAGCAGGCGATCGGCAAGAACATACAATTATCTGAGCTGGTCAAGAAAATTATCCGTAGCATTGGCTCTTCATAGGAAATTCTTCTCGAGCTAATCCAAGGCTTCCAGTGAACAGGTCCGCAGCAAAATACCATTGGAGAAAATCTGCTCCCCATCTTTTCCATCCATATCCTCTTGCAGTTGCACAGATGTGAAATTGTGTAATACTATTCCCTATTAGACCAACGCCGATTTTCTCAACACATGAGATAATGAGCGGATCATGCCACTCGGAATTTTCTTAATCTCATGAGATGACTGGACAAGTTGTTCCTTTTGATGAGGGAGAAGTTCTGCAGCCATCAACAATAAAATAATGATCAGATTGCCCCAGATCCAAGGTTCATCACATAGGGCAGTCTCAAGAACCCAACCAAGGCTGCAAGGCATCCCTAATGGAGTGAAATGACATCGACACATCTACCCACTACGGAGAGACATCCATATGACCACCTTTGAAGAACTGAAAAGACGCTATCAGCAGTTGCTTACACAGTACCAGTCTGGAAAATTCACGTCTGCACAATTCCTGGCTGAAGTGCAACAGCTGCGCACCCAAGATTCCACAGGCACATGGTGGGCGATCAATGCACAAGACGGTTCCTTCTTGCGGTACGATGGTAGCCAATGGGTCCCTGCCAGGCCTCCCACACCGGCTCCCAAGACCCCCAAAGGAAAATCAACCTTCAAATTACCGGAACTACCCAGCAATCTTCGACCCCTATTCCCGATCGCGGGCTTGATCCTATCCAGTTCCTGCGGCGTGGTATGGACCCTGTACTCCTTCATCCGAGTGGGTCAGGGAGAGAAGGCGGATTGCATGACCGTATTCATCCTGGGCGGTCTTCCCATCTTGTTATGGATCTTTCGAAAACAACTTGGCGTTTTGCTCAGTCCTCTTGAACGCATCCGAAGAACATTTCCCAGACCGATCTTATTGGGGGTGGCTTTCGCCATACCAGTTGTCTTGGGTGTTCTCTTCTCGTCCGTGACCAGTTACGGGTATGGTGCCATGCGGTTCTCAGCCATCATCAGTATCCTCTCCGCTTTTGTTCTCACACGCCGCCCGGAGGTGCAATCATGAAATGCACCAATAAAGGAACAAAACCTATGTGGAAACGCGTCATGCTTATTGCCTTTTTCCTGACAACCCTGGCCCTCTTGATCCCTTCAACTTCCGCTTTTGCGGATGACTGTTTGCGGGATCCCTTGAACGCGGCCGATTGTATCCGCACGTCCGGAGTCCGTCAGGTGATCACCACGCTCATTGGCGTGGCCGGAACCGGAGGAGTCGTGATCCAGAACCTGATCAATGGGACAAGTCCTGGAGGCGAGGAGGCTGAGACGGAAACCGAGGACGAACCAGAGGAGGAGGAAGAAAGGGAGGAGGAAGAGGATTTTCCAGGCGAAGATCCTTGTGCCGGCAATAGGGAGCGCTTCAACATCGCTAAAGCCAACCTTCGGGCACTGTTGGGGTCGCGCGAGAGCATTCAAAACTACCTTACCATGCTGGAAACCCAGTATGAAAACACACGTCAGTCCTCCTACTGGAGAGGTGCAGTGAACGTTGCCATGTTGGGAAGCTCGGTCTTTGGAAGGGCGATCCGGGGGGCCATCGGCATGGCAGTGTCCAGAACCCTGGCACAGAATATCGCCGTTTCTATGGCCACGGCCTTTGGCTCATCCGTCGCCACAAACGTTTTGAATGCGCTCAGTGGTGCGGGAATAAACCCGGAAGACTTGGTGAAGGGGCCTCGGGATAAGGCGCGAAATGAGATCATCAAACAAGTAATCAAAGATGCGGTCATTCAACAAAAGATGGAAATCCTGGGTCGTGGCCTGAATCCCAATGGGCCGGTTTACCAGGCCGTGCTGCGAGGGGTGGACACCAACTGGGCTTCACCTGCGGCCAATCTATTCGGCGACACCATGAGTGTTCTGACCATGACCTCGGGGATGATCGATGGCGTCAACAAGCTGGAAGCCATCCGGGGGTTAATGAGTCGTGTGCAATCCCAATTATCCAACATTGACCTGCAACTAGAGGATGCACGGGCTAAGATCGAACTTGCTCAGCACAGCCTTGACCTGTGTTTGAACAGCGAGTCCCATGCAGGCTACTTGCGCCGCTTGGCTTTCTCTCGCCTGCCCTCGCAAGGCTGATCCAACAGGTTTCCTGCCGGTCTCCATCCCAGGAATGTCGTTGATGATCCTAAGGGAAGAGATTGGTCCAGTACAACTTTGAACGGAGGAAGTTATCTTGGATGAATTGAAAAAATACACCTCAGAGGATGTTCAATCGATGGCTGAAGCTGTGGCAAGTGAAATAGCAGCCGGTGTCATCACGATGGAGCAGCTCTCGGATACCCTCACCCATTTCATGTTCAGAGATACGGCCGGTTCCTATTGGACAACCACGCCGGGAGACCAGAAATGGTACCGATTTTCATCTGAACGCTGGGAGGTTGCCGATTCAGCGCCTGTCACTTTGGAAGGGCTGGCTTCCATGGCGATATGGGCTCCAACGATTTCAGAAATAAGTACGACTGCTAG
>MGNI01000222.1:43058-44028 GCA_001795115.1 Chloroflexi bacterium RBG_16_48_8 | reverse complement strand
GCGTCCATGCGTTCATCACCAACATGATCAAAGGAATTGCTGACACCTACGAGCGAAGTGAGATCAGCACCATCACTGCACACGGGCTGGCGTCACAGGTTTTTCTGATGGATCGGGAGAACCATTTCTGGACTACAGGACTACGCTCCGGGAGGTGGTACTTCTTCGACTCGGACCAATGGCATCCTTCTGATGAGCCTCCCCCCATTGAAACTCTCATGGATACCAACGATCCAGAGAAGGCGGAAGAGCTAGATGAAAAGATCATCGACTTCCTCGTGGCCATGGATGGCACTCCTCCCGAGCCTATCGCTGAACCTTGGAAGCCACCTGATTTCTTCCCCGAGCCGATCCTTCAATGTCCTACTTGCTCCAGGCTGGATGTTGGAAATCATACCCAATGCAAATTCTGCCAGGCTGAGCTCCCAGCTTCCCGCCAAGACGAGCAAAAAACCAATAAATTCTGCACCCAATGTGGACACGAACAGCCGCGCCGAATGAAGTTCTGCGTCCAGTGCGGTAAAAAGTTCTAGGCAAATCGCCGAAAGTATTTTGATAAAATGGGTTGCCTGAATGGCGGTTTGCTTAAGTGATTGGCCAGGTTTTACGTTCGCTGTTTGTCAAATTACTTCCGGCCAATCACCTAGATTGAAGAGTGGATGATGAATTGTACAAACTGTGACGCACTCTTGGAAACCGATGCCAAATTCTGCGGCGAATGCGGGCAGCCTGTCACTCCACCAGCAATTGGACCCTCGTCCGATTTGAAGTGCACTCGTTGTGGAGCGGATTTAGATCCTTCCTTTCGATTTTGTGGGGAATGTGGGCATCCCGTATCGCAAGAATCCATCCCTGAACCTCCAGCTATTAAGCTTCCTATCGCGGAACCACCTACGCCACCGACCGCTGTTCCTGAGAGTACCCCGCCCCCTCCAGCAGCGGAACCACCGCCTCACATGAAGTCACCGCC
>MGNI01000222.1:42242-42974 GCA_001795115.1 Chloroflexi bacterium RBG_16_48_8 | reverse complement strand
GCCACCTGCTGCCCATCCGGTTGCCGCACCCCCGCCACAAGCTCCACCCAAGAAAAGAAGAACAGGGTGCGTGATCGCGATCATCGTGGTAGTAGCTCTCCTATTGTGCTGTGGTGTTGGCAGCCTGCTTGTATGGGATGTCCTCAAGAACGCTTCTTTCGATTTCTCCTCCAGCGGGATCGATCTGCCCATTTTGGACCGACTTCTGGAGGGGAATACAGACATTCCTTTCCTTGATTCGATCTTGGGAGATAAGACGTCTATCACATTTGCAAACGCATCCGGGTTGGAGGTCTGTCTGATGAACATCACTCCTTCCAATGCCCTCGAATTTTCGGAAGACTTGCTAGGTGAGGATGAATTCCTTTACGTCGGAGACACTTTCACAGCCTATGTCGAGTCGTGGAAATCGGTAGACATCCTGGTACTGGACTGCTACGGGAGTACGCTCTATGATAACTATGATGTCTATCTATCGGGCGAGGACATTCTGATTACCCTCTCACCACCCTGAGTGGATGTTGGACTTTCGGCTCGATGCCGTAAGGATCCAATTTATTTTTTGTGAGGTACATCCTTGAGGCAATTAAAAAATCCTGGACTGACATTGTTGTGGATCTCGATCTTTGGATTTCTGCTTATTTCCTGCAAACCTTCTCAGACCGCACGGGAAGTGGTCATTTACACTTCCGTCGACCAGGTTTTCTCGGAGCCTATCCTGACGCAATTCGA
>MGNI01000222.1:39574-42234 GCA_001795115.1 Chloroflexi bacterium RBG_16_48_8 | reverse complement strand
CGGGCATCCATGTTCTACCTGTCTATGATGTTGAAGCGGCCAAGACCACCGGCCTGGTGAACCGCCTGATCGCCGAGAAGGATCACCCACAAGCTGACGTCTTCTGGAGCGGAGAATTCGCCCAGATGATCTTGTTGAAAGAAGAGGGGGTTCTTACACCCTACCTCTCTCCCAACCGGGCCGAAATCCCACCACAGTACTTGGATCCGGAAGGTTACTGGACCGGTGTAGCTGGCAGAGCGCGTGTGATCATCGTCAATACAGACCTGGTCCCAAAGGAAGAGATACCCACCTCGATCAATGATCTATTAGACCCGAAATGGCCATCCTCACAGATAGGCATCGCTTATCCTCTCTTCGGAACCGCATCCACCCACGCCGCCGCCTTATATGCCCTGCTGGGTCCTGAGAATGGAAAAGCTTACTTCGAGGCACTGCAGCAACGCGGGGTACAGGTGGTAGATGGAAATTCAGTGGTTCGGGATCTGGTCGCCAGCGGCCAGCTGGCCTTCGGTCTGACCGATACCGATGATGCCTGCGGAGCCATTGCCAATGGGGCACCGGTGAGCATCGTTCTTCCGGATCAAGGGGAGGGCTCCATCGGCACCCTGATCATCCCAAACACCCTTGGCTTGATCGCGGGTTCCCCCCACCCTGAAGAGGGACGGGCTTTGATCGATTATCTTCTCAGTAAAGAGGTGGAGGAGGCTATGATCCGCTCCGGCTGGAGCCACATCGCTCTGCGACCTCTGGATATAAAGCAGACCTGCTTGGAAACTGTCTCTATCCAGGGGATGGACGTAACCTTGACCGAAGTATACCAGCAATATGAGAGGGTCAAATCCGAGTTGACTACCATCTTCATACGGTAAGCCCAATGCCCGCCAGCTTTAGTTCTCATCTTTCCATCAAAGCAACTCCAGTTCTCAAGAGTCTTCTCCGAGGAATTGCTTACTTGCCCTTCCTGCTATTGGTTCTGGGTCCAATGCTGGCACTCCTTTTAGATTTTGGGGATTCCATTCTGGTTGGTGGGAGCGACTGGATGACGCTCCTTCTGCCCCAAGGACGTAGACTGACTCTGCTCCTGCGCAGCATCGGGTTGGCTCTGGCTGTTGCGGTGGGTGGGATCCTGCTGAGTATCTTGGCCGGGACGGCGCTCTGGCGTTGGCGCCGAGGTCCAGCTTCCTTCTTGCGCTGGTTTCTCTTCGTGCTCACCCCTATACCTCCCTACCTTCACGCCCTGGGTTGGTCATCATTCATTCTCGAGATAAGCACACTGCTGGCTTCCTGGGGGTTCCCATCCATCATGCTGCGAGGGTGGGTGGCGAGTTGGTGGGTGCAGATGATGGCTCTGGCTCCACTGGCTATTGGGGTAACCCTGATCGGGTTTGAGTCCATCGATCCTGGGTTGGTCGAAGCGGCACGAATGCAACGGCCGGATCTGGATGGCTTCCTGAAAATCACCTTACCTCTGGCGGTTCCGATCATCCTGGCTGGAGGATCCTTTGTATTTTTGCTCAGCTTGATCGATTATAGTGTACCCTCCCTCTTCCAGGTGAGCACCTACAGCCTGGAGATCTTCGCCGAGTTCAGCTCCAGCAACCAGCCTACTCGGGCTTTTCTCCTGGCATTGCCCTTACTACTCATCACCCTGGCCACCATCTCTTTCTCTCAAAGGGCTTTACGCAACACCCCTATGCAACCACCCTGGAAAAGCCGCTTGTGGGAGACGCCACCCCGATGGTCGAACGGATTCCGGATATTGCAGTCTATCGCCATGATCCTTCTCCTGTCTCAGATACTGGTCCCACTCATAAGCCAGGCCTTACTTGCTGGTCCATTAGAAAACATCATCTCCACAGTCCAGGCCGCCCATGCAGAAATCATTTCCACCTGTTGGATCGCACTATTCACTATTCTGATCGCCCTACCCATCGCGCTTCCCATCGCCCAGAAGCTGCTCGATAAACGCTCTATCTGGTGGGGATTGGTAACCCTACCCTTGGCGATCCCTTCACCCTTAATCGGCATCGGTCTGATCAACATCTGGAACCACGCCTCAACCCAAAATATCTACACTAGCTTTTTTATGCCGGTCTTTGCCGCCATCGCTCGTTTCACACCGCTGGCTGCCATCCTCTTATTCACCCAACTGCGTCGGATCGACCCGATTCTGCTGGATGCTGCCCGCCTTCTACAGAAGAATGCGCTGCAGTCCTGGCTCCAGATCCGTCTCCCTCTCCTCATCCCGGGCATGTTGGGCACGGCGGGGATCTTGTTCGTACTCACCACCGGTGAACTGGGAGCCGCCCTGCTGGTGGCGCCGCCCGGCCAGGCCACCTTGACCATGCGTATTTTCAACTTCCTGCATTATGGTGCCTCGAATACCGTAGCTGGCCTGGGATTGACGATGACAGTGGCTGTTCTGCTCTTCGGATCAATGGCAGCCTGTGCGCTGGCGGGATGGTTCCTGCTTTCCGCGAGGCGCGCCCCATGATTGCTGTCCAGGACTTGGTGAAAGGTTTTGGTGTGGTGCGCGCCGTCGACCATGTAACCTTCGATATGCAAGTCGGCGACTCCCTTGCCATCTACGGTCCCTCCGGCAGCGGTAAGACGACCCTGCTTCGCCTGATCGCAGGGCTGGAAATGCCCGATGCAGG
>MGNI01000222.1:38218-39533 GCA_001795115.1 Chloroflexi bacterium RBG_16_48_8 | reverse complement strand
CTCTGGTCGCACCGCATGAACGAGGGGTCGGATTCGTGTTCCAAAGCCCTGCCCTTTGGCCTCATATGACCGTAGCGCAGAACATCCTCTTCGGCCTGAAAGGGCTTCCAAAGCTGGAATCCAGAGAACGCCTGGAGGGATTGCTGGAACGGACGGAGTTGCAGGGATTGGAGGGCCGCTATCCTTCGCAGCTTTCCGGAGGGCAGGCCCGACGCGTAGCCCTGGCTCGTACCCTGGCTCCCAAACCCAAGATCCTGCTGATGGATGAGCCCTTGACGAATGTCGATCCAGCCCTCAAAGCCAGCCTGCTGAACCTGGTGAAAGAGATGGTTTCGCGGGAGGGGATCACAATGATCTATGTGACCCACGACATGGATGAGGCAGCGCAGATTGCGGGGGACTGCCTGTTAGAGATGAAGATGGGGCGGCTCCTGGATCAAGCGCGTTAAGGGGAAATTCAGGTATGGGGAACCCTTGGTGGAAATCTGCCTTGCAATTCCTGATAGGCATCAGCCTCGTCATTGCACTCGGATTGCTGGCGCTGCTCCTCTGGCCGCATTCCGAGCCTCCCCTTGGCTGGATGATTATCCGTCCCCCACAGGACGTGATGGCCATGGCGGAGTATCGGGGGGAGCTATGGGTTGGAGGTCGGGATGGCCTGGAGGTGCTCGATCTTGAGACTGGCGACCACCTCCGTGAGATCGAGCCTGGCGGGGATTTGGACTATGTGACCTCCTTGTTGGTGCGCCCTACGGAGGAGGTCTTATGGATCGGGCACCTGGACGGCCTAACCCGCCTAGAAGGAGAAGCCTGGCAGACCTTCACCCATTCCGATGGGCTGCCGGAAAATCAGGTTTTAGCCCTGGTCTATGGCATGGAAAGCGAGCTCTGGGTGGGAACAGCAGGAGGGCTCACCCGATTCACGGATGGAGCATTTCAAGTAGCGCCAGATGGGTATCCGATGGAGGGTGTTGCCATCTCCGCCCTTTACCTGGACAGCCGAGGGCGTCTTTGGATCGGCAATGGCTACACCACTGCAGGCGGGTTAGCCATGTATGATGGTACGCGCTGGCGGGAATTCGGCGTGGAGGATGGCTTAGCCCACCCTATGGTCAACGCCATCCTGGAGGATCCAGAGGGAAACATCTGGATCGGTACAGGCTTCGCCTCTCTGGGAGGCGCTAGTATATCCAACGACGTCCATTTCAAGACACTCACTGTGGAGGATGGGTTGGCGGGTCCCAAGGTGCGGTCTATCTACCTAGATAAAGCTGGCGCCCTTTGGGTAGGCTCCGAATACGATGGAGTCGCCCAT
>MGNI01000222.1:23563-38204 GCA_001795115.1 Chloroflexi bacterium RBG_16_48_8 | reverse complement strand
CCTAAGGATGGCCTTTCAGGCTGGGAAATCAAGACCATGCTTCAGGAGTCGCTGGGGAACTTTTGGATGGGCACAGAGAACGGTCTGACGCGCATCGATAACGCTGTTTGGCAAGAACTTCAGCAGGATGAATGAGAACGAAGAATTTTGCGGTGGGCCTCTCCTCTGAGTCATCTAGAATTCAGATGGATCAGCCCTCACACATCCTTTGCTCAGGAAAAAATGCGGCCACCTGAAGGTGGCTGCACTTGAGTGGCAGGATATATACACGCGATCCTAATCTTTGTCCCAGATTGCCGTATAGCCTGGATCGCCAGAGCTAGCATGATCCCCACCCGGCGAACCATCTCCTTCATCATTGGTCGCATGTTCAGAAACACTGACATCAGGATTGGCGACGGTGTAATCACCCCCATCGATTTCTTGAATTTTCTCGGGATCGGAATTCCCACGATCCGCACCTGCCTGCCCACCAAGGACGGGGCAGACAAAACCATCCGTCTTTTCGGGGGCATCGGCAAAAACTGCAGAAACCGTCAACACACTCAAAACAACCATCAAAAGTATTCCACTCAATATCTTCCTCATCCGTACCTCCTTTGGTTAAATCGCCTTAACCTGCCACATCCCTACCTTAGAGGAGAGAGGTTACAAAACCCTTGAGGAATAATTACAATGTGATTAAGTACAATTTCAATTCAAAGGAGATAATTCGAGGAGCAAACACAGGATCGAGGCGTACCTCAAACAGGATGAATTACTGCGGATAACCCCTCTTATCTAACACCGGGAAAAGAGTCGATTCTATTCCAAAAATCACTCATTATATGTAGAAAACATTCCTCTTCAATATCAACCTCCAAATACACACTCATCTAGCAAATTCCCGGCTTTTCTTCAAATGCATTCATCCTCTGCTTTGTTGAATGGATTTCTCTCCCTGGTTAATGTTCAAACGCCCTATTGAGGGCGTCTGAATTACATACTTCTGTTCCTGTAAGTTAGGCCTAAGATCCATTGATCTCTGGATTGCCCAGGTATTTTATTTTAAAGAGGACCTGCATAAGCGCCCACTGTATCTGGAAACATTGCGTTGACAATTCTAAAGCGATGGATGTCCGTCGTGCCATCAGTATGCAAGGCAATGGTTGCATCGCGGAAATGTTTTTCAATGCCCAACTCTGTCATAACGCCGCTACCACCATGTATCTCCACTGCATCCTTACAGACTTCAAAGGCGCTTTCCACGCAATGTATTTTCAACATGTGCAATAATTTCCCTGCATCAGAGGCACCTGCGTCTATTGCTCGCCCTGTGTAGTAGAGAAAGGCTCGCGCTGCCTCCAACCTTGTGGCCATATTCGCCAATCGAGCCGCGATAACTTGGTGCTGAATGATCCGTCTCCCACCCTGGAAATGTTCTTGAACGTACAATACAGTCTTGTCAAATGCCCCCTGAGCGACACCCAAAGCTTGAGCAGCCTCAGCAGTATTGCCAGCAACACTGTAGGTTCTGATCTTCAGATAGGCGTCATCCCGGATCAGCAGATGATCCTCCGGTAGACGGCAGTTATCGAAGAGGACCTCGCCATTGATAATGTAACGCCGTTCCATCTTCTCATTCACCGTCTCGATCTTAAACCCCGGCGTATCTCTTGGTACCACAAAGCAACTTGTTCCTTCCACAATTCCCACATCAGGGTTGGTGTTGGCATAAACCACATATAGCCTGGCGTTATAGCCATTGCTGATGAACTGTTTCCGTCCGTTGAGAATCCAAGACCCATCCTCATACGTGGCTCTCGTTCACAAACTGGCTTCAGGCACGTTGTACGGTAGCGCCCGATCGGAGGCTCCTTGAGATTCTGTCATACAATTCGCCATGAGGAAGGTTGGATCCTGCAAGTATTCAGGGAACCATTTGTCCTGTAAGTGTTCGGGAGAAATCCGAGCAAGCAGGGCTGAGAGCTTGATGCCTTGAGTCAGGGTGTTGGTGAATCCGGGATTCCCACGCCCCAGCTCTTCAATAATGATCGCCATCGTTAAGGTATCGACGCTCATGCCCCCATATTTCTCAGGCACGCCCAGCGCTCGAATTCCCAGCTTATCCACTTCATACATCAGCTCTTTCGGCCAGCGCTCTTCCGGTGGGGCATACCACTCCCGCTCATGATTTTCTTTTACGAAAGGAATGACGACTTCATCAACAAATTTCCGGCATAAACCTCGCATTCCGATTTGGTCTTCCGTAAGCCCGTAATCACGACCCTCCATTTTTATGTCTCCTTTTTTTCGGTCCTTTAAATAGATTGGATCTTGTCATGGCCTGCATCATCGATCTGCTGGCAAACCATGCTCTTTTGACTCTGATAAGATCACTCAGGATCTTCCTATGTGTAGGTTCCCAAAGGTATAAATCTCATCTACCCACTCGCGACAAGGATTTCCTCCATCGGGAAGGGCGTCAAATTACGCTTCCCCTCCTCCGTCATAACATAGGTGCGAGCCATAAACATCGCCAGAAGACCTTCAGAGTCAACAGGTGAAATCTCAATGGCATAGGCTTTCCCGGGCAGGATGTTCTCATCCCCCGGTAAAGCCACAACACGATCGACATAGATAAAAGGCATCGCGGTAATCAAATCCAAACCATGCATAATAATCGGAAGGGACTGGGCTCCTTGTCTACGGAAAAAGCTTGCCGCTTTACGTACATCCTCCAGTGTTTTTCCGGGCATAAGCTGCGATTCAAGAGCCTGAAACCCTCCCAATACGACCTCCTTAAAGAAGGTCTTTACTTCTTCCGTGGGAGGTCCCACAGTGATGGGGTGACCAATCTTGGCTGAGTAACCTTTATAAGTGGCGACCATCTCGTTCAGAATGATATCGCCCTCCTGCAAAACCCTTTGCGAAGGGAAGGGGTTGGGATAAACGCCTCTTGGATCCTTCATAGAAGTCGTACCGATCATCATGAGATGAACGTTCCCCCCACTGTTCAAAATGGCATGCGTTCCAGCAGCTTCGAGTTGGTATTCGTGGATACCTGGCCGCGCAGCAGCTACAAGGGCTTCCAAAGCCTGGATTACAAGCTCCCCTGCCTTGGTCATGGCGTCGATCTCCTCCTCGCTCTTGATCGCGGTTAGCTCATGCAGCAGATTCGGAAGGAACTCTAAGCTCGCCTTTGGAAGAAGCTCGACCAGATCCTGGTACGCTTTCACTCCCATGTATTCGGGACCGATACGATCAATAGCCGTAATCCCGATTCGCCCTTCCTCAACACCATGATCCTTCAGATAATCCGAAATTACCTTCGCGTATTCGCCCCCTTGATCCCCACGCACATCACGGATGCCGACCATTTGCCGGGCTGCTTCGATATGACATCCAGCGTGCGGGTAGATCAACATTGGCTCCCCTTCCTTGGGTAGGACGACATATTGGCACAATCCTCGTTGGTCGATTAGACCTGTGGCCCAGGTTACCGCACCACCAAAACTATAGATGTTCAACCCGCCCGTGAGAATCAATGCATCCAAACCATCTCTATCCATGATCTGCTGGGCGTGCTTATGGCGCCGCTGGAATTCAGCAAGAGAGAACTTCTCGTAATCGGCATCCGAATACCAAGGTGAATTGCAGATCTCAATAAAATTAGGGGATTTATCGAGGTCATAGCGGACCTCATTCCAATCATTAGCCATGTCCTTTACTCCTTGATCCTTTCTAAATGTCAGCGACGACGAGTTCGTCAAGGGGATAAGAAATCAGATCACGATATCCCTCTTGTGTGATGACGTATGTTCGAGCCAGGAACATCCCAAAGGTCCCTTCTGGGTTAATGGGTGTTATCTCTATGGAGTAGGTGTTGCCTGGTTGGATGATTTCGTCTCCAGGGAGAGCCCGAATGCGGTCTGTATTGATAAAGGGCAGCGAGGTGAGAAGTTCGATCCCATGAACCATGATTGGGCGTGATTGGGCGCCTTTCTCACGGAAATAGCTCCCCGCCTTGCGTACATCCTCCAGTGTATTCCCGGGCAATAATTGTGCTTCGAGCGCCCGGTAGCCTCCCAAGACAACTTCCTTGTAGAAGGTAGCAACTTCATCTGTGGGTGGACCCACCGTGACGGGATGTCCGATCTTGGCATAACATCCCTTAAAATGAGCAACGATCTCGTTTAGGATAATGTCACCTTCCTGGAGCGCTCGAGAGGAAGGAAAGGGATTGGGGAAAACCATCTTCGGATCATTCATGGAAGTTGATCCGATCATCATCAAGTGCACTCGTCCACCCCCATTCAAAATGGCATGTGAGCCAGCTGCAGCAAGCTGGTATTCACGGATTCCAGGTTTAGCAACCGAAATCAATGCTTCCAATGCCAGAACACAAAGCGCACCTGCTTTCGCCATGGCCTCGATTTCCTCCTCGCTTTTGATGGCGGTGAGCTCATGCAAAAGATGGGGTAGGAATTCGAACCTTGCTTTCGGAAGAAGCTTCTCAAGATCCTGGTAAACCTTGATGCCCATGAACTCAGGTCCATGACGATCAGCCTGGGTGATTCCAATGCGACCCTCCTCCAAACCAAGTTCTTTCAGACGCACCGCGATCACTTTCCCGTACTGCCCACCTTCCGAACTTCGCACATCACGGATACTGACCATCCGGCGCGCAGCCTCGATATGGCTCCCTGAATGAGGATAGATCAGGGTCGGCTCACCTTCCTTGGGAAAAACCGCGTATTGGCACATCCCACGGGCATCAATCAGACCTGTAGCCCAGGTCACAGCATCTGCATGACATAAAATATTCGGTCCTCCAGTCAAGATCAATGCGCCCAACCCATCCCTTTCCATAATCCTCCGTGCATGGGTGTAGCGTCTTTGATACTCTCCCTCGGTGAATTTATCGTAGGCCGCATCCGTATAATACGGGGAGTTGTAGATGGAGGAAAAATTCGTGGAATTATCGAGGTTATGACGCACTTCGTTCCAGTCATTTGTCATGGTACTCACTCCTGAAAGTTTGAATTTCCATGCTTGCCCACTTACTGGGGCCCATGGGTGATAAGGAAACTTCAACTTAGGTGGTTTCTTCTCACGGATCGCGCCGTACAATCCCTTCCCGCCAGGCATAGAGCCTTGTCTATATGCATTTAGTACAATTATCACTCTTGGGCATCTCGTTGCCCCAAATCGGTAAACGCCTACTGCTCATTATATTCATCGGAGTCGAGTACCCAAAGCTCATCTCCATCCTCTCCCGCAACAACAAACCATATCCTTCCCATCCTGTGCACCCTGGTACGATCGAGAACGCCCGGTACTGCAAGACTTCAGGCAAGGGCATCGGATGGAACGATCTCGCGATTTCGGTTGTAGGGGTCAATTCCGCTGGAACAAGAGGGACAGTTGTTATTGGGGCAGATGAAGGTGCAGGCGTAATAGTGACAGGGATGGGAGTGTTTGTGACTGTTGGAGAGGTCTTGGGAGGTGAACTGCAAGATCCAACCAAAACACTCGATAATCCTATTTGAAGCATGTCCCAGCATTTACGCCAATAAATCATCATTATTCCCATTTCGCTTAGTGAAAGAAATGCCTTTGGATCCGCCTAGCCCTTGAAAGAAGCCGCTTGAGGCTTTCCATGAAAACACATTGAATAAGCAGTTTTGAAAGAGTTTAATCTGTTTATCAAGCAAAGTCCAAAACCGTTGATTCCTATCCTCATATTTAACCCCAAAATAGACATAAGTCCTCGGTTGCAAATTCCCGTCTCAAAGCAATCAACTTCACAATGCAGGCTTAGAAATCATCTTCAATAGGTTTAAACCAGAATGGGAACTTATGCCGGATGTGTGATTAGATATTTCTAAACTGTGACATCTAAATAATCTCTTTATTGCTTTACTCTGGTGCTCTCACTCATCGTACTCAGTCCGGAAAAAACATCCCACTCAATAAAATGCATGTACTTGAGAGGTAATGCGAACACGCTGGTTAAAAACGATTCTGCTGGCTGTGATGATGACACATGTATGCCGGTGATCAACTTCGAGATCAACTATCAGCAGATTCTGGATGCTGGAAAAGCCGTCTAGCTCTACCTCGACCCAAGTGACAATCACAACCTTTCCAATAGCTTCAGCGTAGCCCTGCAGCGTACCATCGAGTTCTTCAATACCTACCTCAAAGGATCCTCATAACCCATCTCAGTTCATACCCTTTCCATAACCAATTTCATCGTTTCAGGATAGGGATTCAATAAGACTTTTGTGCGCAACTCATTTGGAACCTTGAAGCATTGAGAGGTAAAATGTCCCGATATTCAAGAAACTCCGAGAGGTATGTCCCGCGATATCTCCTAATTAAGCAAGCGAGACGAATGGAGACATGCGGACCGGTTCTCATCTCATGGAGAGTGCAGAATGAGCCGTTGGGTTAAACATTACATCAAACCAATCCCTGAGGGTGAAGAACCATATGTGGTGGATGATTCCATCTACAAGCGCTTCGACCAGCGCACCAACCTCACCGTTGGACGACGCCACGCATATGAAAAAATCCAGGAGGCTTTGAATGGCTTATTGGATGTGAGGGCTAACCGCGCCCAATCCGGTCGTTCCGGATACAGCCAGGTGGACTATGCCCTCTTCGCCTCGGCTGGCGTGATCGCAACCAGAAATGGGACTGCCATGAACCATTCCAACCGGGGCTTGACCTCCTGGACTTCTTTGGGGGCGAAGCTGCTGCCTGGCCTCGAGCCTTGGGAAGGATCTCCGGAGAAGGCTACCAGGATCGTTAAGCGCGCTGCGCTCTTCTTCGGCGCCGACCGGGTTGGAATCGCGCCGCTGGATCACCGATGGATCTTCTCACATGCTTTCTGGGAGGATGGATCCCATAAGGAAATCGTCTTCAGGGAACAAGATGCACCCATCGAAACCGAAGGTGAACTCCAAATCCCAGAGAAAATGCGCTGGGTGATCGTGATGGCTAACTGGATGAATCCGGAGGTCATCGCGTATACTCCCTCGCCAACCGGGACAGCCGAGACCCATCGGACCTACAGCCGTATGGCTTACCAGGTGACAGCCATGGCCGAGTTTTTACGCAGCCTGGGGTACCATGCCATCCCGTCCTTGAACGGATTGGGATTCAATATCCCCATCGCCATCGACGCCGGCTTGGGTGAACAAGGCAGGAACGGAAAGCTGATCCATCCCGAGTTCGGCCCCAGCCTGCGTATCTGCAAGGTCATCACCGACCTACCGCTCGTGCAGGATCATCCCATTCGTTTCGGCGCAAAAGAGTTCTGCGAAGAGTGTGATAAATGTACCAGGCACTGTCCAGCCCGATCGATTCCTACCGGAGGGCCAACCTGGGAAGTGCCAGGCGCTTACAACCATCCTGGGGTATTCAAATGGCACCTGGACAACGAGTCCTGTGTCCGCTACCGAGCCAAGAGCTTCGCCACCAACTGCGCAGTCTGCATCCGTGCTTGCCCCTTCACCAAGGGTCCCCACTGGGTCCACAATATCCCGCGCATGGCGATCTCGCACCTGCCGGCCTTGAATCCCCTCTGGTGTAAATTAGACTATCGCCTGGGTTACGGCAAACAGGTAGACGCGCAACGTTTTTGGCGGGAGTCGGTCTGAGGCAGGATTACAGAGAGATTACACCTGAATAGATCATATATAAGATGAGATAGTGGCCAGACGTTCGATCAGACATCTCAATTCCCAAGGTAATCTATCCTACTTGCGACCTGAAGTCGTTCAGATATAAAATCGCCCCCGTTGTATAGATTACGATAACTGTGCTCGGTCATGGCTGTTTATTTCAGCTAGCAACGATGTAAGGTAGGTCTTGGGTCGGGTCACCCTTGGAGCAATACAAGTGCGGTCCATTCACATCATCTACCAGCTGCTGCTTATCTCCGTTATCCTCATTCTGCTGACTTCCTGCAAGAGCCCGACGATCATTCCTGATGATGTTAATGTTGAGACCGATGCCTCCGATGTCGAAGTTGAGACCAATCCCCAGAGGGACTCTTTTTCCATCCGCATCCTCACCCAAAATACCTACCTGCTGCCCTCGTACAGTGAGCACCTTGAATCCCGTCTCCCTTGCATTCAAGAGATGCTTTCTGATTACCACATTCTTGCCCTGCAGGAGGTATTCGACGATTGCTCCGGCTCTGACTGTGCTGCCAATAAGGGCACCTTATACGCCTGCATTCAGGTGGGCACCACGCCGCAGGACTACATCCACCTGTATAACACTCACATACAATCCGACGAAGACGAGCCCGATACCCGTGCCAAGCAGTTGCGAGAATTGCAGGGGTTCATCATTGCCGTGACCTCGGATGATCGGCCCTCAGCCGGACCTGTGGAACATCCAGTGATCCTGCTAGGAGATCTCAACATCGACGGGCAATCGACCAACGATGAGTACACTTAACTGTGCAAAGAGCTTGCCAGCACCGCGGACTTGATCGACCTCTGGATTCCTACCCTCACCCCTGACCCTCAGACCACACCCTCAGTACTTGAGCCTGGCTATATGAACGTAGGCACATCCTACAAAGTGAAAGTTGAGGACCTCATGAAGCAGTACGATGCATACTTGACCTAATTCTGGGGTCCCCAGGGAAACGTGCTTGCCTCAGATGAGGACACCAACCCCGCCTATACGACTATACCTTCTCCTGGTATGGAAGGGAAACCTGGACCCTAGGATATCTTCTCACTGTATCCCGTCCCTCATACTCCGTCGGATCAGTCCTACTGTTTTAAAGATCCGCCTGACGAACTAGGCACCATCACCGGCGACCTGGCACAGTGGTTATCCCAGAAGACTGCCCCAGCCGACCGCTCCTTCAAAATTGAGGCTTTGACTGATTCACAGGACCTGCGGCAAGTTGAGAGACTCAAGACATTGTTCCAGTCCTGGAGCTTTGTGCTCTCTAACACTACAATTTTTCGGCGTGATGGTGATGACTTTGAAGTCTCCGAACCAGGCTTTGAGGGGAGCTTCGAGCTGGTGCCCGAAGGGGAAGGTACGCAGCTCCAGTACTTAGTCAGCCGAGACGACATGCCGTTGCGCACCTGCCGTAAGGTCAGCACAAGCGAGGCCTGTAACTTCCATTCACAGACCCCCTCCGACCACCTCGGTCTGGCATTGGAGATTGTCTTCAGCCAGCCCAGAAGGGCTACATCTGCTGCATCATCTGATGTGTCTCCGATTGCTCCTGAGCCGGTCATCATCCCCACCAGCACAGTTGAGCTCCAAGCCCCTGGCGCCGAATATGCGAGCGCGCTGGCAGCCCTGATACAGGCAGTCAACGAACGACAGGCAGCGATCGATTCCCCGCTCACAGACTGGGGATTGCAGGGGAATTTGCAAACGGCCATCAACCAGGTCCAGGATCCTTTGAGGCTTGCCAAGCTCATTGAACAGGAAGTGCGTAGCTTGATCGGCTCCGCTCACTATCCGATGCTTCCAGTATCTCTTCAGCCCGGCTGCACCTGCTGGTCAAGAAGGCCTACAGCGCTCATTACACGTCGACGATGCGAACACTGATAAGGAAGGTCCTCCTGGATTCAATATCCAGATCTATGCTGGGAGCTGCGATCCGGAGAATGGAGCAGGCGACAGCTGGGGTGCTGGCCTAGGCGAGTGGCTTTACGTAGAGGGGATAGCCCAAAGCTCATGGGATTGCTGCTCGTTGGCTGGAGGTAGCCTGTCCATCCTTGCAGAAGTCTTCCCAGCTTATCTCACAAGCAGCCTTGATCCCGGAGCTGAATGGGCTGATGAAGTGTCACAATATAAGCTGCAGTTAGCTGACGAGAGCTACTCCAGCGCGCCCGGTGTACGCAACGTCCGCGAGGATACCTTCAAACTCTACGGGAAACACACCGATCAGCTCCTGCTCGTGCAGCTCGTCTTTACGCCATTGCCTTAAGCAAGCCGGCAGGGGGAATAATCTGCTACCAGTGTGGTCTGCCTCCTCCCACCATCCCTCGCCCGAACTTAGGTGGGAGTACTGCGCCAATACCGAGCTCGCTACCGCCACAACTGGGATATGCTGGACCGATGAGCGAGGATTTTAGCGATCCCGCCCACGGAGATGCCCCAGCAAAGGGCCAACCTGGCAGAAAGCGAAGGGGTCATTACCGATCGCCGCAGGTGTACATTCTCGCTGCACTTCCCGTCAGCCTACGGTTAGGAAATGCTACCCAGGACCCAAGCCAGGCTGGCAGTCGCCGCCGAAATGATTTGCCCTTCGTGTAATATCCTCTCGGATTTCGATCCGCCCCAATAAAGCTCAATCATACTTCAAGTACAAATACTATCTTCACATCCAGTCAACGCCCCCAGAATCGTTTAATGAATCTGAGTAGATGTTAGGAGCAGCTGAAAAGTAGACTCTCATTCACTTCAAATGTGGACTCGGAAACCCTCCAATGGAAGTGTGAGCGAATGAACCATACGTTCTTTCCACCAGATACGGATATTCATGATATTCTTCTCCAGATTAGGGACCATATGGATATCCACGTACTCCCGCAAGGGAGTATTTGGTACCTGAATATCGTGTCCGAACAGGGAGATACGTCGATAGGCATTGATCATTCGCTTCTCGCGGAGGCAAAAGACATCATCGGGTGAAGTAAAGGGTTCAGGGATGGAGAAAGGCCGGAAAAGGCTGTTCCCTTCATCGATCGCCTTCTCAAATCGAATGCGGGGGATTTCTTGGGTTGTAGAATGGACCTGGTGATTGTTATAGCGGTCGAGTTCTTCATGCAAGACCTCTCTTGCCTCTGCAGCCTCTGCGATGTTTTCCAGAGCGCAAGTTCGGATGATGCGATCCTGCATCCAGCGGTAAGGTCTCTCGACTTTGCCTTTTGCCTGGGGAGATAGAGCGAATATGACCTTTACCCCCAACAGGCTCATCATCTTGCCCCATTGGGTCTCGACATCGTCGGTTTGGAGCACATGATTACGCCAGAAGCTATCCCTGCCCTGAATAAAGCGAAAGACCCGCAGGCAGTCAACATAGTAGCGTATAGGGACGCCATATGTCTCAATCAAGGTCTGAGTAGCCTGGATATGGGCCCAGGTGGTCTCCCCAGAGAAGAAATCGGCGAACAGGATCTTACGGCTATAGTCATCGATGGAGGTGATCAAGGTCCACTTTTCTTTGGCAAAGGGAGTCCAACGATGGGTCGATCCATCATGCTGGATCAAGGCGCCGATTGAAGCGGCCAAGACCTCACGATCATGGGCTTCCTTCTTCCTGCGAGGCTTATGACAACCCAACTTCTTGGCGCGATCGATGATGGTGTTGACCGAGACGCCGACTCCCTGTTTTCGAAGACGGTCGCGCAAGGCCGAGTAGTTGTATCCGGAAATGGGTATCTCAGGATCCTCGATGAGGCTCTTCTCACGCAGCAGCTCCCTCTCGATGGATGCTTCTGCTTCCAGTGAGATTTTCCTTGGTGTGGTGCGTTGGTAGGAGATCGAGAAAGCTTCGGGGTCTTTCCGATACTCCTTCCAAAGAACGAAGAAACGCGCTCTACTGATGTCCAGCGCCTCTTGAACTTCTTCCCTGCTCATCAGACCTAGCGCATACGTCTGGAAGAGAAATGCGACCTGCTTATCTAAAAAACGTTTGTGAAGTTGTGCCAAGGTTCCCTCCATAGGATAGTGAGGGAACCAAGTAGGGGAGTCCAATTTTCAATTGAAAAGGAGTCCAGCTTTCAATTGCAAAGAGTCCACTTTTCAATTTCAAATGACATGAAGCATGTTTTTGATTGACAAAAACATCACCACTGAGGACAATAAACCCGCTGAACTCACAACCAATATCCCAGGCTCAATCCATCCAACTTTTTCAGCGTCTTTAATCTGTTCTCTGATTTATTGGTTCCAGCCGTCATACCAGTTGCAGATCCAACATTCGACAATTGATACAAAATTTGAATTAGCGCTAGGACAATATGCAAATCATGGATAAGCGATTGGATAACTTTGTACGCTTAAATTATTATTCCTAATCCCCAATAATAAGCCCGTATGATTTCTATATCAGCTATCCATTTCATTAACCTCCATGGGCGGTGCACCCCATTTTTGGTACATATTTACCCCATCGGAATTGTGATGTTACATCCATGGCACAGAGACGCGATAAAGAATACTGGTGCTTGATATGCAATCGATGAGTGCCTTCGTTCGTTGCTGCAATAATCTATCCTTTCTGACACGAGGGCTTGAAGCTCCTCCAATGTCTGAGCGTCAAGGAGAAGAGGGCGGTTTTCTGTCTTGAAGTGACTGTTGAAAGCTTCTATTTCCGGATTGTCTCCCAAATCCTCATCTGTAATGGTCCGTAGGGCTTCTACAGCCCGATCCATGACGAGCAGCTCCTCATCGTTCAACGCCTGTATCAATGCCGGGACGGCGGATATAGCCGCAGGCCCAATGCGTCCGAGCGAATAGGCTGCATTCTCACGCACCCACCAATCCTCATCTCCGAGTGCGCTGGCCAACGCTGACACGGCCGCTGACGCCTCGGCTTCGAAACACCCTAATGAGTTTGCGGCACTTGCACGAGTTCCCGCATCCGGGTCTTGTAGTGCAGCAATGAGAGCAGGTACGACGACTTGGGCGTCCTGGCATATCCATCCCAGAGTTGATGCCATAGTGTGATGGGATTGGTTTGGATCACGCAAAATGCCGAGCAAACTGGGCAACAACGCCTTGCCCAGTTCAGCTTTATCATCCAATAGCTGATGCGTAGCATTAATACCATCGAGGCTATCCACAGTGTATTCAGTCAGATCACCAGGGGAATCGATAGCCAGCAATACAACCTGTGGTCCCCACAGGATTTGAAAACCATCCAGGACAGCCATATACCAGACACCTTCAAACGGTGCCTTATCAGGTGATTCCGGAGAAGAACCTACCGTCTCGGGTGGGGGGAACTTCTCATTCACTCTCAAATCAATCGGGTCGAGTCCCGGGCTGCTTAATTGGACTTTGCCTTCGCCTGCCTAAGCTCATTCGGAAACGTGTCCATATTGAGGAAATTCTGTTTTACATCAAGGCATAGGCTTGTCACCTGCATCCCATCCCACGCTAGCAAGAGCAGTGGAAGTGGAGTTGGCAAAGGCGTTGTTGAAGGCAATGGGGATGCTAATGGTCTGGGAGTGGGAGCAGGAGATCCTATCGTGCAGGCAACCATAACAGCTATCAGGATAAGGACAACAACTGTGCACCTTCTAGCAGTCATAGGCTGTACCCCTTCCTTGGATCTCGGAATCATAGCGCCTCGCATCCAGAGTATGCAAGCGCAGCCAATCCGCAAACAAATTTACAATGTAAAACCTGTCTGCCAAGGACATTTGCATCAGGGCAAGCGAAGTAAGCGGGTCGTCTGCATATGGTTTTCGGGTGCATTTATGAAACGCTGAATACGGAGATTCATCGACATACCTCAATCCGTAAACAGGCAATTCCAAAACCAACGTATGTTGATAGATGACCTCTTGATATCCAGGTCCCAGAACGCGGTGAACCTCTTTTGCCGCTGCGATGATCTGAGAAGTAATGGCTAAGTGGGGATACTCTTCCTTCACATATTCTGGTTGTATCTCCCCCATAGCTTGCTCCTTATACTGTCATACATCATGCGACGAATTCTTCAGGCTGTTCTATCCATGCCTAATTATCTGTTGAACCCTCGAAAGATCAAAACCTGAACCGCTGGAGCGCTGAGAATGATGATCCCTCTGAACTCATAATTAAGATCTCATGCTCAACCCATTCATCTTTTTCAGTGCTTTCAGTTATTTCAGTGTTTCAGTGGGTCCGTTCTTTCAGTGGTTTCAATCCATTTAGCGTGATCTGCGGTTCCCCTCTTTCAGCGCTTTCAGAGATTTCAGCGCTTCAGCGGTCCAGCGCCATCTGTACCTCAGTGGTTCCGATATTCCCTGGATAACTTGGCTAAAAACGCCTGCGCCTCATGGTAATGCTCGAAGTTTTGCTCCACTGCCCTAAACTCAGGGGTGTGAGCGATCTTACGGCCGTTTACCACCCTCGTTCCCAGCTTCTTATGCAGCAATTCGTGGTGCATCACATGGTCGATCACATATGCCGGCACATCTCGTGAATCAAGCCCGATGCTGATCATTAAGGTGTCCGTTGCTGGAAGATAATGGCCGAACTTGGTGTGTGTGATGATCTTGTTCCATGTTAAGATCGGTCTCTCCATCCGCCCCTGGAAGTAACGATCGTTTACCCGCTTGAAAACCTCTTCCAGATCATACCTTTCCCCGCGAGTCCTCTCCTCCAGTTGAACACCGATCATCTCAATGGTCAGAAGAGTTTCGGAGAACTCTTCCGTATCCGCATACTGCCGGATGCGAGACTTGGGCGCCCCGCCTGTTGGTGAAACCACAGCAGCCATCAGATCCTTGATGCTCGAACGATGTGCACGAATGAAGGCTTCATTAATCACAATATGACGAACATCTTTCTTGAACTGTACCCGGTACAGCCCAGCGAGGTTGTAAAACTCGATATGCCCATCAGGTACCTTGCGGCATACTCTCGTCAGCATACGGAAATGGTCATCGAA
>MGNI01000222.1:23198-23520 GCA_001795115.1 Chloroflexi bacterium RBG_16_48_8 | reverse complement strand
GTCCGGCAGCCGATCGGGGGCAGCGCCAACCTTCTCACAGAATTCGTCCACCATTGCGGCAAGCTTTGAAATATACTGGCGGAGGGCTGAAAGCCTCTTTTCCAGATTCTCATCCTCCATTCGGTCAGCCACCCGCGCCCTGGCCAACTCCGCAAACTCACTTTGGATCATTTTGCAGCTGGAAACGATGTTGGAAATACGGATGCTCGATACAGGCTTCACATCGTGTTTACCGCGGATCGGAAGATGATCCAGGTCGATGCGCTTGAGGTACTCGTACGCCCGTCGTGTGGGGGCGGGCAAATCGCTCAATGGGACTCCA
>MGNI01000222.1:20387-23140 GCA_001795115.1 Chloroflexi bacterium RBG_16_48_8 | reverse complement strand
GATCTGCGATTCCGAAATCCCATTCACCAGCTGTTTACGTGTTCGGTTCATGAGACTAACGAGACCTTTTATCCGGATGCGTTTCATGGCGATTCCTCAGGTATCCGGCGTTTGCTTCTTTCCTCGAGATCGTATTCGAGCTTATGAACACGGTCCTATCAAGGAAAGGAATGCAATCCACCCGAATTTGGTCGAAGCCATATGATACAAATTGGCAAGGAGAAACGTCCTATCTTACCATCGAAGCTCTCTTGCCAATTCCATCCAATTTCCTGTTGAAGACTAAGTCCATGACGCTCACTGCAAGTGTGAATAGGGGACTTGGCGCGTTCTTATGCACTTGCCAGGGACTCCGCTTGATCGCAATCAGTTGAAGGGGAATCTCCATAGGGTGGAACTTGTCCAAGATTGGATTCAAAGCTGCAGTAGAAGTTGAGACACCTGGCGTTTGTTGAAGAATTTGTTCTGATCCTGTGCATGGACACCGTGCCCTTAACACCACTGGCGCCAGTTAGGCATTCAATAGAGAATATACCCTTTGAATTCAACCTTTGCCGGACTTCCCACGGCCACCCACGATATTGGAAGGTGCATGAAAATGATGAATCGTTTCTCAATCCTTTGCCCGACTCTGGTTGCCATCCTCACGCTAGCCGTGATCCCTCAACCTGCGCCGCATCTGCAAGCTTTGGATCCTACGTCACCTGAGCAGGTTGTGAAACTGATCTTCCTCCATCACTCGACGGGTGAGAACTGGCTGGCCGACGGGTATGGCGACCTGGGACGCACACTCGACCAGAACAACTATTTCGTCAGCGATACCAACTACGGCTGGGGACCGGATGGCATCGGTGACCGCACAGACATCCCCGACTGGTTGGAGTGGTTCGCTGGTAGCGAGAGCTCGCGCTACCTGACGGCACTCTTCAACGAAAGCGGACAACACTCCGGGTACACCCGCACGCTGTCCGATCCGGGCGGCGAGAACCAGATCGTGATGTTCAAATCCTGTTTCCCGAATTCCGAGTTACGCGGGAACCCGTACGACCCGCCATCACCCGGACACGATTTAACGGTTGGTAACGCCAAGTACGTCTACAACACCATCCTGCAATACTTCGCCACCCGCCCTGATAAGCTCTTCGTCGTCATCACGGCGCCACCCCTTACTGATCCCACCTATGCCGATAATGCGCGCGCCTTCAACCTGTGGCTCGTGAATTATTTGTTGCGGGAGAACGATTACAGCCTGAACAATGTGGCGGTTTTTGATTTCTATGACATCTTGACTGGCCCCGACGCGCATCATCGCCTCAACAATGGGCAAATCGAACACATTGTTGCCGAAAGCAATACCCTCTACTACCCCTCTGATGACGACCATCCCTCGGCCGCCGGTAGCCGCAAAGCGACCGAGGAATTTGTGCCGATGTTGAATGTGTTCTACCACCGTTGGCAGGGGGACATGCCCCCTGCTCCACCATTCGAACCTACAACCAGCGCCACGGCGGAGGCGCAACCCCAAGCGACCGCCGCACAACCCTTGGCCGCCGGCTTGATCAGCGACTTTGAAAGCGATAACCCGCCCGGCACGAACGGCTGGGAGCCCTTCTGGGACGAGGCCAGCAATACGTCCATGCAATGCGCCACGGATGACGGGGATGCCCACAGCGGTACGCAGTCCTTGCAACTCGATTTTGATATCGCGCCTGGCGCCTGGGGTACCTGCACCTTGTTCTTCGATATGCCGCAGAACTGGGGCGCTGGGGAAGGCCTGACTTTCTTCCTGCGTGCCAGCGAGCCGGGACTGGTCTTCAATGTGGACATTTATGCAGGAAGCTTTGAAAACCAAGAAACCTATGCCTACCCCATCGAAACTTCCCAGGAGAGTATCACGGACTGGATTCCGGTGGAAATCCGCTGGTCCGACTTCCGCCGCGTCGAGTGGGAAGAGAACGCCGGTACGTCTTTCACCAGCCCGGATGGCGTGATTGGCATCGCTTTCGGTTTCAGCACGTATTCCGATACGCCCAACATTGGCACGATCTGGGTGGATGACCTATCCATCCTCGGTAGGTTTACTGCAGCGAATGCACAACCCACTGCAAAACAGCCGACCGTGACGGAACAACCTAAACCTTCTGGCAGAGGAATACTGCCCTGTGGCGCTGCGATTGCCCTCCCAATGGGATTGGTTTGCTTGAGGGTTTGGAATGGAAGAAAACGACCCTGATGGCCAGGGTTCGTAGGATGGGATGGTGATGATACTTCGGAGTATTTCAAAGTTTGGCGGGAGGATATATGCGACGATCGCCGGTTGGCTTGAAAGAGAATGAAAAGGAGGACGGTTTCCATGAACTCCAACATCTGGTTCATACGATTGTGTGCCCTAACGCTGGCTTCAATCTTGATCAGCGCATGTGCAGGGGCAACCGCAGGCGGGACGTACGCCTGGATTGGCGTACCGCTGGACGGTCTGACGTTTCCAACTGTACAGGAGATCAAGATCGAGGGACATGCCACCTCCCCAGGGGGCGTGAGCCGAGTTGAATTATGAATCGATGGCGCGCTGTTGACAACGATCGAAAACCCACCCAAAGAGGGAACACTGGCGAGCTTCCATAGTGCATGGGCGCCGCCTTCGCCCGGTGATTACACCATTCAGGCAGTGGCGTATGACGCCGACGGTGAGATCAGTCAACCGGACTCAACACGTGTCTCGTTTGGGGTCGCGCTGGAAACCCCAGAAGCAA
>MGNI01000222.1:14919-20365 GCA_001795115.1 Chloroflexi bacterium RBG_16_48_8 | reverse complement strand
CCCGCGATCACCAAACCCCCACCCTCGTAGCGGAAGCCGTGATCGAATTCTGGGCCGATCCGGCGGAGATCGAGGCCGGGTAATGTACAACCATTCGCTGGCATGTCGGGAACGTGGTAAGGGTACTCATTGATGGGGTTGAGCAGGGCTTTCGATGGCTCATTCGAGGATTGCCTGTGTGAGACCCAGTACTATCTCCTGACGACTTCTCCCCCCTGGATGGTTCTACATATGAAAAAGGTGTGGACGTTGTTGTGAGCGGATCCTGCACTACTCCTACACCAACACCTACACCTTCCCCACCTCCGGACACCACGCCTCCACCTGCACCCATACCAGCTGTACCCGCCGATGGATTGACCCTATCCTGCCGGGGATCGCAAACCCTGACCTGGCTGCCCGTGGATGACCCGAGCGGCATCGCTGAATACCAGGTTGAAGTACAGCGGCACTCAGGCGACAACAACTGGCAGGATGCACCCGGAGGACAAATCAGCGTTAGTGATAAAACGACGAGCCTTCCGGTGGAGTGTGGCTGGTACTACCGCTGGCGTGTGCGGGCAGTGGATGGGGCCGGAAACGTCGGTTCGTGGTCGGGATGGTCGCAGTTCGCGATCACGCTGGGGTAGCACAGACTGGATCAAACGACCTGAAACGAGGTGTTCTTGGTTGAAGGATGGAGGACATAGGTTATGAAAAAGAAGAGCTATTTCAGGTGGGGCGTCATCGGGTTGTTTGCTCTGCTGGTTGTATGCCTGCAGGTTGGGGCAGTGTATCTCTTTACGTATAAAGGGCGCGCCTTCGATTCGCGCCCGTTGGTGCTGATTCACAGCCCGCTACAGCATGAACAGGTGCAGTCGGGAGATGGTGTGATCGTATACGCCACCGCCAGAGGCGACGAGGGGCTGGCTCGCATGGAATTCTGGGTCGATGATGCGCTCCTGGCGAGCCGCAATGCTCCCGATTCGGCGCTGACCAGCCTGGTGTTGACCACAGACTGGGTTCCCACGGTGGTTGGGAATCACGTGTTGATCGTGCGCGCCCTGACCGTAAATGGAACAGAAGGCCAATCCTCGCTGGTGGTTGAAGTTCTCGAGATGGATGATGAGGCTATGGTGACTCATCTTGCTCAAGAAGGCGAGACGCTGGAATCCATCGCCTCGGACTATGGAACGACGCCGGAAGATTACGTCGTAGACGAAGACAGCGGGCACTTGCAGCTTCACATCCGCAACACCGGCACGGCCACCTGGCCCTGGAGCGTTCTCGATATCGGGCTGCAAAGCCGCGACGGCAGTTCGCTTGGCGTCTATACCTAGCCCGAGTTCGTACTGGAGCCCGGCCAGCGCACCATGCTCGATCAGCCCGGGATGCGGTTGGATCCGCCCTACGACGCCTGCGTGTTGATTGACCCCATTAACCGATGTGGTCGAAGAATTCGAGCGCTCTGGAGATCTACGCCACATCCCCATCTTCCCGCCAGTCCCCGACCTGATCATCACCGACGCCCGTTATACGCCCATCACCGACTATGGCCAGGTCCGCGTCACCGTGCAGAATGTGGGCGAGTCGCCGCTCGCACACCGTTCCCTCGCCATCGAAACCTATCTGCAGGACGATTCACCGCTGTACATCGCCGGTTCACTGCCGAACGTCAGCCTGGAACCCTTTGAAACCATCACGTTTGGCCTGGGAGGCGTGAGCCAATCCATACTCGAGCAAATGCAGGACGGCTACTCGGTAGTGGTCAACCCCGATCACAGCATCTTCGAAAGCGACGACAGCAACAACACTTACAGCATCGATCGTTCTGTTCACGTCCGCTTTGAGCCGCTGGAATTCTTCTCCGGCCGGGCGGGCGAGAACCAGCTCCATTGTAGGACCAAGGTGCACTTCGAAATATGGGTTGGACGTGGTTATTCGGTCGATGACGCCACCTGGACGCATATTCGCTACCCGCGCGCAGGGCATCTTATCCATCTAACCGACCACCCGATTTGCGTCGGAGACGACCCCGGTCCATGGATACCCGATTCGAGTTACACCATCCATGCCGAGATGCAGTCGGATGAGAACTTCTATATCCGCCTCAGGGGATGGGAGGAGGACAGCACCTCCGATGACGACTTCCTGGGCGAGATTTTCCGGGCCTACGGTATCGGTGAGAACTATGGTGCAGGTACGACCCAAAACACCGAAGGAGATTCATGGGCTTACTCCACCGGAGGCTATAACGACGATACCAGGCCAAACGGCGGACAAAAGTTTCGAGCGCGTTGGCGCATCAGCCTGATCCGGTAGAGGGGTTCTTTTCAAGGCGCAGTGCGTCGCACCGGTCTCTCTTGAGAAACTCCCGAAACGGGGATATGGCTTGAGAAACCCCGAGCACCCTTGTGCGATGCACTGACTGATCAAGGTGAAGAGGAGAGGGGCAACTGTTGACGTTGGTATGCTGGTTGGTAGCGGTAGTATTGTGGCTGACTTGGTGAGCGAGAGCACAGGGTCACCCGTCCTTTTGAGCAGGCTGCAAGTAGAAATATCGAACCGAGCAAGAGATTGTATTACGTCGTATATGACCTTTCCATCTGCAGCGATCTATTCTTATTTCATCAATTCCATGCTGACTGAGCACTAGTCAGTTGTAGGATAAGGAGGAAGATTGTCAACGCGTGCGAGTTGTACGTGATCGAATCGACTGGCTCTACCGCCAGCCCCATCAACGCATGAAAACCCACATCGAACGGTTTGATCTCAATGGGACGGACATCTTTCTGCTGGCGAAAGGAAGCCTGCTGAATCTGGCTGCCGGCACGGGGGCAGAGGGCGCCGATTTGTTCGATCACTATGCGGTCGTCATGCTGCGCGGGATTAGCTGGCTGTTTGATGGCGGTGCGGAAGGCGCCCCTCCCGGAGTGCAGCCCTATCCGTCCGACTTGGAGCAGGAGATCGGTCGCTATCGTTAAAGCTGCGCACAAAGTCGTTTTAACTGATCTTCGCGAGCCACCCGCCTGGTCAGCATGCATCCAAAAAATCAGCAATCCATCATAGACATTCTCTCTGTATCGAGAGAAAACCCTTCTGCCAGGCGTATAAGTTCTTGATAAAGGACAAACTGGCTCAGCCAAGCATTACAGTGAGATTGGACCCCAACCCCTTCTTTAGATCAGATCGATAAAAAACGGTTCAAAGGGGTTTAAGAATGAGGCTGCCGTCGGATGGCAGCCTCACAAGCAAACCAGAAGGTTTCTCTCGAGGGGTTTACAAAATCATTACCGAGTGCAAACTACGGCGCCCGTATCCGGATCAAGGAACTGCTTTGTGGCAACCTCGATGCCAAAGAAGTAGGCATCGTGATTTCCAAATCCTCCACAAGCCCCGTCATTATCACTGAATGTCAACCAATCGAGGCCGAAGGCTGGCGACGGAGGGGACTTCGTACACGTGCTTTTAATGAACATGTGCTGGCACCAGTAATCTCCTAACTGTCCACGAAATGGAAGCCACTGAAAGTCGAACCAAGCTGGCACGGTCTCACTATGTTCAAACCACTCATATCCATGGGCATTGATATAACCATCACCATCCGTATCAGATGAGCTCTTGATTTCGCCCAGATTCGCCATGTAATCCCAGCGATAGTAAGCATCGCCTGGCCCCACACCGGTGTATCCCAAGGTGTAATCCACATTATCGGTGAACACCGAGTTATCCTTACCTACGAGTTGATAGATTGGTTCTTTATAGTTAAAGGATGCGTGGGAATTGGCGCCAATCCAGACATGCAAGTGAGTATGATTCTCGTCATATCCTTGTTGAGGGAATGCTCCTCCAGGATTCATTGCTTGTGAACCCCACCAGCATTCACTTGCAGGATATTGCCATCCACCTTCATGCAAATAGAAATTCACTCTCCTGGGGACGAAGTTATCCCCGATCTTCTCCAATTCGATCGATACATGCTCAAAGTCACCTTCATGCCATGGATCGTGTTTCGAAGCCATCGCTCGAATATCGTTCATGGTCAAGAAGTACCAATATTGTGCGTAATAATAGGCTCCTTTTTTGTAGACGTGGAAATAAAGCGGTCGTTCGCCAATGACTTCGGACTTATAACGTTCATTGTCGTTGATATCCCATTTGAAAAAGGCAAAGCTCTGACCAATCCCCCACGTGTCCCATTTCCAGCCATATTGCCAATGGAAATACGAGTACTTGTTAATGCCATTCGATGGATAGGGGCTCCCCAAGAGATCGAATACCTTTCGTGAAGCCCAACCTACGTTATCGACATTCGCCAGATGCATCGGTTGAAGATCATTGAGGTTTCGATGCAGGACAGGGGCGAACTTTTCTGCAATTTGCTCCTCCAAACAAAGCTCGGAATAATCCTCAACCGTCGCTTGAACGACATTTGAGATTTCTTCATAGCGATCGTTGTAAGAAGTATAGGTTAAAATCGCCCTCAGATAATACGTATGATCGCTTTCAAGGTTGTATATGGTCGGCCCACAGGCAAAATCCCCTTCCCCATGAATGTTATCCCAATTGTAGCTGAGAGGACGCTGCTCCTCATCGGTAACCCAATTAATCCCATCGGGTGAATATTCGGTGGTTATATAAAGACCTTTGCGGTAAGGAGCTTCGTCAAGATGAAGGTCGAAGGTATATTCCATCTTCAACCCATACCCATAGGGGACAGGGAAGCGATAGGAATAGGCTCGGGAGATTGTGATGGTCGGACCCGGGGGAGGCGGCTTCAACTCGACAGAGAAACCCGATCCGGATAAGAGAGTAACGATGGCGATAAGGTAAAAGATGAATCTTCGGTGAAACATGGCAACCTCCTTGTCTTTGCATCCATGAAATACGCTTTGTGCTTCTTGACCTGCGCCTGTCTGCGCCAGAAAATACGTCCTTTTTCTCTGTTCTCCCCTTGGCTATTGATCAACGAAACTTCTTTTCTATGAGCTTTCATAAGTAAGGGTGAATGAAGGATTCCCTTATGACCGTCCCCCCTGCCAGCCGTGTTGATACGAGTGCACGACTTTTAATGGAAGTACGATTTGTCTTATTAAACGGAAGACCTCCCGAAATGTTACAACGGAAAAACATCCTCCATGCTTTCCATGAATACATAGCTTTAAATGTAGAGCGGATATCCACCAGTGGTCAGATTTTCTGGCAAACGTCGTTCGGCTGGATGTCCATCT
Source organism: Chloroflexi bacterium RBG_16_48_8 (assembly GCA_001795115.1). Lineage (GTDB taxonomy): Bacteria > Chloroflexota > Anaerolineae > Anaerolineales > E44-bin32 > MGNI01. The sequence continues at coordinate 15,155 of MGNI01000222.1, read as the reverse complement.
TTTCCGAAAGGGAACGGAGCGACATATGATAGAAATTTGAGTTAAATGGCGATCTACACCGTGTGCGATCCAGTGGGCAGCTTCTACGTAATGTGCCTGCACGCGACACGTCACCTTCTCTTCCCCCCTGCGGTTTGACACTTGCAGGAAGAGAGAACCGGCGGGATAACATCTAGGAAAAGGCTGCACCTGACAAGCGTTCTTCCTGGGAATCAAGAATAACCTTAGCATCTCAA
>MGNI01000222.1:9701-14873 GCA_001795115.1 Chloroflexi bacterium RBG_16_48_8 | reverse complement strand
GGTCTTGCCGGGAATCCTTCACCGTACTCAGAACGGACTAAGTACTATGCGCCAACCATGCGATAGGATTTTCTTTGGTAGGAGAAGCGCAAGTCACATATAATCTGAAGAAAGCGTTTTCGAAGAATCTGTGATGAAGTAATCGCACTCTGGGATACTTCAAAAGGATCAGTACAAATCTGTGCAGCGGCTGTTGGGTAACTGAGGGTCACCCCTGAACTGATAGCAAAAATACGATGTAGCGGACCAGGAATACAACACGGTATATAATTCGAGCGGATCAGACGCCAGCTACTCGGCCTGCGCCTGTTAGCCAGCCGACTTGACCTTACTCGATTTATAAAAGTTTAATGGAGTAATTTTCGATGTCACTTATCCTTACTACCACAATTGAACTGGTAACCGCAATCACGGGAATGATCGCTCTTCTGCTCATAGTTCTCCAACTTAGACAACAAACCAAGCAGCAGAGATTCGAGGCGCTTTCACAAGTTCATAAGGAGGTAGCTGAGCCTGAGTTTCGGAATGCTCTCCAAGCAGTATTTTCGAAGGATCCTGAGGCTCTTGCCTCGACGACATCTTTCGAATTGAAGCGAAGCATTGATGATGCGACTGCTGTCTATGACTTGGTCGGATTGAGAATCCAAGAGGGTGTTCTGCCGAAGGAAGCTACATTAAAGACCGAATGGAAAATCCTGGTTCCACTCTGGCGGCAGGTTGAGGGTTATGTGAAGAGCGAGCGCGAACGTCGAGGTATGCCGTATAAGGAGCATTTTGAGTGGCTGGCTAAGGAAGCGGAGAAATATCGGAGCAGGCACTATCCCGAGAGTACTCCCAAAGTAGTGAAGTATGAGTAAGATCCAGCCTTTCTTCCATCTCGGGAACTAAAGCAAAAATCCATTCCATATCATGCAAGATGAAAAGAATCATTACTGGGGTTGCAGGCTGTCTACTAAGAACTGACGGCATCCGTTCCTGTCCCGAATGAGCGGATGGGCACCGACTGTGGAGCACTGACTTCTACGAAAATGCTGCGCTCGGCAAGTACTTTCTGCTGGGATCAAAACCTACTCTCCATTATGAGGCACCTTAGCAATTTAGAGCTCACCCCGCCAAGACTATACCGGTCTTGCTGGAAATCCTTCGCTGCTCTCAGGACAGGCAAAGTGCCATATGCCGTTCATGCAACAATCGTAAGATTCAGCAGGGACCTCTAAATAGTATCACGTACCTCGCACTGCACAGGTTAGCGACGTCCTCACGCCTGCCTTGGATAGCCCCGCCTGTGAAGGGCAGGATCACGATTAGGCTCCCCTTTCACGCCTCTCCGTCAGCGCCCTTATTCGCCTCAGCGCCTCAGAAGTTCAATCCCCCGCTCCATTCGCCAGACTTGCATGAGCTAATGCCGGATCGATCCGTACTTCATTCCATTCGGCGACTCAGTGATCCAAAGCCCGAACCGATGAAGCACTGAGAAAAATGAAACCGCCGAAACTTTACATATTGGCTAATGCTTAACCTAATCATACTATTCAGCGTGTTTAGGGAAATCAGCATCTCAGTGGTTAAGTGGTTCCATCCCCTCGCCATGGAAGGAACATCCGCCTATTGGCCGGGGTAAAGATTCGGAGGCCCTCTAAATATTTGTCATTTTGGGCGGCAATGGTCGCTTTGTATCGATGAAGAGCCGAGGGTTGGACTTCTTCTAGAAGCGAACCGGGAAAAGCCAAACGGAGGTCGTCACACAGGTGGGGTGCTACCTTCCCTCCAGCCTACCTTCTCATAATTTACTTTTGCTACTGCAGCTTGCTTCTGATACTGATCATGGCTACAATTTCGATTGAAAGCATTTCTTACGCCGTGTTGCCCCCTTCTCAGCCATTGCGCTCAAATTGCAAAGCGATCCTTCATCGCCTGCGCTTGGCTTAGTTCAATCAGGGATAAATGTGCCGTCTGTGCTCCACATGAATCCCTTAGTACGATGGGCGGCCCTGCGCAGTCTAAAAGCTGTTTCTATCAATCGGGGGGCAGAATGCTAGAACGACGCAAGCTTCGTAAGCTCTTTAGCTACTTCATAGTAGTATTTTCTTTGTTTACTTCATTGGTTACAGCTATTACAGCTGCCGTCATCATTGGGAATTACTTTAAACAAAGAGCGCGAAGACAGATTGCGCTTTCTGATCCTCAAGCAATTATGTCGAAGGTCGAAGAGATTAAGGGAACTGTGGATAAAGTTGAACAACTTGCGCTAGAGGTAGAATCCTTGCGGCTCGCTGCCATTGAGGCGCAACAAAGAGCAGATTAAGCCGTAGCTCTGGTAAATCTAACGGAGGAGCAGGTCAAGGCCTTGGAACGTAGACTGAACCCAACAAGTGGTATTCTGGTGGATATTGGAATTGGTATTGTGATGTTCATAGCCGGTTATTTTGTGGAAAAAGTTCTCGACAGACTTCTTAAAAGCACAGAAGAGCCGGCTTAAGAATAGCTCCCCCATTAGCCATACGATACAGATTTTCGGTTGTGCAATAGGCGGACATAAGATAAGAAAATGGAATAGCTATTGGCAAAGGTGCTATATTAGAGTGTAGCTGGCTCTCAAGTTGGAGATCTGCCCAACAAGTCGCTAGACTGTGCAAAAACTAAGGCCGGTGAAACATCGTCCCAAAATCAATGCCGTTTTCGATGTCATTGTGGGGATTAGAAACCGAAATACTGCGAATTATGAGCCCGAAGTGGGAATGATATTGGTAAAATTTGACTTTTTGCGAAGTATCTCGCTGGAGCGGACCGTGTCCGCGAGCATGTTTACGCAAGGCTTTAATGCGAAAACGAGGATGAAATCCAGATGCTCAGCTCAAACGTTAGCCGGACAGCAGATGAGGATATGACGGTACACTGGGTCATCAGAAGACGATTTGATTTAATGACATAAGCACTGTAAAGAACTGAAGCAATGTTGGATTGTAGGTTCTAAAGTAGGCGAGGCCAGCACAAGACAAGATGCCTCTGAACTCATTGGGGCATCCAAACCCGGGGAGGTGAAGCAAGATGCAAGAACTAATAGTTGCCTTTCTTGTCGGTATCATCTCAGGCTTAGTAGTTGATCTCATACTTCGCTCGCCGCGCTTTTTGCATAGAAGGCACTTGCGGCTACTGTTAAATCTCCCAAAGGATCAAGACTTGATTTTTATTTACCCCCCGCGTCAGAGGGATTATGCTATACTCCCGCGAGCCGCCACAGAGGATTTCATGGGGATAAACAACTTAATCAGCGCACTTCTATCAATTGGATGGAGCAGCGATCGATTTGTTATTCGCGACACAGAAAGAATTACTCAACAGCAATGCGAAGATGCCAACGTAATAACACTTTGCAGCCCAAAGAGTAACTCATTTACGGCGATGGTGCAGCGAGAATTGCTGGATGATGGGGTGCACCACTATTACTTCGACCAAGTAGTGATCAAGAACACCGAGAGCGAATCATTGGATTCTGAGCCACAGTGGGCAATTACTGATGGGAACGGCTATTATCCCTCACCGATTACCCAAGCTTTAAAAGACTACGAGAAGGAACAGCAAAAACAAGAAGGGACTATGTTGCCTCCTCTCCACGAACGAAGCTTGGTAGATTACGCAGCCGTGACAAAAGTGCGTAACCCCTGGAGGCCTGAGAAGCATGTTTTAATTGTTGCAGGTGTCCGAGCTATAGGCACATGGGGCGCAGCAGAAACAATCAAGAAATGGTATGACCTCATCTATAAGGAAAAAAAGGGGCGGTTTCAAAGGTCACGCAAAGATGGATATTTTTCCGCTCTATTAAAGATCGAATATCGCAATTCGGATATCATTAAAGCTGAAATAATAGGCCTCATCGATATTAACATGTAAAGACCGGCGAACAATGAACCGTGTTTGGCATTGAAATCCTGATTTGGCACATCCATTAGCAGCAGTTTATCCAAGCGGAATGTGCCAGAACATTGCATTTTATAGCTCGCAACATTATACGGCCCAGGTAGCATAGGTCATATACAAGAAGATTTAGCGACTAAGGGACATTCGCCTACTAGAAACTGACGACCAAATAAGGGAGGAATTTACAATTAAAAGGTCCTAACCCGGACAAGCCGGAACCAAAAAGGTTTAAAAAATTGAGAGAAAGCTGCTCGATAGGACGGGAGTATTTGGCTCCCTACACAAGTCTCTAGGACTTGAAAAACGAGGTAAGCATAGAGCTTCCTCAAATAAATGGCAACTTTCTCTCATGACCATTCTAGCACAATTTCAGATGCGCGTATTGAATCCTTCGCCATTTGCAGTTACATTACTCAACAGCTTTCTTCCCTGGAGTTGAGCAATGGCTACCGAGCTTCTTACCGAGAGATATGCAACTGACCTGCATGGTGTCCTCAACTGCTATGACCGCATTATCCTTGCGGGTCACGTTCATCCATGGTGCTATGACAAGGGGATGACGGGTTACTTATATCAGCATGATCTCCTCATTTTTGATTACGCCCAGAAGTTTGCTGCTCCTTTACGAGATACCATTCGTGCTAATGCCGAGGCCATTGCCCAGGACAATGGCCTCACCATTGAGTTCGTCCGCAAGAGCCAGGCCTTCCGCAAGGAAGACCGCATCTAAAAGATCCTCCGTCATCGCGGGGATCACCCGGGCCTGGTCCACATTTTTTCAGCCATGGAGACTTGCCTGGCTTACAAGCCCTGGCATGATAAATCCACAGGCAGAACCTACGTCAAACTCACCTCCGGAAAGTGTTTACATTACTACTTCTACTTCATCGATGAGGCGTTGGGACTTTGTTACCTGCGTGTCCCAACCTGGTCTCCTTTTCGCTTGCAGTTCTACTTCAATGGGCACAATTGGTTGGCACATCAACTGAAGCAAGCGCAGATTGGCTTTAAGCTGTGCGACAATGTTTTTCTTCAAATCGATGATTTTGAGTATGCCAATCAGTGCTCTGGCACGCTCGACCTGGAAAGACTGCATCACAAATTGGACCATTTTGCCCAATACTTTTGTCCTGTCGTCGCCTCCATGGGTCTTCAGTATCATTGGAGCATCATGCAAGCCGAATATGCGACCGACCTGATTTTCAAGCATCCCAGCACATTGCAAGCCTGTGCGCCCCTTCTCCTGGAAACCCT
>MGNI01000222.1:4520-9686 GCA_001795115.1 Chloroflexi bacterium RBG_16_48_8 | reverse complement strand
GCCGATGTTGCCACTTTTTTAGGACGAAAACTACAAGGCAATTACCAGGGAGAGATCGGCAACCGCTACAACGTTCGCTGGCTGGGAAGGCGCATCAAGCACCAAATGGGACCCGTAGCCATCAAAATGTATGATAAATTCAACCTCGTGTTACGCATCGAGACCACGGTCAACAACGTGTCTTTCTTCCGACAATACCGTCGGGTCAACCACCGCGATGGCTCCACGTCCATGAAATGGGCTCCGATGAAAAAGACCCTCTATAGCCTGGCTCCTTTGCAGGAAGCTTTGCTGTCTGCCAACCATCGCTATCTCAAGTTCATCTCTGAGATACAAACTCCAGAAGTCGGCGTGGAGAAGCTGCATCGTCTGGCAGAAACCAGGGTGGAAAACCAACATCGATATAAAGGTTTCAATCTCTTCGCTGAAGAGGACATCTTTCTATTTCGAAGCTTGCTGCGAGGCGAGTTCTTCATCCGCGGCTTCACCAGTAAAGATTTACGACAACAACTCTCCCACAAGAATTCCGGACAGATCACTCGCTTGCTCAAACGCTTAAGGGTTCATGGCTTGATTAAGAAAGTCGGCCGACATTACCGCTATTACCTGACCGATTTCGGTCGTCAAGTCATTGCTATGGCTTTGAAACTGCGTGAAATAGTGGTGATTCCCGAATTGGCTCAGGCTTAAAATCCTTGCTTTTTTTGATTGAATCTTATTGGTAAGGTACTACGCTTTTTCGGAGACTTCACTCCGAAAAAGTGGCCCCTGCGGGGCAGTTTGACGAGAGTAGTCGTTCCCTTTAAGATTGCACTCAACAACGAGACAGATAAAGGGAGCGTTACGTATGCTGGATGAGTTTAGTGAATACTATGCCGACTTCTTGGATGGCACTTACGACTGCGTCGATCGCATTGTGGTCAACGGCTATTCGCGCATAGGTCAGACACCCGGCGGCTTCCGCACTTGGTGGCGAAGTCTGGAAGGTTCCGACGATAATTTGGATAACGCCCATCTGATGCGCATGGCTGGGCGATTCAGTCGGCGGGTGCGCGCCCATGCTGCAGCTCATCACATTCCGGTCATTGATTGTCCGGCCGGCGAACGCAAACATGAGTTGGCGGAGCAACACCTGCCGACCGATTCCAACTTTGTCGGGGTGTTTCTGATCTTGGTCAGCCGCGCCCCGGCTCCAGTCTGGGACGTACAGTGTTCCAAACAAGGCAAGATTGGCAATATCGCCAGAAAAACACCCTGGCCCTATGTGAATCATTACTCGTTCCATATCCTCGACCCCGAGTGGGGACATGTGACGATCAAGCTGAGCGGACATCCCCCCTTCGGCGCACAGATCATTCTCAACGGTCACGAGTATGTGGCTCGCCAAGCTCAGAAGGAGCAGATCGGGTTTACCAAGGACGGCAATTGTTTCACCCGGGTTTCCGATGCACCACGACTGGCTCAAGTCGCAGACACCTTATGTTCCCCAGACATGATAGGGCGTTTGACCCAGGTGTGCGAGCGTTGGATTTACTCCGCGTGCCTGTGCTTTGCGCTGGATCTGGCTGAGCAAGAACGGAGCGGTTTTCATTACGATTACTCGCTCTATCAGGCGGAGTACAGCCGCAATCTGCTCTTCGTCCGCGGCGGTGACATGGATCAGATCTTTCACGGTGTCATTGACCGCACCCATCGTTGGCTCGACGTTAAAACACTACGAACCATCTTTGGCACGCGCAAGCGTCCATCGCGACGCAAAGGCAAGAAGGACCCGCGGTGCGAGGTCGTGCTCGAGAGACCTACGTATGATCTGACTGTATTCAAACTTCACTTCGGGAAACTCACGGTCAAGATCTATACCAAAGGCGAACACGTCTTGCGCATTGAGGTCATTGTGCATAACACGAAAGAACTGCGTTGCGGACGCGTCTTGCCCAAATTCTCGGTGATCATCGCGCGGCTCAAGGACATTCTGAACCGGTTTTTGAAGGTGCTGCGCTGCATCGACATCTCAGCCATTGCCAGCAACCGACTGGATGAGTTGCCGACATCCTCACACGTGGGACAAACACGGGTGGGTGGTGTCGACGTCAACAAGCCACGGATGCGGGCCGTGATCGAAGCGGTCATGGGGCTGGCGGCCGGCCCCCAAGGCTTCACTTGCTCGGAACTGGCGGCACAGGTACGCGGGAGCATTGGAACCAGTGAAAGCGCGTACGATTCGCGTCGTGCCAGTTACGACCTGAAGAAACTGCGCGGCAAGAATGTCGTGCGTCAGATCGGCAAGTCGCGTCGCTACGAAACAGTTCCGCAAGGGCTACAGGAGATCGTGGCTTTGCTGGTGTTGAGAGAAAAGGTGATCAAGCCGGTCCTCGCGGGCGCAGGACAGATCCGACGCGGGCGAAAACCCAAAGAGCCAAACCCGGTCGACATTCATTATCAAATGCTCCAGGTTGAGATGCGCAACTTGTTCCAAGTCATTGGTATTGCAGCCTGAACTATCGACAACTTTTTTTACATGTTGACGCTATAAGCGCCTATTGTGCATATTCTTCCAGCCGCAAAACCCGATCGGTGAGCCAAAACTTCAGATTATAAGCTGAAAAAGATGAGAGCAGCTTAAATCACATCAGTCTTCCATGGCTCCGGTCCATGGAAGGCGTTTTTCCTTATAAGAAGGACATACCCACTAGACCTAATTCATGGCGGACAATATCCAAAAACCGAATTACTTCACCTGCGCTTTAATAATCTAACGCTCAACCCGCCATGACTATACCGGTCTTACTGGAAATCCTTTGCTGCTCTCATGACAGGCAAAGTGCCATAAGCTGTTCATGCAACAATCGTAAGATTCAGCAGTGGCCACGCAATAGAATCACATACCTCGCAGTGCACAGGTTAGCGACGTCCTCACGCCTGCCTTGGATAGCCCCGCCCGCGATGGGCAGGATCACGATTAGGCTCCCCTTTCACGCCTCTCCTTCAGCGCCCTTATTCGCCTCAGCGCCTCAGAAGTTCAATCCCCACTCCATTCGCCAGACTTGCATGAGCTGATGGCGGATCGATCCGTACTTCATTCCATTCGGCGTCTCAGTGGTTTCAACTATCGAACCGCTGAAACGCTGAGAAAAATGAATCCTCTGATACTATCCATATTGGCTAATACTCAACCTAATCATCTTTTTCAGCGTAATCAGTGCAATCAGCGCCTCAGTGGTTCAAATCCATGAGAATATGATTAAGGTCCGAGCAGGGTTAGCTTTCATCACAGTATCGACCTCAAAAACAACAATCCATCATATAGGGGAGGAGCGAATCCCTCTCCTTCTTCCGGACCGAGTAAATGCTCCCTGAAGGCTTAAGCCTTTCCAAAGGGTAAAGTAAAATCATAGCAATCTATTTGAATCGATTTGACATTTCCTGCCCTCACTTCAAATAACCTTAGCGGGTAAAGAATGTCAAAGATGCTGAACAAAAGCGAGCGCAATGCCCTTAACCAATAGGCAAGGAAAAGTCTTTATGGACAACTTCTTGGTAGAATGTATTGGCTGTGATGTTTACGCTCAATTAGACGACCTGGGGCTTTGTCCGGAATGTGCCAAGAAACTTGATCGTGATCTCATCCGAGCGGGAGATTGGGAATATTCCGTTTCCACTTTTAGCATATCCCCAGCGGAACGCGAAGTGCTGCGTAGCAAAGTCATCAAAAAATATGGTTCGAAATATGAATTGATCATCCCCAAAACAAAACCAAAAAAGAGACGGTCCTCACGAAAAAAACAGAGGTAGCATCTCAAACGAGATAAATAATCGATCCGACAGAGCCATGGAACGGAACTTTATTATGGTTGGATTCCCGGAATGACAAACCGAATAAGGAGCGGAACTCATGGGAAAGCAACGCTCTAAGGACGAATTCTACATACAATTAACCTGGAACGACCTTTGAGATTGGGCGGGTGAAAGGATCCTCTCACGTGGGAAAGTGTATCAGAGCAGTGGACGAGTCGAAGAATTGGCGATCACAGAAGACGGTGCATTAATCGCCTGGGTCCAAGGGGAGGAACCTTATGCCACATGGGTGGATATCGCACATGGACAACTGTCCTCAGCTTGCACCTGCCCCTATTGGGCGACCTGCAAGCACGCTGTGGCCGTGGTCATTGATTATTTGGAACATTTGAAAGAGGATATCCCCCTATCAATCGCTAATCCAGGAGACCAACGTCCATTCTACTTTCGCGAAGTCATTAAGGAAATAAACCAGCTCCCAGAGATTAGAACAGATCCAATGGCGGATGAGGATGCCCGCTCACGCTCAAATACCGGGCAGCAACTTTTAACGCTTCACTCCTATCTCAATAAGCAGACCAAGGAACAGCTCATCAACTTGATGTTCGATTTGAAGGATCGCATTCCAGAGGTTCATGAAACCCTAAAGGAGCGGCTTGATTTGGATGAAGGATCTATCAAAGAACTCGTTATTCGAACCCGAGAGTTGATTCATAGGATCAGCGTTGAACACAGCTGGAGAAATGAGTGGACGGGAGAAGGCCACATACCGGAATATGCACCGGTGCGTGAGAAATTGGAAATGCTTTTAGCGAAAGGATATGCGGATGAGGTGCTAGATCTGGGTGCAGAATTACTCGCCACAGGATTAGAACAAATGAAAGCGTCAGATAATGGCTGGGAGACCGCAGCGGAAATCGCTGGATGTATGGAGGTCGTCTTTGAGGCGTTACCTCAGTCTTCTCTCCGCCCCTCGGAACAGATACTCTGGGCAATCGACGCGGATTTGGGTGACAATTATAATCTCTGCAGCGGTGCTGAAGATTTCTGGGAAGAGGAGTTCGCGGTGGAGGATTGGATCCCCGTAGCTGAAAATCTTCACAAACGCCTGCTTCTCGACCAAACAACCCAAGAAGAGCATGACTACCATGTCATTTACCTACACAACGCGCTAACAGATTGGCTTGTGACCGCACTGAAGGAAAGCCATCATGAAGAGAAGATTCTCCCGATATTAACCGAGGAAGCCGTACGGACGGGCAGCTATCCCCGTTTGGTCACCCACCTGTTAAATGAGGAACGATGGTCCGATGCGGAATTGTGGATAGAGAGGGGGATCGAGGCAACGGAGGCGGATAGCCCAGGAATTGC
>MGNI01000222.1:3012-4509 GCA_001795115.1 Chloroflexi bacterium RBG_16_48_8 | reverse complement strand
CTCAGTCGAATATATAAAATGCGAAATGATTGGCATTCGATCGCTTCGTTAAAAGCTCAAAAATTCTTTTGATCTCCTTCGTTGAACACCTATCAAGAAATACAAACAGCATCAGAACAAGCTGGTATCTGGCAGGCTGTGCGGGTTGGCGCTTTGCATTATCTGGAAACAGGCGTGCTTCCCTGGTTAGAGTCGAGAACTGAGATTGAAGGAAATGCGTTTCGCTGGCCGTTGAGCAAGGTTGAAGAAACCACCCTTGCCTCTAGATGGAAGCCGCATTTTCCCATGTTCGAAGAACTGATCGATATTGCCATTGCCGAAGAACGTCTTGACGATGTTGTCCACTGGTATCGACAGCGTAATCTGGGGCGGGAATGGTGGAACAGAGCTTCATCAAGCGACGATAAAATCGCTGAAGCTGTGGTCGAAGCCCATCCCGATGTCGCTATCGAGATCTGGAAGGGGATCGCCGAATTCCAGATCACTAAAACTCAAACCGAGGCGTATGAGGTGGCTGCCCGTTACCTGCGTAAGATTTATCGAGTTCTCCAAAGATTGAGACATGAGGAGGAGTGGTGCAGCTACCTTGCTGAAATTCGAACTGCTAACCATCGAAAAATCCGGTTGATAGAGATCCTGGATAGCCTAATTGGCCGCTCTATTGTCGATGGGTGAGAAGAAAATAAATCATAACAACGACAGCTGCTCGATGCTTTCCTCATCATTTCCAGTCCTATTGGAGTTAAACCACTCAGAAAGGTGGATGTCATCTCGAAGGATGTCCTCCTCTCGGACCGGAACTGCGCCTTTGCTTACGAGTGCATGATTCCCTGGAGGTGCAGCTTCATTCATCCAAACAAAAAGGGGTGCCCACCTGTTCTTCAGGTTCTCATTGGCTCCGTTCCATGTCCCACCCTTTTCCAAAGTGGCGCTCACAGCTAATGCCCAATCACTAAGTGCATAAATGTGCTTATTGCGAGCCATGGCGGTTCCTACGTTGAAACCGGCATAAGGATCATAGGCCGAGATAAGAACGAGCTTCTCCCCTAAAATAGCTTTGCGGTAGTGCTTGGACCTTACCGCCTGCATTAAACCATGAGCTAAGACCCCAACAACCTCACCACCCTCATCAAGCGCTGATGTCATTGCTTCTATATCAATCCCTCTTGCACCTCCCGACACCACCTGAACCCCTTGCTTAGCACAACGCACGGCAACTTGATTAGCAAAATACAATCCATCTTCATCTACGTCCCTGCTCCCGACGATGGCGAGACCTCCACGTGAAAGCTGATCTCGATCTCCGGCACCATACAGGATTGGAGGGGAAACATTCTTCAGCTTATCCGCTAGCTGTTGGGGATAGGTTTCATCAGCCCTCGTCATGATCCAAAGCCCATTACTTGTCCAGGTTTCTACAGCCATTGCCAGCGATGTCCCACGATTTAACAACGTTTCAATCCGATCAACCCCCAGATTCGCCAAGGCTGCGGTTTG
>MGNI01000222.1:1841-2985 GCA_001795115.1 Chloroflexi bacterium RBG_16_48_8 | reverse complement strand
TGTTCTCAGTAAGCAAGGCAGCCAACCGATTGTATTCTGAGAAATCCAAAGACTCCGGAGACCCTTGGATATCCCCGCCAAACCGACCACAAAGAAGCAAAATAACCTGGGAATCTTCCGTTAAAAGGTGTGATGTCATCTTGGTTCCCTTTCGCTAATCCCCCTGTACCAGAGCCAATGCAAACGGGAAGACCGGACCGCTGCTGGCGTTTCGTAGTAGTGCACTCGTGATGGTGAAAGTCCATCCAGAATCTACCATATCATCGAATAGGAGAACGGGTCCATCCATGCCCTCCCATCCTTCAACGCGAAAGGCTCCGCACAGATTATTAACCTGTTGGAAACTATTCTGCATTGTTTTCTGTGGTTCTGTTTGATGGCATTTTTTAATGATAGGGACAAAGGGTAATCCTAATTCAACAGCCAATCGACGTGCGAAGTCCGGAACCAATGTTGGGTGTCTCAAAGAGGGTATACATGTCACCCAAGTCGGGAAAGGTTCAGGCTGCCATCGGTGAAGAATTAAATCAATCGCACCACCCACCAATTCGTCGTCAAATCGACCATCCACCTGTTTACCTCGACGGACGAGATCCCCCCAACCAACATCACCCCAAATACACAAAGTTCGACCTTCCTCAGGGCGAAGTGCTTCATCTATCGTGCCACTCCAGCCCAGTACGTCTTTGATACCACTTGGCCATTGTTTTCGAGGCCGAAAAGTTTGATCACTTCTCCGCAGGAATGACAGAGCCCTCCTGAGTAGAATTCCAGAAACCGCTTCTGAGATCAATGGATGACCAACGCAATTTGCACACCGTCCACAAGGCTCCGCTGTTGGATCATTGAGTTCCCTTCGTAAGAATGCCATGAGACATTCCTTCGTATGCAGGTACTCCAACATTGTCGCCTGTTCCATCTTACGAATATGCATCAGCATGGCGACCCTTTTTCGATCTGGATCATACCTGGAAGGATTGGCATACCATCGATGCCCCCTCTTGCTCACTGGAGTTGGGGATTGAACAGCAAGAATTTTCAAGACTTTTTCAATCTGAGAATATCTTAGATTCAATGGTCGAAGCATCATGGGAATGGAAAGACCCTCTTCCGCCTCCTTCAAAATGGAAAGAACCTCTTCAAC
>MGNI01000222.1:295-1797 GCA_001795115.1 Chloroflexi bacterium RBG_16_48_8 | reverse complement strand
TCTCCACTAAGTAGAATGCCGAAAGCTTCATCCATAGCACGACCAGCACGACCTACTTGTTGATAGTAATGGACAACGGAAGAGGGTCGTTGGAAATGAATCACAAAGCCCAGGTCGGGCTTATCATAACCCATGCCTAAGGCTGTCGTCGCAACCAGGGCTTTGACTTCATTCATCAATAATCGATCTTCCAGACACACACGTTGTTCACCATCCAGGTCTCCCCAATAGGGATGGGCATCGATATGCTCGGATTGCAGGAATTGGGCCAATCGCTGGGCATCACGAATAGTCAAGGTATAAATGACGCCGCTGCCAGGAAGTGCCGGTACATTTTCAGCCAACCAGGCCATCCTTTCAGCTTTACTTGGAAGATAGATATTTTGAAGACGAAGACTATCGCGCGCCAGAGCACCTCTCATAACGGATAAACGGGGACCAAGTTGTTTCGTCACGTCCTCTACAACGCGGTCATTCGCTGTTGCAGTTGTAGCCAGCACAGGGACATTTCGAGGCAGTGCTTGCAGGATACGGACGATACGCAGATAATCCGGCCGGAAATCATGACCCCAATCGGAGATGCAATGTGCTTCATCAACCACGAAGAGACCGACCTTGCTGGTTATCGGCAACAACCAATCTTCACGGAATTCTTCATTGGCTAACCGCTCAGGTGATATAAGCAGGATATCTACTCGATCTGCGAGAAGCTCCCTTTTGACTTCATCCCACTCTTCTCGATTGCTTGAGTTAATCGTGGCGGCGCGAATGCCAATTCGTTGAGCCGCCAGGATTTGATTTCGCATGAGGGCTAGCAAAGGAGAAATGAGAAGTGTAGGACCTGACCCACGATCTCTCAAAATTCGTGTCGCCAGAAAATAGACAACACTCTTGCCCCAGCCTGTCCGTTTAACTAAAAGTATTCGTTCTCGTCGCTGGGTTAATGCCTCGATCGCTTCCCATTGGTCATTCCGAAATTCAGCATGTGGATCATCCAGTGAAACTCGAAGGAGCTGCTTGACCTTATCACGAAGCTCGTTATCAGTTAACATCTGATTTTCCTCAACCCAGTGCCCGGGTTCGTCAAATCCAACCAAAGTTCTCTAGTGAACTACATTCCGAAAATAACAATTCAACACCACGGCTCTTTTGCAAAAAAACCTCCTAATATCCAATTTCCAGAACCCAGTAGATCTCCTGAGCAGATGCGATGATCTTGGAAGTATTTACTGAACAGGGAAAACTTCCCCTGACACTTTTTTTCTGCGTCTCCCTGTCTCATGCTCTCTGGCTTGATTTAATCCACGCGGGGTTTTCTAAAAGTGAAACGACTGGTGCCTAATTATCCCTTGAATGCCTCCACAGATCAAAGATGGAATCCGTGAAGCGCTGCAAGGAAAAAGCCATAATGGGATCTGCTGTCCCCAAACTCCACTTGCCTTCCTCCACACAGCAAGCTCTGTGGTATCCTGGCTTTTTTCCATGATCCCGCTGAAAATATA
>MGNI01000222.1:0-273 GCA_001795115.1 Chloroflexi bacterium RBG_16_48_8 | reverse complement strand
AGCGCTTTCAGTCTATTCATCGTTTCAGTGATTCCCCTCCGCCCTATAGAGCTGTCATCTGCCCATTGGCCTGATTCGAGATGGATTCTCAGCCGCAAAATGGAAATGAAAATCGAAGCCCGGAACAAATGGGGCTCCTTGCATGCATCATTATGATCTATAATGCATGCTAAATATCCATTTTCATAACTATTAGCATCTTCATTGCATTATTTTATAATTAAGATTATTATTAATATGCATTAATTCCGAAGGAGTTAAGAAATGATAGGC
>MGNI01000221.1:5055-19480 GCA_001795115.1 Chloroflexi bacterium RBG_16_48_8 | reverse complement strand
GTGCCACGACATCTCGTATAGGGCTTCTTATAAAGGACACTGCCTATGACCACCATTCTTCTTGTAGATGACCATCTCCTCTTTCGGGAGGGATTGAGAGGAATCATCGAACACTGGGATGATTTTGAAGTTGTTAGAGAGGCTTCCAATGGCCAGGAGGCTTTGGAGGCCGTCCGGAAATTATTGCCAGACTTGGTGTTGATGGATATCACCATGCCTGAGATGGATGGGCTGGAGGCCACGCGGCGGATTGTCCGAGAGTTTCCATCCACGCATGTTGTCATGCTTACGGTATCGGAGGAACAGGAAGATCTTTTCGAGGCCATAAAAGTAGGAGCGCAAGGCTATGTTCTGAAGGACATGCCTTCGCGCCGGCTGCATGATTTGCTGCGTGGCATTATTCGGGGCGAGTCGGCCTTGTCCGGTGCAGTGGCCACAAAGATCCTGGCGGAGTTCAGTGAAAAGGTCAATCCCAGAGTGCGTGCTGGGACCGTGGACCTGGATCCGCTCTCCGAGCGGGAGAGGGAAACCCTGGCCTTACTGTCGGAGGGGCTCACAAATCGGGAGATCGCAGAGAAGATGATCCTCAGCGAAAATACTGTCAAGAAGCATGTCAAGAATATTCTGCAGAAATTGCATGTGAACAATCGTGTTCAGGCTGCCATGTACGCCAAAGAGAAGGGAATCTTTAGAGAGTAAGAGGACTTTACGATTTTTTGGCCAGTGTGGGGAGCTCTTCCGATCGTAATTGGAAGGGCTCTTTTGATTTTTACCCCAATTAAGAAACATCCACCTCCTATGTTGACCCCGGAGACTCTTATGGGTCATTCCAAATGGCTCGAAAGGGTGATGGAAAAGTGCTCTCCTTGGACTTATGTTCTGAGGCGCGATGTCGTAGAGTGGAGAGGGTGGGAATCGCCCACGTCCTACTCCCTTCTATGTGACCCAAGGCATGAGCGGTCAAAAACGCATCTTGATTGTCAGTTCGAATGTCCTGTTTGCTGAGGTGA
Source organism: Chloroflexi bacterium RBG_16_48_8 (assembly GCA_001795115.1). Classification (GTDB taxonomy): domain Bacteria; phylum Chloroflexota; class Anaerolineae; order Anaerolineales; family E44-bin32; genus MGNI01. The sequence goes on along the minus strand of MGNI01000221.1, from coordinate 18,470 downwards.
TTACCCAATCACTCTTCAGCCATTCGAGTCTGAAGCTTATCAGCGTATACCCGGAGGCAGCATCCGGGGAAATCGAGACCATTCCACCGGATGTGATTATCGTGGATGAAGCCGTTGGGTCGGAGGAGCTTGGAAGGATTCTCATCGCAGCACGCAATTTACCCTGTGCTCAATTGCTGTTGATGAACTTAAAGGGCAACGACTTTGTCGTGCTAGACAGCCGCCAAGCCATCATTCGCCATACAACGGATTTGCTAGACACCATCAATAAGGATGAAATGATGAAACCAAAGAAGAGAAGTAATCCGGAAGTACCATTCACAGCGATAGAGGACGCCCAGGCACGAGCGGGGATGTATGGTTTCCTGGCAACGTTTTATAACCAGAGGCCCGACAAGGAGTTGGTGCAGCGCTTGCGGACCGTTGGGATCGACTCCTTCGTCCGGATGACAGAGGAGGAAGATGCCTCGCCTGATCTGGTTCAAGGGTTGAGCGAGATGGGGCAATATATCGAAGCCACCATGGACCAAGAGGTAGGGGAGGTGGAACAGGCCCTGGGAGTGGATTGGACGAAATTATTCCGGGGGATTAGCCCAGGTTACGGTCCCACACCACCCTATGAAGGTATTTATCAGGGAGGACGCCAAGATCAGATTGAAGTGTTAAAGCAGATCAACAGAATTTATCACGAGAACGGTGTGGAGATCGTGGAGGATTCCCTTAACCGCCCAGATTACATCGGATTGGAACTGGACTTCCTGCGCTTCCTGGCAGAACGTGAAGTCGAAGCCTGGGAGCAAGAAGACGAGGAATTGGCACTCAGCAATGCTGAAAAGGCCAGGGGGTTCTTTCAGGAGCATGTCGGGGAGTGGGTATCGAGATTCTGTGATCATGCTTTGGAACACGCCAGGACGGACTTTTACCGAGGATTCCTGAGGCTGACGAAAGGAGTGATGACCGAGGCCAGGAACGAAGAGAAAATCTAGAAAGGAGACGGAGGATATGCAAGATATGCAAGACAAATTTCTTAAAAGTGAAATTTGTTCACGAGATTGGAAATGGAGGAGATCATGATAGAAATGAAAGAATCAAAAATTGAGCGGCGGGATTTCCTGAAGCTTTCAGGAGGTGTCGCTGCGCTGGCCGTTTTCGGAAACAAGGTGCTGGGCAAGTCGAAGGCATCCTTGATTGAGACTGCCAAAGCTGGCAAAGCTGCGACCGAAGATGGCTGGTACCCAGGACTCTGCAAGTATTGTATGCAGGGTGACTGCCAGACGCGTGTGCATGTCGTGGATGGTGTTGTAGTCAAAGTGGAGGGTGACCCCAGGGCTCTCCAGAATGTGGGGACGCTCTGTCCGCGCGGCAATGCAGCCATCATGCAGATGTACAACCCGTGGCGTGTCAAAGCCCCTGTCAAGCGCACCAATCCCAAGAAGGGGTTAAATGAAGACCCCGGATTTGTAGAAATCTCCTGGGATGAAGCTAATGAAATCGTGGGCGAAAAGCTGAAAGCGATTCGAGCGGATGATCCGAGAAAATTGATTCTCTGCAGCGGATTCGGAGTTAGTGCGCTTGGAATCGGTTGGTTCACGAACGCCTTTGGAACCAATAATAATGTACCCTCCCGAGGGTCAGCCTGTGCATACCATTTCGGTTCAGCCCTTACCAATGGTCTAGGACCTGACAATGTCCCAGATATCGAGAACTGCAACTACATTATCAACATCGCCCGCACCCTCGGTGGGAACATTGGTGTTTCCTCGGTAGGCACGCGCCATATGGCGGATGCCCTTGATCGCGGCATGAAGATCATCAACGTTGACCCGCGTTGTAGCCCCGAAGTTTCTAAGAGCACCGAATGGGTGCCGATCCGACCAGGCACGGAACAGGCTTTCCTGCTTGGAGGCCTGTATACGATGATGCATGAGATCGGGCTCAAGAATCTGGATGTGTGGTCGATCAAGTACCGCACCAATGGTCCTTACCTCGTTGGTCCGGATGGCGACTATGTCTTAGACAAGGATAGTGGTATGCCGATGGTCTGGGATACCTCCCGAGGGCGCGCCAGGGCATTCAATGTGGTCAACTCCGACGAGATGGCGGTGGAGGGGACCTATGAGGTCGATGGCGTGCAGTGCGCTACGGGGTATCAACTTATCTATGATACGATCAAGGACTATACTCCAGAGTGGGCGGAGGAAATCTCGACCGTCCCAGCAGCCACCACCCGTAGAATCGCGAATGACTTTGTTGTGCATGCTCAAATCGGAGCCACGGTCGACATCGACGGTTTTACCTTCCCCTTCCGACCGGTGAGCATCCAGTTCGAGCGCGGTGCTTACCAGCACACAATCGAAGGGTCCTTCGGGGACCTGGTTAGCAAGATCATGTGCGAACTGGTTGGTTGCTTGGAGGTGCCGGGTGGGCAAACTGGAAACTCAATGCCAAGTGAGAATTGGATCAAGCCAGATTGGGATGGTGTGCGGGCACCGCAGGGTGAAGGCGCAGGTGTAGAATTTATCTATCCGCCTGAAACGGTCGATTCAAAAATCTTCTACCCTGTATCCCACACCCTGGTTCATTTGATGGCCAAAGCGATTTTGGATCCCGAAACGTACCATTTGGCTTATATACCCGAGATGATGTTTACCTGTGGTGGCGGCCCCATCCGGTCCAGTTTTGATCGCGAATTGTTTGACCAGGCCTATGCCAAAATCCCCTTCCACGCCTCGGTTAGTCTCACCTACGACGAATCCGCGGTTATGGCTGATGTCGTCTTTCCGGACCAGGCTTTCCTCGAAAAGGACCAGACCCAGGGTGGAAGTAGTGCACCTCCTGGTCACAAAGTCATGGTCGATGCCACCCGGGGACAAGTTGCTTTCTTCTGGCGGGATGCCTCCAAGATTCGACCAGCATACAACGCTCACTCCGCCGATCAGATCCTGATGGATTTGGCTGAAGCGGGAGGCTTTCTTACCGGAGAAGGGGGATTTATCCAAAAGACCAACCTTAAAACTCTGGATATTAACACCAAACCTACAATCCGGGAAATCTCTGAAGCCCGCCTTAAGTCGAGTTTCGGGGATGATTACAGCCTGGATATGCTCACGGATGAATATGGTCCGCTGTACAAATATAACAGGCGAGGCAAAGAGAAGTACAACTACTACTGGTGGCCAGATGATAAGACCCGCTTCGCGATGTACTTCGTCCAGATGATCAGAGTAAAGAAAAAGCTTGAGAAGGCTCTGGCAGATAATGGTTTGACGGGTGTACCCAATTGGGAAAACATGGATGACTACTGGAAAGCCTTCGTCCCGATCCCAGTCTGGACACCCTGCCCGGAGTTCGATGCACCAGAAGAGTACGACATGTGGGCGATCAACTGGAAGACGCCCATGGCTCCCTTCTACTGCGGAGATACTCATGGAAATGTCTGGCTGCACGAGATGATGAGCACCTTTGATCCCTATGAATATACCATCTGGGTGAATAAGGCCACATGTGAGCAGAAGGGCATCAAGGACGGGGATACGATCGTGGTCGAGTCCCGCTATGGGAAGACTCAGGGGAAAGTGAAAGCGACCGAGCTCATTCACCCCGAAGTGGTGGGAATCCCATCCGGCCATGGCCAACGTTCCATCCTGGCCAATCCCATTCTTGAAGAAGGCCCGTGCTTCAATGTTCTATGCTCGATCCATGAACAGGACCTGGCCGTCGACCCGATAACGGGCGGGATTGAAGAAGGCCCGGCTGTAAAGATCTACAAGGCGTAAGGAAGGAGATAAGATCATGAGATACGGAATGGTCATTGATCTAAAACGGTGCGTCGGGTGCAATGCCTGCTCACTCGCCTGTAAACAGGAGAATGGGACTCAACCGGGCGTATTCTGGAGCAAAGTGCTGATCTCGGAAGTGGGTACTTATCCAAAAGCCCGCCAAACTGTTCAGCCATTGCTGTGCATGCACTGTAAGGACGCTCCATGCGTGAAGGTCTGTCCAACGGGTGCGACGCAGAAGGCACTTACGGGGATTGTGACAGTCGATCAGGAAAAATGCATTGGTTGTCGCCATTGCATGATCGCTTGTCCATACAATGCCCGATACTTCATCGACAACAAGCAGACCTACTATCCAGATGAAGGCATCACACCCTACGAGGAATTCACGCAAGGCGAGCACACCCTGGGCACGGTGGAGAAATGCAATTTTTGTACCGACCGTGTGGGGTCAGGTCAGAAACCGGCCTGTGTCCTGACCTGCCCGGCGAAGGCGCGTTTCTTCGGAGATCTGGATGATCCCAACAGTGAGGTTTCGAGCCTGATCGCCAGTCGCAATGGTTACCAGCTTCACCCCGAGTTGGGTACAGACCCCTCGGTCTACTATCTGGCCGGTTAGGAGGAGAGATGACAACAACAAGCATAGAGAAAAAGGCAGAGGGATTATCCCCGACAGCCTGGGTAGTGGCGGGCATCCTGCTTCTGGCCGGGATCGTGGGTGCGATAGTTCAGTTCACCAAGGGCATGTCTGTGACTGGATTGAACCAGCAGATTGTGTGGGGGCTGTACATCGCGGGCTTCTTCACTGCGGCCGCGGCAGGGGCGGGACTGTTGACCCTGGTGGGAATCAGTGAGTTTAAAGAGATCGTGCCAAAAGGTTCGCGAGTGAAACTGCTTGCGATGGCGCTGGCCAGCTTTATCACGGCCGGAGTCCTGATCCTGTTGGACATTGGAGCACCCTTGCAAGCGTGGCGGATCATCACCACCTTCAGCTTCAGTGCGACTGAGACGTGGGACTTCTGGGTGTTGTTCGCGGTAATCGTTATCGCCCTGGTCTATCTGCTTGCAACACGAAAAGCAAGCGGCGCCACAAAAATCCTGGGCATCCTGGGGATCATCGCAGCATTAGCTTTGATCGTAGTGGAAAGCTTGATGCTTGGGCAGCAGGCGGCACATCCCTTGTGGGGCGGGATGACAATGTTGACCTTCCTTCTGAGCATGTTTGTAGCGGGGTTAGCGTTGGCGTTGATCCTGTGGGGCACGGGCGAAACAGGCAAAAGCCTCAGAAGTTGGTTGATGGTAGGGCTTGTAGCAAGCCTGGCGATAGTGTTTTCAGAAGTGCTTACCGGGGTTGTGAGCGGCAATACACGACTGAATGAGGAGGTTGGAAGCCTGCTGGGCGGAACTACGAGCCCGTTCTTCTGGTTCCATGTGGTCGTGGGGTTGTTGCTGCCGATAGCGCTGCTGTTGACCGCTTCGAGTAAGACAAAGGCTATCCTGATCGGAGCCCTGGCTCTGTTGGGAGTGCTGGCGGACAAGCTCTGGATTCTGGTAGCGGGTCAGGAGAAACCCGTGCTTGCGTTACCGAAGGCCAGTTACTTCCCGAGCTGGGTTGAGTTTCTGGTCATCCTGGGGGCGATTGGCCTGGCATGGTTGATCTATATAGTGCTGACCAAGTACATCTGGCCCAAGGAGATCACCGCATAACAAAACCATAAGTCTATGAATGACACCAGTCCGGCGTGGTAAACGCCGGACTGGTGTTGATTCTCATAAGGATTCGATCGTTCTCCCTGGGAAGAGATCTGTTGGAGACATCAATGAGGTGATTCTGTCGCGTGTGCACCATTCGGACTGAAGGATGAATCATTCATAGAAAATGCATAATGCTTTCACATCGTCTTCACATATTTCCGCTACAGTTGAGGTAGTCCAACGGAAATGGAGGAGGTGTATGATGAACAAACGGCTATCGATATCCAAGCGGGGGTTACAGAATTGGCTCGTGGATGCCTGTGTCTTTACCGGAGCCCTCATAGCAATATTGTCAGGAATCTATTTTCTTTTTGTGTCAACGATAGGCTATCAAGGGGGACGTAACGCCCTCTATGAAGTGACTTTCCTCTTTGATCGACCCATGTGGGATGACCTGCACACTTTGGGTGGTGTGATCATGCTGATAGCGGTGGCGATTCATTTGATGTTGCATTGGAAGTGGGTGGTAACGACATGCAAGAGGGCGATTGGATCGTTCTACTCCAAGGGGGCATGCATGAACAGAAACACGAAAGTTAATCTTGTGATCGATCTGGTGCTCATTCTGAGCTTCACGGCATGTGCGGTCTCTGGCATTTACTTCCTTTTCGCTCCGATGGGTGGTTTTCAAGGTAGCAGATCCTTGACAGGGGACACAAGCTTTCTGTTCAGCCGTACAACCTGGGACCTGATCCACACCTGGGCGGGTGTGACGATGATCTTTGCAGCCGCATTCCACTTTGTCGTCCATTGGCGGTGGATCGTGAATGTAACCCAAAGTGTATTCTCATCGTTAACATCTCGACTTGGTCCGCAGCTGACGCCAGAGAGAAGGTTAGGATGATGCTTGTCATAATCTTATTCATCAGGCAGCTACGTGGGTAGACGGGGAATGGAGGCAGGGAAATGATTAAAAAAATTGTATTAGGTGTTTTGTTTGTTGGCTTGATTTCTGTGCTTGTCATTGGCGCGATCAACCGCACAATGGCTAAGGATAGGCAATCGGAGGATGTTCTTGGGCAAAGCGAGGGAGTTGATCACCAGGGTGTGGTTGAAGATCAGGATGGTTCTCCGGCTGCACAGCAGTTTGGGGAAGGTTCAGGGGGTAAGGATCAATCTGGCGGTTCCGGGGGCGGTACCAGTCAAGCTGTGATTCATGAATGGTTGGAGTTGCAGGGGGAGGTTGAAAGTATGGACGAGGCAGCGCTCACGGTAGCCCTTCCTGATGAGAAGGAGGTGATCCTGGATGCGCGCGAGTGGCAGTTCGCCCAGGAGCAGGGGTTCTCGGCACAGGTTGGCGACCAGGTCATTTTGTACGGGTTTTATCAGGAGGGCGATTTCAAACCGGGACAACTGGATGACCTCACCAACGGGATGTCGGTCATCTTGCGCAACTCGGATGGAAAGCCTTTATGGTCGGGAGGTGGGAAGAGTGGTGACTGAAATCGGTGGAGATGTCGAGATCATGTGATTGCTTCCGGAGCCCTGGCGATCTTCGGGGTGATGATGGAGAAGACATGGGTGTTGGCGGCGGGACAGGCCCAGCGCTAGGGTTCCTGCTCTACCTGGTGGCCCGGCGTTTGAGGCCACGAGAGGCCTAAACAATCATATTTCAATCGAATCGGAACAGCTTACGCCGACTGGTTTGAACGATTATCTGTCGGTGCATTTTTTCCCAGCGTTATAGAGCGTTGTAGGCAATTGCGCAACGATAAGAGAGGAGATCCTCTAAGCATGGTATCTCTTGGTCGGCCATGGCCTGGGTCACCTACCAGACCGGCGATCATCAACTCCGGAATCAGGAAACCTTCAACAAGATATGATCTTATTTGGAGATGGGGTTCCTGCAGGATCTTTTTAACATTTATATGGATTGACACAGGGGAAAAAGGGTTTCAAGGCCAAGAAAATTGATCTTCATGTCATCCTGGAATAACTTTAACTGTTCACAAACAGCGACAACATAACGACTTTCGGAACACAATTCGCATAAAGGGCTTTATTGCTTGACATTTAACGAAAATATTATATCATTTGTAATGATAATACCCAAAAATGGGTATATTTATGAGGGATAATATATTTATGAAAGAGAATGAGGGACAAAGTTCAGTCGTACGTAGATTTTTGGCTTCGATGGCTGAAAAGGGTAAGCATGTTTTTAAATTGGAGGATGCCATTCCCTATTGGTCCTCTCCACATATGGCGCGGAAAGCACTAAGTCGTCTCGAACGTAGAGGCTGGCTTAAAAGACTTGAACGAGGATTGTACTTGATCGTTCCTCTTGATGCTGGGCCATCCGGACAATGGAGTGAGGATCCTTTGGTCATCGCAGCTCAATTAGCACCTGAGGGTGCCGTTGCTTATTGGACAGCCTTGCATTATTGGGGGATGACAGAGCAAATCCCAAGGACAATCATTGTTCAAACGATTCATCGACGGTACAAATCAAGGGATACGATCCTTGGAGTTCGCTATCACTTTATTGTTGTTGTGGAAAGGAAGCTATTTGGTGTTATCACATCTGTCCGCGATGGATTACCTATCCGCATTACGGATCGAGAAAAGACCCTGATTGATGCATTAGATCGACCGGATCTTTGTGGGGGAATCGCGCAGGTCATTGAGACTTTAGAATCACCGGAACCGATGGATTGGGAAAAAGTAGATGCTTACATGGATTTGATGAATTCAGGAGCTGTTTACAAGCGAATGGGATATTTAGTAGAAGAATTGGATATCAGCATTCCAGATCAACAGCGATGGCTCACTAATTGGAAAAAGAGAATTACAAAAGGAATTGCTCTGCTTGAACCTGGTCGAAAGAAAACAGGGCCGATCAAATCGCCTTGGAGAGTCCGAATCAATATTCGAGCGATGGAGGACTCTTCATGATTTCAGAAGCTGAATTAAAGCGGAAGGCTGGTAGTATGGGCATTGACCCAATGATGGTTGATCTTGATTATGTATTAGGTGTTTTCTTGAGCCAATGGTATTGTGATGAAGTGGCAAGGCATTTGAGATTCAAAGGTGGAACTTGTCTGCGTAAGTGCTATTTTCCTGATCATCGTTTTTCTAAAGATTTGGATTTCACTGCCGAGTTGGAGTTCGATGAGCGGGAAATCGAAGCGTTATTAATTCGAGTTTCTCAACGTACTCAAGAAATATTCGGATTGAACCTGGTTGAGAGAGAATGGCGTAAGCGAATTGTTCACGACCAACGTGGTGGAACAACCATTGAGACTCGGTTTTACTATCGGGGACCACTCCGACGCACAGGTGCACCTCAAGCTATACAATTGCATATAACGACTGTGAAATCGGAAATCCTTTTTCCAGAGAAGAGTGAAAAACGGATCCTTCATCCATATAGTGACCAGACGTTTATCGAGGGCGTAAATGCTGTATGTTATACGTTGAAAGAAATTCTATCTGAAAAATTACGGGCAATCTGTGGACAAAGACGCTTTGCCATCTCGAGGGATCTGTTTGATCTGCATAAAGTGTTGGAATATGAGGCAATTAGCCTTGACGATATTAAAAATCTGGTGGAAAAGAAGTTTGAAACCAAGGGTGTGAGGATTGAAGGGATTCGATTAGAAGATTTTATTTCCCGCAAGGAAGAATTCGAACAGGATTGGCATCGGGATCTTACTCGTCTTTTAGCCACTGCTGAGATGACCACATTTGATGATGCTTGGCGAACAACTTTAAAGGCTGTCTCCTGGGTCGAGTCACTCAGTCGATAATTGATTAGATTTCTGGAGATCAGTAGATAATGACGGGACGAATGATTGATCACACAAGTTGTTGGTACAAACTCCATGGGGAAGTTAGGGAGAATATTGTCTGTTTGAAGCTTTCTCATCTTGTGGTCTAATAAGGGCTGGTTTGAAGCGATTTCTCCTTCGGAAGCGGAAAAGATAGGAGTGGACTCTTTGGTAGGATCTGGGAAGATCGACTTGAAGGACACCATCGTTGTCGTCTCGGGCTTGCCCCGCTCTGGCACCTCCATGATGATGAGCATGCTGGAAGCAGGAGGATTGCCTCTGCTCAAGGACGGCATCCGCCAGGCAGACGATGAAAATCCCAAGGGGTACTATGAATTTGAGCGCGTGAAGAAGCTGCGCGAAGGCGATGTCGATTGGCTCCCTGAAGCTCGGGGAAAAGGGGTCAAGATCATTTCCTATTTGTTACTTAGTCTCCCTAAAACCTATGCCTATCGTGTGATTTTTGTGCAACGCAAGCTGCCCGAGATCATTGCCTCCCAGAGGAAAATGCTCATCCATCGCGGAGAGGATCCAGATAAGGTCAGCGAGGAAGAGTTATCTAACATCCTAAAGAACCACCTCAGCCAAGTAGATACTTGGATGGAGGATCAACCCAACATAGAACGTCTAGACATCGACTATAATCGGATGATCCAAGATCCCCAAGCGGATATCCTGCGCATTCATTCATTCTTAGGTGGTTTATTCGATATGGGCAAGATGGCTCAAGTCATCGACCCTAACCTATACCGGCAGAGGAAGTGAATGGCTGCACGGGGCAGCGAGTTCGATCTCAGAGCGGATGAAAGGAATGGAGATGTACATTGATCCGAATACCGGGGGCATGTTGTTCCAAATCCTGGCAGTGGCCTTTGCGGCTTTATCTGGGCTGGTTTTATTTTTCTCTGGCAAGATACGCATGTTTTTTACCAGGCTCAGAAGGCGAGTGCGTGAAGCAGCCACCGATCCAGAGGAACAAGTAGCAGGTCAAGCAACCGATATCACGCCAGTGGAATAAACCATTCGTTCAAAAGAGAAGAATCCGCCAGTATGAAAACGATTATCGTGGGGTTCGATGCCTTTGACCCTAAAGTCTATGAGCGGTTAGCAGAGCAGGGAAAGTTGCCCAACCTGGGCAAATACATGGAGCAAGGGGGGTATGCTCGTTTTTGGGTAGCTAATCCCCCCCAAAGTGAAGTTTCCTGGACCAGTATCGCAACGGGTTTGAACCCTGGGAAGCATGGACTCTTTGATTTCGTCCATCGAAATCCGGCCAATTACGCTTTACATGTCTCACTCTTGCCAACCGAACGAAAGATGCTCGGTGTGCATTTTATGCCACCGCACGAAGCCCCCACTCTTTTCGATTACGCTGTCGGACAGGGTTATCCAGCCACATGCCTTTGGTGGCCGGCAACCTTTCCGGCCCGATTGGCTTCACCGGTTCGCACTCTCCCAGGACTGGGAACACCTGATATCTTGGGGCGCCTGGGGGTCGGGACCTTCTATTCACCTGACACAACCCTTTTGGATGAGGATTACAAATCGAAGATCGCCCATCTAGAGCAAGATGGGAAGGGGCGATATAAGGGCTCGCTGAACGGCCCGATGCAGAAGAAGGGCTCCCAAACAGAGCAGGCATCCCTTGATTTTCAGCTAGAGTTGCTGGACGAGAACACGGGTCGTCTCAAGATCGGTCGAGAGTGCATCACCTTGGCCAAGGGGCAGTGGAGCCCCATCCTACAGGTTTCCTTCAAGGTCAAGCTTGGGCTCTCGGTTCACGCCATCACACGCGCTATTCTGAATGATCATCCCTCAGGCTTAGGCCTGTATTTCCTGCCACTGCAGATCCATCCCCTGCATTCCCCTTGGCCGTATGCCACGCCGCGCCATTTCGTAAAAGAGAGTTGGGAGGCCTTTGGACCCTTTCTCACATTGGGGTGGCCGCAGGACACAACCGGCCTGGAAGAAGGGTTCATCCTCGATGATCAATTCCTGGCTCTCTGTGATTCCATTCTCTCAAGCCGCGAGCAATTGTTCTTGCATCAAGTAGCATGTTTCAAGGAAGGCGTTTTAGCAGCTGTCTTTGATACCTTGGACCGGGTGCAGCACATGTTCTGGCGGGATCGCCCCGATGTTATCGAAGGGTGGTATGAGAAGCTGGATGTTTTGCTAGGCCGGATCCAAGATCAAGCGGGCGATGAGCTTGGGCAGGAACCTCGGATCCTGGTCGTCTCTGATCACGGCTTTGCCGATTTCGAAACGAAAGTGCATTTGAACCGATGGCTCATCGACAAGGGGTACTTGGTTTTGAAGTCGGCCAAGGATCAGGGGAAGCTGGAGGATGTGGATTGGTCCCGCAGCCGGGCTTACGCTATTGGATTGACCAGCCTCTACCTGAATCAAGCCGGTCGAGAAGGGCAGGGAATTGTCCAAAAATCAGACCGGGATGCGCTCCTGGATCGCTTAAAAAGCGAATTGCTGCAATGGCAAGGACCAGATGACCGCAAGGTCGTCCATGGAGTATGGTGTAGCGAAGAGATGTATAACGGACCCATGACAGAATTTGGACCGGATTTGGTGGTGGGATTCAACACAGGCTATCGCGCCTCCGCTCAGACTGGATTGGGCGGATGGGAGAGAAATGCGCTTGAACCCAATCATGATCATTGGGGCGCTGATCACTGTATGGATCCTGCCCTTGTCCCAGGAGTAATCTTCTCCAATCGAAACCTGAAGGATCTTTCGGATCCCTCCTACAGGGATATCCCCGAATTAGCGATTGGGGCAGCGTTGGACTTGAAAGAATCATACCCTTCAAAAGCCCCAAAATTTAGCGATGAGGATCAACAAGTCCTTGAAGAGAGACTGAAGGATCTTGGCTATCTTTAAAGATCGGTTCACGCCACAGGGATTGGCTCAAATATTTGTGTATTGTGCTTTTCCTATTCATGTTTGGGCGTTGATCAACATGTTCCAGGATGTGCCCTCTTGGGTGCTTTATTTGCGCGGCTGGGAGGTGATCGGAATGGTAGCCTATACACTCAGTTTCGCGATGTTTGAAACCCTGAGCGTTCTCATGGTCGTGTTGCTGATCGGGATGATCGTTCCCAAAGGCTGGGTGATGGAAAAGGTTGTACCTCTGGTCAGTCTATGGTTGGTAGAGTTGGCGATCATGGCCATCCTGTTTCAGCATCACATTCTTCATCATCTCCCCAAACGTGAGTTGGTGATGGGATATGCCTTGATCCTTGCGGTATCTGCCTTTATCGTTCTCCGCTTTCCAAGAGTTGGAGACATTTTTCGCTGGGTTGCTGAGCGACTCGTGGTCCTTTCATTCCTTTATATCTTCTTCGACGTCTTGGGATTGCTGGTTGTGATCCTTCGTAATGCGTGAGAGATGCAATGAAATCCAACATGGATCGACGTGGGTTTTTAAAAATAATCTCCCTTCTGCCGCTCCTGGCTTCCGGATTGCCGCAGTTGCAGAACCCATCCAAGAGCACAGCTGCTGATCCTGATTCTGCCAATATCCTCATTCTTGTCTTTGACACGCTCTCCGCCAAGCACATCTCTCTCTATGGTTACCCCCGAGAGACCATGCCTAACCTGTCGCGTTTTGCGGAAAGGGCTACCGTGTATCACTCCCATTACGCCGGGGGGAATTTCACCACACCGGGCACTGCATCCCTCCTCACTGGCACCTACGCCTGGACCCATCGCGCCTTCAGCCATCAATCTACGCTTTTAGAGGAATATTTGTCCAAGAACATCTTCAGCCAGTATGTGTCGAAGGGATATACTACGGCTGGTTTTTCCCATAATCTCCTGGTGAACATCTTGATGCATGCCCTCAGGGAGCTTCTGGACGATTATGTTTTACCGGGCGAAATTGCTTTGGTGGACTATAACTTTTCGGATGATCTGTTTTTTGAGGATTATGTGACCGCCGCTCGAAGTGAGCGGGCTTATTTGAATAAGCCGGGTCAGATGTCCGACTCGCTTTTCTTTGCCCCGGTTTTCTGGGCTTTGAAAGAGATACACCAACGTTATCTCAAGGAAGAAATGCGCGAGCCTTTCCCCTTGGGGATCCCGGGGTATCACGACATGC
>MGNI01000221.1:4695-4960 GCA_001795115.1 Chloroflexi bacterium RBG_16_48_8 | reverse complement strand
GGGGGGAGTTCGCGCTCTCCTTCTATGATGGATGGAAACCAAATCCAAAGCCGGAGCATTTCTATTCTGAGGGATTTACGGAGGAGGTCCTGCTCGATCGTCGCCGGCGTTACGATCAGTATATTGCCTATGTGGATGCAGAATTTGGTCGGCTCATGGATGATCTCGGGGAACAAGGATTTTTGGACAATACGTGGATTGTGTTCACTTCCGACCATGGCGAGATGTTTGAGCGCGGCATATGGCAGCACACGACCCGGACTCT
>MGNI01000221.1:2025-4652 GCA_001795115.1 Chloroflexi bacterium RBG_16_48_8 | reverse complement strand
AGGAAATGCGACAGGATGTTACCACAACCACCAGTTGTGTGGATTTGCTTCCCACGCTGCTGTCTATGACTGGGCAATCGATACCGGAATGGATCGAGGGCGTGGTGCTGCCACCCTTCAAAGACGATGTGTCGCATGGTGACAGAAGCATTTTTGCGATTGAGGCTAAGAGCAATCCCAAATTCAGTCCGCTTGTGAAGGGGACTGTGGCCATGATCAAAGGGGATTATAAGCTCATCTACTATGTCGGGTATGAAGGCCATGATGGAGTCTTCGAGTTGTATGATTTGGAAAGCGACCCCGAAGAACTAAACGATCTCTATTCATCACGAAAATCCACAGCCTCAGAACTTGAAAACGAGCTGCTTTTGAAAATTAAAGTAGTGAACCAGCCGTATGTGCGCCGAGATTGACGAGGGATTTTAGCCCACATTAACCCTGCCGCAGTTTCTAAAACTGCAGTAGGGTTTTTGACAACGGATAACCTAGTTTATGCCCAGCAGTTTGATTTCCTGTGCGGTGAGCGTGCCGTCGTCGCCCCGGATCCCTTCCACTTTAACCTCATCCCCCAAGTCAATATCGAGGTCTATCTCGGTCTTGGGAGTGACAACCAGCGTGTGATCATCAACGATCCAGTGATCTCCTTCCATCGCTTCAACAGTCCCGTTGAACTCAAACTTGCCTGCGTTATCGTTTCCTGTATTGGCATCGTCTGTGGGCTTTATCTCGAGGGCGATGAGTGAACCGTCCTCCCCTTGGGCTGCATGCACTCGGACCATGTCCCCGACTTCAGGGTTGCCCTTGATCTCGGTTTGTGGTTCGATGGTCACGGTCCAACCGCTAACCGCCCATTGGTCGGAGGAGATCATCTCCACTGTCCCGCTGAACTCGACCAGGTTTTGAGAATTGTCTATCACCTGTGTGGGCTCTTCACCTTGCTCCGAGGTGCCACGGGATATTAATTCGATCTGCGATGTCCAGTACTCGGCGTTTTCATCGAGGCTGACCTTGGCGCTGACCTCGTCTCCCACAACCACCGTCCCTTTGATGATGACATCGTCAGAGACATGGACCGTTTTGCCGCCGATGATCCATGAGGTGGGAGTGATCTCGTCAACCGTTCCCGTCAGGGTTGATCCGCCTTCAGTTTCACTCGAGCCACCAGAGGGAGTCGTGTCGTTTTTTGCGCAGGAGCCCAGGCTCGCACTGAGAAAAGCCAGCAGGACCAGGATCAGAATGCGTTTTATTTGCTTCATCTTTACCATCTCCAGCAAACCCATTTCATAAACGATGACAATTTTTAACCAGACATAAAACGTTTTCCGGAATTCGGAGCAATCTTAGTACAGAATCCTTTTTACCACACTAGGCTTGTCCCCGTAAGAAGAATCTCATGAGAGGCTTTCTGTTCATGACAGAAGACCAGGATACCCTTCAGCTTGCCACGGGGTTCTTACCCAGGCTGATTCGCTGGAGAGGGATATTGAGTTAAAACAAAGATCCAACCGGAAGAAGATTCGATCCATTTTGCCACAAAGTGAAAACTTGATGCATGGATGTTGTTAGCCGCTTTTATCAGATAAAAGAGGAAACAGCTAGGCGGGGGATGGAACTTGTTGCACGGAGACGTGCTGGCGGATTTCTGGCAACTTCTCTTCAGCGGCCTGCTCGCCGATTTGAATCAACTCTCGCACGTGACTGTATCCGGTGAATAGATTGACCCCCTTCGGCGGGATGGGGCGGATGAGCACGTGCGGCGGGTTGCGCCTCAAGTTGTTTTCTTTGATGGTGCGCATCATCAGCTGGGAAACCTCGTCCACGATCGCTAATGTGCTGGCGAGTCCATTGGGGAGCCGCCCATATTCTTTGAGTCGATCCTCAAGTCCCCTGTTAGGATCCGACTCAACATCCACGGCGATGATGATATCCGCCCCCAGATGTTGTGCAGCATCAACGGGGAGGTTGTCAAGCACCCCTCCATCCACAAGTCGCTGCCCGTCAATCTCCACGGGCGTGAATAGGCCGGGGACGGAGATCGTCGCCCGTAAGGCCAGGGAGAGGGAGCCTTCGGTTAGAATGACTTCATGTTGGGCGTTGAGATCAACAGCAACCAGCGCCAAGGGGGTTTTGAGATCTGCGAAGGTCAACTGGCCAAGAAGCTTCTCAAAGTAGGCTTGTATTCGTTGACCCCGCAGTAAGCCAGCCTCGGGAAGCCCGGGATCAATGAGACGCAGGAGACGGCGGACCCGCGCCGTGGCCATGGCTTCTTTCTCCAGGTCCTCAGGGCTCAAGCCAGCAGCGTAACCGGCTGCAATGACGCCTCCCATGCTGGTCCCCGCCAGGACATGCACCGGGATGCCCTCGCGCTCTAAAACTCTGAGCACACCGATATGGGCCAGCCCGCGAGGGCCACCGCCGCTCAGGGCGAGTCCAATACATGATCCGGGTTTGGGTGCACAGTCCGGTTTCTTTGGCCTATTCACTTTTTTACACCTACCTGTACCAGCCGGCGAAACGTAGCTTCACATGAAATATCGAATGCGATCTCAGGGACAAATGGCGATCCCCAGTGTGCCGGGTCCGGCATGTGTTGCGATGGCCGGGCTTAAATCGGCTACATGTAAATC
>MGNI01000221.1:285-1926 GCA_001795115.1 Chloroflexi bacterium RBG_16_48_8 | reverse complement strand
CTCGAGCATGCGCTCGACTGCTTTACGTTTCGTACGGATTTTCTCCAACGCATCTACACGCCCATCATTGAGGTGCAGCAGAGGCTTGAGGCCCAGGGCTGTGCCTAAGAAGCGGGATGCTCCACCGATTCGACCCCCTTTGTGGAGATATTCTAATGTGTCTACCACAAATAAGACCTTTACTTTGGAGCAGACCTCCTTGGCGGCAACTTCAACTTCGTCGAGGGATTTTCCTTGGGAAGCCGCTTCGGCGGCAGCCAGCACAGATAAACCAAGCCCCATGGAGGTGGATCGACTATCGACCACTCTCACGGGGATGCGATCAAAGGCCTCCTTCGCTATCAGGGCTGAATTGATCGTCCCACTCAATTCGGAGGAGATTAAAATGGCAACGATGCCATCGTAGTCTTTTGCTAGTTTCTCGAAGAGGGTGGTGAAGTCTTCGGGATTGGGCTGTGTTGTTGATGGGTGGATAGGGCCTTCGCTCAATCGTCGGTGGAATTCGGTGATGTCGATTTCCACCAGATCAAGCAGCATCTCCTCTCCGAATATGACAGTGAGCGGTATCACGTGGATGCCATATTTTTGAACAATGTCGTTCGGTAGATAGGCGGAACTGTCTGTGATAATTGCTGTTTTTGCCATCGTTTCCTCCGAATAAAACGAAAAAATGAGTTAAAAAAGGTGAGTTACCCCCCTATGACCTTTACTACTTCGCGGGTGAACTCGGCCAACAGGCGTCGTTTTTCCGCGCTCAATTCTGAGAGTAAAGCCTGATATTTGCTGGCCTGGTTGAGCAGCGCCCCAGAGACCTGTTTGTTGAAGCGTTCAACCAGGGACAGCCCCGCGCTCAGTCCGGGGATAGCAGCCAGGTCTAATTCGCCGGGTAAACCTATTCTTCCCAGCATGTTTCGCAGGCGGCGTGCCTCGGCAAACTCCCGCAAAGAGTGCAAACCCAAGATAAGAGCTGTGACCATCTCTGCCATGTATACCTCCGGGGAGCGACGTCGGGGGAGGTGGTCGAGGATCTCTTTGAGTAAGTCTTCGTGGCTGCGTCCTTCGCCCCTTTGGAGCTTTTCAAGTATCTGGGTCTTGATCCTGAGCCATTCCCCGCTAATTCTGACGGACGGGCTTTGGTCAGTGAGTGCTGTTTCAGCAAGTGCATTTGGTCGGAAAGATACCGGCGAACGACCTGGACCATGATCCTCTTCGGAACGCTGGAACTCCCTCCTTGCCAGGCCTCGCTCTTCCAAAAGACGAAGCATCTCGTATGCTGTCACCCTGGCCACCCCAAGATATTCAGCCACAACGGTGTAATGGACAGCCTCACCCTCCTCGGTATGGAGGTCAATGAGCGCCCTTAGAAATTCTTGCTGCCTGCGAGTCAATGGTCTTCTATCCATAGAGTTTTCCGAATAAACCGAAAATATTATAGAGGGGAAACAGGAATCCGTCAATCTGTGAATAGGGATCGGGTAATCAAGAGATCAGGGACCAGGTTGGAGATGTTTATTAAGAGGGCTGACCTCCCGGGATTTTTGAAGTTAATCGCCGGGAGGTCAGAGTTGTATTAAGCGGGTTTAGATATGGGATGCGAAATTCAATCTACAAAACCCGTAACCGTAAGGGTCACAGGAACCC
>MGNI01000221.1:0-229 GCA_001795115.1 Chloroflexi bacterium RBG_16_48_8 | reverse complement strand
CCTGCGCTCAATTCAGAGGAGTCGAATGTGACCGTCAGAGTCTGGATGCTTCCGGGCTGGACATTGCCTGAGGTGGGAGCGATCCTGAGCCAGGTGGAGCTCACACCCGACACGGCAGCATAGCAATCGATCCTGCCATAGCCATAGGTGTAGTCGGGGCCGGAGGCGCCCAGGTCGACAGCGGTAGAGGTGAGCAGGTTCTCAACGCTGATCAGATCCAGATCAGGAG
>MGNI01000220.1 GCA_001795115.1 Chloroflexi bacterium RBG_16_48_8 | reverse complement strand
AGCGAACGTAAAACCTAGCCAATCACTTAAGCAAACCGCCATTCAGGCAACTCATTTTATCAAAATACTTTCGGCGGTTTGCCTAGATTAGCTGAGGACGATAATCGCCACCATCACCAATGCCATCACCACCAATAGCGCTGTGAGGATAACCGTCTGCCCAGCCTGTGCAAAAACATAAAGCACGAAAGGCAATACAAGGATCAACACAAGTGCAATCGTTTGTAAGGTCGCTTTATGTCGTTTCAGAAAGGTTTGATCTTTTGATTCAAATTGTGCCATTCGTCACCATCCACCTTCACGATTCGGGGATGATCATTCTTATGCGGCAGCGATCCAAACGACAACACCGATCACAGCCGTGATAATGACCCCATAAAGGATCGTACGTCTAAGCACCTGTCCTTCTTCACCCGAGAGGCCAGCTGTGCTGCAGCCCACGATAATCTTCGCCGGTGCCAGCATGCTCCCCAAAGAGCCCCCTGTGGTTTGAGCAGCTAGAATAAGCGTGACGGGAAGACTGAGAAGTGTTGCGGTTTGCTGTTGTAAAGCCGCAAAGACAACATTGGAATTGGTGTTCGAGCCCGTCATAAACGCGCCCAAGAGACCAATGTAGGGGGATAAAAATGGAAAGATCGATTCCAAGACCTGGCTTAAACCGATGGCCAGTGCATAGGTCATTCCACTCAGGCTCATAATTGTAGCGAAGCCCACCATGGTAGCGATCCCGATGCTTGAGCGCACTGCACTGCGGGTCGTACTGGTGAGGATCCGACGTACAGCCCCAGGACGGTAATGACCCGTGACGGAGAAAAGGATATACCCGGCCACCGAGGTATATGCCAGCAGCGCGCCCGCATGTCCAAAAACACTGATCTTCTTCCCCACACCCGCTTCCGTCACCCACCCGAGAGCGGTTTTGGACTCAGGAAATTCCATTACGATGTTGGTTGCGTTTAAGAACTCATGCACTGGTGTAACAAGCTCCGCCACGACCACGATGAGGATCAAGATAAGATACGGAGATACAGCCAGGTATAAGGGCATGGATTTACATTTCTTTGAGCTTATGTCCTTGTGGTCATCGATAGGCTCGGTCTCCACATCCATTTCCCGTCGCCGCCGATAGAAAGCCAGGCGTGCAACAATTGCGCTGGCAGCTAGACCCGCCAAACCAGCCACAAATCCAGCCAGGTTCCACAGCCGATTGACCGCCAACAGATATTGCGTCCCTACCATCACCCCACCAATCAGCAGGAGCGCAGGCCATCCACGCTTGACCGAGGACAAGCCTTGATAGGCAAAAGCGGCTGCAATTCCACAGCCGAAGCATGCAATCCCTAACAATGCTGCTGTCCAAGGTGCAAGAACCTCCCCAGATAAACCTGTCGCTGCAATCAAGGCATTGAAAGATGAGGCAATATCTCCGAAGGTGACCGACCAGGAATGTCCAGCTGCCACAGCAGCCACGGAAGTTACCGGTGAGAAACCCAACCCGATGAGGAGAGGCGCTACCACTGCAATGGGGACGCCAAACCCGGCCACGCCTTGTAGAAAAGCGCTGAAGACCCAGCTCAAAATTAACAACTGCAGGACGCGATCTCCTGTCAGTTTCACGATGCCATCCGCGATCACCTCAATGGCCCCGGCTTCCTTGACAACATTGAAAAGCACGAGCGCCATCCAGATAATATACAACACGAACAGAGTCAGCAGCACGCCTCGGGTTTGTGCATACGCCAAGAGGGTTGTATCTGCCCCGAAATAAAGCAGAGATACCACCAAAGCCACAAGCCAGCCTACGGCACCCGCTTTCGCTCCCCCCCATCTGAAACCCACCATGAGAATAAGCACAGCCGCGATCGGTGATAGCGCCAGGATGAAGTCAATGAAACCGACAGCCTGATCTCCCATTTCCACTCCTTCCTCCGCATGATCTCCCAATCTTGCACCCTTACGGATCTTGACCGTTGCCATTCGTCTTGGGAAGCATGCTTCAGGTTGAATTCACCCAACCACCGTACTACCTCACCCTAAGTTCTTAGAACCAAATTCGCGGGATGATATGGATCAAACTTTATTCGTTCCTTCCATGCATCCCTATAAGCAAGCGATCTCGGGACGTACAGATGTGTCTTTCAAGAAGACTCAATGCGGCTTCCAGATCATGATCGCGAAAAGCGACAAGAATCTGCTCATGCCCTTTGACCATATTCCGGATGTCGTAATTCTGGGATCCGCTTAGAGTAAGCAACATGCGTAATTGAGAAACCTGGCTGCGCCAAGTGTCAAGGAGTTTCTGGTTGCCAGCAATTTTACATATAGTCTCATGGAAGGTCAGATCAACCTCCATCAACTGAGAGATGTCCTCCTCAACACACACCGACATTGCCTTTACAAGTTGCTGAAAGGTGTGTAGATGCTGTCCCTTGATCTTCTCGAATGCAATCCTGAGGGCAAATAGTTCAAGCGCAAGTCTTAACCCATAAATTTCCTCAACATCGGTTTTACTGGGATTGGCAACACGTGCACCCCGCCCCAGTTCCCTGACCACCAATCCATCCTGCTCTAAATCAGCGATGGCCTCTCGAACAGGCACGCGGCTCACGCCAAGTTGATGTGATATTTCCTCTTCCACCAATCTCTGATCAGGCTTCAACTGACCTGTCTGAATAGCTTCGCGTAATACTCGAGAGACCTTGGACTTGAGGGTTTCCCGATCCACTGGCCTAAGGGCTTGGATTCCGTTTTCGGTCATCTTCTATCCTTTTTGATTTGATGAATCTTGCGACTCATCGGAAGCGCTGTATTTCGAAGACAATATACAATGTACTCATTGCTGGCTTAAAAGTCAACCCGTTAGAGGTATTTTTCACAAATGCGCCAATAGTTCCCTTAAGACACTGGATGACTTTGAGAAAAAATCCCTTCAGGAAATGCGTGTTCTTGCCAAATCAAGACGGAAAACCTCTCTTTTTCCATCTGATTTCTAAAAAAGAATAGGGCTTCCTTTGAATGCACTTTGGACAAAGCATAGATCCAAGCCAGATTTCGCTCAGACCGTTGAGAGACGCCAGCATAAGGTTCAACCGACGCCACAGAACCCTTTCAGCCCTTCCGCTTTTTACCCAACACCTGTGGTATACCTAAACAAGACACCCTTCATATCCTCAGCGACATCGCATCCTACTGCCGGAAAGGAGGTTAAGAGCAGAGAAAATTGTGAACAAATGCCGGGCGTGACCTCATCTCTGAACCACGACCCGGCCACAAGTATGTATCAAAGATATTGGAAAAATTTAAGGCGGACCGCTGTAATCATGATCGATGAACCTAACCTCTCCTACGTCAATACCTTGACACAAAGCATGATCGAGAATGTCAGCAAGGTGATTGTTGGCAAACCAGACGCTCTTGAGCTAGCCATCATTGGTCTGCTTTGCGAGGGTCATCTGCTGATCGAAGATATTCCCGGTGTAGGGAAAACGATGCTGGCACGCAGTCTTGCCCGTACGCTGGGATGCTCTTTCAAACGGATTCAGTTCACACCCGACATGCTGCCGGGGGATATCATCGGTGTCAATATTTACCACAAGGCTGCCGGCAAATATGTCTTCCAACCTGGCCCTATCATGGCCCAGATCGTTCTCATTGACGAAGTGAACCGCGCTGCTCCAAAAGCGCAGGCGGCATTATTAGAAGCCATGGAGGAAAGGCAAGTTACAGTCGATAGTGTAAGTTATAGGCTCCCCTCCCCTTTCATTGTCCTTGCTACCGAGAATCGAATTGGGGGTCGTGGCACTTTCCCACTACCCAACAGCCAACTGGATCGATTTTTTCTGCGAATCCAACTTGGATATCCACAACCTCAGGATGAGGTCATGGTCATCAAAAATCAGCAATTTCATCATCCCATTAAGGACCTGGGGCAAAGGGTCACAACCGGTGATCTCTTCAAAGCACAAGAGGAGATCAAGAAGATCTACGTATCGCCTGCGGTAGAGCGCTATATTACCGGAATTGTTGACCAGACACGGCATCACCCAGACATATTCTTAGGGGGTAGTCCTCGCGCCAGTATGGCCCTTTATCGTGCAGGTCAAGCGCGGGCGGCGATTCGTGGGCGAAGTTTTACCCTTCCGGATGATGTTAAAGCTCTGATCTATCCTGCTCTTGGCCACAGGATCCTTCTCAGTCCACGCGCACACCTTCGCAAGCGAAGCGTTGAACAAATACTGGAAGAGATCCTTGAAAACCTCCCCGTCTCAGGCGAGGCAGGAACGGATCAACCTGCTAGACGGAAATCGCCTCTTCGCCTTCTGAAGCGCCTTCCTGAAGGAAATCCGAGATGAACCTCCCCTTCTATGCCACCCTGGGCAACAGGGGAACGTACCCGCAAGGTGGAGATCTCAGATGAAACCCAAGCCTGAGCGCCGCCTGGAACTCAACTCGTGGCTTTTGCCTGTCTTGATTGGAGTGATCCTGATCGTCCATCTCATCAGTCCCTACCATGGTTGGCAAATTCTCCTGATCGGATTAGGAGGGGTTTTACTGATCAGCTATATTTGGGCAAAGTCACTCTCCCTTGGTTTAGATTTGGATCGGAAATTGGAATTCGAGTGGGTTCAGGTTGGGGACCGCATCAATGAACGTTTCAGAATATTTAACTACAGCTGGATCCCGGCCCTGTGGGTCGAAGTTTGCGATCATTCCACGATCCCGGGCTATGGAACAGATCAAATCAAGGCTGTAAAATCCAAAGATTGGATCCAGTGGAATAATTTGGCTATCTGTACTCATCGGGGTAAATTCTGCCTCGGACCTACCACACTCCATACCAGTGATCCTTTGGGACTGTTCAAGGTAACATTGAACTATCCCTCCTCGATCGACCTCATCGTACTTCCCCCGATTCTAAATTTACCGAGCATGGACATCGCCCCAGGAGGTCGTGCCGGGGAAGGTGCCATGCTCACGAATGTGATCGAGCACTCCGTAAGTGCTGCCAGCGTGAGAGAGTACGTTCCTGGCGACAGTCTTCGTTGGATCCACTGGCCCACTTCCGCCAGGCGAGATCATTTCTATGTTCGTCTTTTTGATGCGACACCCTCCAGTGATTGGTGGATCGTCCTCGACATGGATCGAACCGTACACTTCGGGGAAGAGCTTGACGCCACGGAGGAATATGCCGTTGTTTTGGCCGCTTCTCTTGCTAATCAAGGTTTGAGAACTGGTCAAGCTGTGGGATTAATTTCCTATGATGAAAATCTAATCTGGCTTCCTCCCCTGGCTGGCGAAGGACAACGATGGGAGATCCTGCATGCTCTGGCATCGATTTCTCTCAGCTCTCGCCCTTTACACGATCTACTCGCTGGTATAGCACCTTTGGTGGGTCACCACACCAGCCTGGTCCTGATCACGCCATCGCTCAACTCTGGGTGGACGGAAGAACTTGTCCGCCTAACCCGACAAGGTGTTATCTCAACGGTTTTGCTCCTCGATCCAGAAACTTTTGGTCAGGAGGCGGATGCGAATGTCATTCGAAAAGTCCTGATGGATCAAGGGATTTGTCACACAATCCTTACGCGTGAATCGCTCATTTTCTTTGAACATCAATCGAAGAAACAGCTTCTGGAAGAAGAATACAGTTCGAAAAGGGAGCGGAGGGACCGGACCCTACGGTCAGCCGACATACCATGGGAAATGTTTCGATAATGTTAAGAAGGTTGAAGCGTCTTCCACAGCAATTCAGACAGGGCTTTAATCTATGGACCTACACCCTGCCTGCTGTTTTGATTCTGGTTTTAGGCAGTGTTGCTTACGGTTTAGGAAATGCTATCTCTCAATTAAATTACGGACTGCTCTTCTCGATTTCCTTATTGGGTATGCTGGTCGCATGGATGCTGGCTTCTACCAGAATTCGAGCCTTTCTTGCTCTTCTGGCTGCACTTTTCCTGGGAATTCCCCTCGTCCTTATTCGTGCCGGAGGGCTCGAAAGTGAGTTGATGTCTTTATTACAGGCACTCATGAACACCCTGAGAGGCGCGCAGGGTTCTCTGTCGTTTTGGCTGGTGATTCAAGCCCCGTTCCAAGAACTGGGGGTGGATATTGGAACTCTCCTGAATCGGGGTCAGGAATGGCTACTTGCCATCCTTTCAGGAAAGCCTATTTTCGACCCAATTGCCACTGTGATGGTCTGGGGGTTAGCCATGTGGATGGTTTCCTTCTGGGCTGGATGGATGATTCAACGTACAAAACAGCCTTTGCTCGCAATTCTCCCGGCTGGGGTAATGCTGTCCACGACCCTCGCCTACACGCTTGCAGACACTTCCACTCTATTGATTTTGCTGGGGGCAACGCTATCCCTATTCGGACTCATTCAACAACAGTCCCTTGAGAAACGATGGCGACTGGAAAAGATTAGATTTAACCTAGATGTCAGGAATCCTTCCCTTCTCTTCGGTGCAGCCATTTCCCTAGCCCTCGTCATTCTGGCTGCCATGACACCCTCCATCACGGTTCAAGACATCGTCGAACTTGGGCAGCGATGGACTTCAGGACAATCAGAACAGAGGCAGGGGGTGGCAGAATCTTTGGGATTGAGTTCAAAGCCCAGACGTGAGCGAATTGCCATTGATAACGTGCGGATCAGCGGTATACCTCAAGAACAATTGATTGGATCTGGTCCTGAATTGGCTGAAAAAATCATCATGCGAATTCGAATCCTTGGAGAGGAGCAAGGAGAACAAAACCCTACATATTACTGGCGCAGCCTCACATACGATCAATATATAGGCAACGGATGGTCAACAAGCAGCACAAGCACAGAACCCTATACAACCGGTCAGTTCGTTACCTCAACGAAAGCCTCCTATCAACAAGGTCTTATCCAGGAAGTGGAAATCCTTGGTTTTGCTAAACGCCTTCTCTATTTTACAGGGATTCTGGTTTCAGTGGATCAGGAATTCCTTCTTTCCCAACGTTCCAACCAAGATATCTTTGGAGCATCCATCGACACAGATTTATTTCAAGTGGATTCTTTAATCTCAACCTTCAACGAGGAAGAGCTACGCCGAAGCGGTAAGGATTACCCGGAGTGGATTCAAAATCGCTACTTAGCCCTTCCAGAGGGCTTGCCTCAGCGAGTCAGAGATCTTGCTCAAGAACTTACAGCTACTGTGCAAACGCCTTATGATCGGGCATTGGCTATTGAATCCTACTTGCGGACCTTCCCCTATAGCCTCCAAGTCCCCCCACCTTCACGCTATCTCGATATAGCTGACCACTTCCTCTTCGATCTAAAGAGAGGCTATTGCGGCTATTACGCCACAACCATGGTGGTGCTGGCACGTGCGGCGGGGCTTCCTGCGCGCATCGTTATCGGTTATGCCAGCAGCAACTACGATGAAGCCAGTGGGCAATACATCGTGACACAAGCTGATGCCCATGCTTGGGTAGAGGCTTATTTCCCTGATTACGGTTGGGTTGAATTCGAGCCGACTCCTAATCGACCGACGATCCCAAGGCTTCGCGAGCCGTCCACCGGCGAAACCCCATTGCGAGAAGAGATCAACAAGTCACGCGGGATTCTGGACTTCATCCCTTCTCACGTGAACCTCACACTGCGAACCCTTTTTTCTGGACTTTTTTCTCTATTCGGATATTCCCTAGCAGTGGGTATCCTGTTGGCGATTGTCTGGAACAGCATTGACACCTTGCGATTACGCTATACTAAACCTTCTCGGGCAATAGAGACCCTTTACCTCCGCCTGAAACTGTACGCGCTTCGCCTGGGAGTACCCTATCATGAAGGGGATACGCCTTACGAATTTGCTGCAACATTTACCGCGCATCTCAATGAACAGTATCGAAGGGGGGCACCTCTCGTCGAAATTTCCCGGCCGGTAGCCTCCCTCGTAAATCTGTATGTACAAATAAACTACACACCCCATCCCCCTGTCCCCACTGAGACCAAAAGGGTCGTGAGATCTTGGGGAACCATTCGCCGGCAATTGGGCCTTTTATGGCTGCGAGGTACCTTAAGTCATTTGAGGCAAAGAATTCTGAATAAGCGCTGGATCACACGCCCCGCTACCAACCTTTGAATACCACTTTAACAATACGCCTCGCTCGAAACATGAAGCAATGTTTGGCTTCCTAGTAGAGGTGCCTATGAGATTGCGGATTGGGCACGATTGGTATCCTACTCGTCTGTCTCTTCCATCACATA
>MGNI01000219.1:4413-6021 GCA_001795115.1 Chloroflexi bacterium RBG_16_48_8 | reverse complement strand
GGAGGTGGTCTATAAGGGAGAAAAGATCGGGAAGAAACGAGTGGACTTTATCATCGAGGATGTGATGGTGGAAATCAAGGCCAAGGCAACCATCGAGGATGGGGATGTCATCCAGACACTATCCTATTTAAAAGCTTCAGGTCTACGGGTGGGATTGCTCTTGAATTTCGGAGCCAAGACTTTGGGTATCAAACGCTTGATCCAAACATGATCGCTGAGGAGCTGATTACGCTGATGTCACTGAAAGCTTAGGACTATTGGTAAACTGATAAGAGGATAAAATTGATGGATAAAAGCTTTGTTTAGGGGTGAAATCGAGAGTGTAACCTGTTGGTAGTTCGTTTACACAAAATGCGGGTGATTGATTCTTAGCCACTCTTCAACCATGAACTGGAATTGTTTTACCTCGTTAATGAGCTCTTCAACTTCACTCTGCGAGATCTGCCCACCACGATCGTAGGTTCCAACATTTCGTTTCGTTCGGCAAAGTTCAAAATAATCTGCAAGTTCAAAGATATCCGATCCCATGACCTCTGGAAGTACCAAGAAGGTCATCCAGTGGTGACCCCTACCATGAGTCTCATATCCATAACAATAGAGTGGGATGGTTGCTAATGTAAGTCCTGCTTCGTAGGCAATGAAGAAACATCGATCCGAGGATAAGCCAGGAACTGCTGCATCTTTTAGATCCCGCGTTACAATGCATAGCATCTCTTGAATTTCTTCTTTTGTTGTACTATGTGGTCTAAGCCGTCTCTGTGCCAGTAATCTCTCGAAATTCATCTTCATCCCCGATTAGGAATGTTTTTGGTTCACGCAAAATCCTGTGGATAAAGGGATCCTGGTCTGCGACTTTCTGGACTAGCTCCTCGGTGCGCATCCTCACCGGATTGATCTCTCGCCCTAATTTCTCTCTGGCAGGTGCGAGTATGTTTGCCAAAGAACGACCGGTCATATCACCAATAACCATAAGATCAATATCACTGGAAGGAGTTTCGGTACCACTTGCATGGGAGCCGAAAAGAAAGGCAACTCGGATAGAACCCTCTCCTTCTAAGAGGTGGTCCCGGATCAATTCTTTCATGCCGGAGGTCTTCAACAGTAATGCCCGTATTTCTGGAAATACAGATAGGTTTCTATTTGCCTGGAAATATTTACGATTACCCTCTGTTGATGATTGGACGAGGCCGGCAGCTTCAAGACGCGCCAATTCGCGCTGAACTGCCTGGATAGGCTGTTTTGTGAGCGCAGCAATCTCCCGCAGATAATGGCGGTTGCTGGAGATTAGGAAGAGCAGCTTCAGGATCTCTACCCTGGCTTGTGAGGGAAATAAAGCCTCGAGAATTGAATTATTTTGTATACTTTTTGTAGTCATTTGTATACAAAATATATACGATTGTTTGAGAGCTGTCAACTCTTCTTTCCTATTGAATTCTTCCGGCATGTAGTTGTTCTCGGTGTTGATGGTTGGAGGTGTGGATGTAAGATCGTGCGTGCGCAATGCTTGGAGGATCATCTTAGACTATGATTGGAGGCATGAAAGCAGCTGCCATTTATAGGAGGAGAACCAAGTTCATGTTCGATCTGCGCAAATACCGAGGCGCGCTG
>MGNI01000219.1:257-4307 GCA_001795115.1 Chloroflexi bacterium RBG_16_48_8 | reverse complement strand
TTGATCTCAGACCCGGCCAATGGACGGAGGATACATCGATGGCGCGGGGTGGAGCCACTGAGGCACTGATTACGCTGAAAAGGATGAGTGGGTTGGGCATAAGCTATTGGATGTAGTTTCAGCGGTTTCATTTTTCTCAGCGTTTCGATGGCTCATGAATCCAAGACATCCCGCCCTGGCATCACCATTCTTCCACCGAAAAATGTTCTCCAGAAGGATTGATGAAGCGTACCCCTTCTAAGGATAGACCATCTTGAAAGTCTTCGCTGAAGACGACCGGGACCTGGTTGAGTCGAGCTGTGGCCCATATCTGGGCGTCATAATAGGCGAGCGCATGATCCCGCACCCCGCGCGCCGCTTCAAGAATGATCATCGGAGTCAGGTTGAAAACCGGCCATGATTCGGCAAGCATGGTCACCTGCTCGAAAGCTTCCTCAGGTGTCAGAGGGGGATCAAGCTTTCGAATGCCCGCGCTGACGAACTCTGCCAGATTCTGCACACTGAGGCAGCCTGTTCCAGCTTGTTGCAGGTGATTGAGGACGATTTCGGCTCGCTTTTGCTTGTCTGGGGTGTTCGGATCATAGAAATAGACCAGCACATTGGTATCGATCATAATGGCAGGCACGGCTATTCCTCATCTCTAGATTTTATCCAGCGACTTTCACGTTCCTCGTAAAGTTCCTGCCGGTTCCACACAACGGGCCTGCCCTTTCCGATCAGGGCTTCCTTGCGTTCCTGGAGGAACTGCATAATTTCATCCCAAGCAGCAACGCCTCCATGGGGAATGCTCGCAGTCCTTTCCGCCTCTCGTTCCAGCGCTTGACGGATGATCTCGGCTTCAGTGACTCCACGTTCTCTCGCCATGTGCTTCAAAGCCTGATCCTGGCAGCGAGGCAAAT
The DNA here is from genome assembly GCA_001795115.1 of Chloroflexi bacterium RBG_16_48_8. GTDB lineage: Bacteria > Chloroflexota > Anaerolineae > Anaerolineales > E44-bin32 > MGNI01. Next base: position 3,408 of record MGNI01000219.1, on the reverse strand, counting down.
AGATTTGTTTGCGAACCATGCGTTCAGACATAAGAGTCAACTCCTTTATACATTGTCATTATACATCACGTTTGGTTTGCGATTCACAAAGATTTACACATCATAAAGCCTCCAAACCACCCCCTCCAGGTTCGGTAAAAACCTCTATAAAACCGCCTATTTCACATTAGGAACATAAGGCGGTGGGCAGTACCAAAGTGGGCATCTTGTATGATCCATGGTCAAGTCTTATTTTTGCGTTAAAAATCGCAATATGAATAAGGTTGCAGGTTACATTACCTGGCTATTGTAGGATAAAGAACTAATCCTCAACATCGGACGCGAATTAGGGCATTTATCATGAGTGGTATGTTTCCCTCCAATTGTCATTCTGAGCCGAAGCGGAGCAGAGGCGAAGAATCCCTAGGATGAAGCAAGTAAAGCCATCCTATCAGGGACTCTGAGTCGCAAAGCGCCGAAAAGTGACATGTTGTTGCAATGAGTTTTCGATGTGGAGGATCAAATATGAATTGAGGAATACTATGTTCGAAGTTGTGTCCTGCCTTGAGCAAATCAGCTTGACAAGTTTTCATTGGTACCTATAACATAGTCGTTGAAGCATTGACCTTCAGGTGGAGGAGTTCGAGTGCCTAAACAAAAGAGGGTTTTCCGTTTTGCTCTCATTTCATCGAGGGCTGGTACAATCCCCACCGACGTCACTCATCCCTCGGATATGCTTCGCCGATGCGGTACGAGATGTATCATGCAATCGCCGTTTAATCGAAAGCCATTAACTGTCCACCAAAACGGGGCAACTTCACCGTTGATGGAGAAATGTTCAGCAGTGAGCAGATCCGGGCGAAAGCATGATCAATAATGGTACCGGCCAGCCTTCTCAATTTAGAAAACAAAAGATGCAAGTCATCCTTAGCAACTCCTTCGGTGCCCATTTTTCCCGCTTTTCCGACGATCAGTATCAGGTTCGCGACCGGTGCAGTCATCAAAACTTGAAACAAGGTCTTGATTTGCCTAATGCAGCGCGCTTTGCGTATACCCAACTGGCCCAATCTAAAGATGGTGAAGAAGCTATTGACAGGTGCACAGATTGTGCATACAATTTATGTATGGATTACCAATGAGATGCTGACAAGGCTCAATCCAATATTGAGAAACACGGGATTGACTTTGCAGATTCCGTTGGTGTGTTTGAAGATGATTGGGCATTGACGCTTGAAGAGCATAGCGTCGAAGGGGAACAGCGATTTGTAACCATGGGTATGGATTTCCTTGGCCGGATCCTGGTTGTTGTTTATACCTATCGAGAGGGGGCCAGTCGGATCATATCTGCCAGGAAAGCCACGAAAGGTGAGAGAAAAGTCTATGAGCAAAAAAGAGTATGATTTCAAGAATGCGAAACAGGGGGCGGTTGTAAAGAGTTTGCCAACGAAAACGAGGATCACCATTCGGCTGGATACCGACATCTTGAATTGGTTTCGGGATCAGGTGCATGCTGCCGGGGGCGGGAATTACCAAACCCTGATCAATGAATCCTTGCGGGAATATGTCAGCATTCGAGATGAGACTTTAGAGAAAGTGTTGCGGAAAGTCATTCGCGAAGAACTTGGTACCATATCGAAATAGCAACGAAAGATATTGTAGCCTTCCATTTGATTGAAGGCGATTTAACATATCGTCAGATTGAGTGAAAAGTGGAATTGAGAGGTCTGCTTCTAATATACAGATTCAACTTACAAGTGCAACGGAGGTGGATGGTTTATTTAATATGATGCTTTGGTTTCAATCAGCCTCTGACTACTGAGACTGGAAGTTGATATAAATGGGGTAGGGACCGTACCGAAACAAACTTGCATTGGACCTTCCACCTAATCGAATCCCAGCCCCTTAGCCTAAAGAGAGACAAATCGGCCTTGGCCAATGATGAGTTGGTCGAGTACCTCGATATCGAGCATCTTCCCCACCTCGACAACCGCCCTTGTCAGGCTGACTTCTTCCGGTCACCTTTGATCCCATCGAGGACATGGTCGGCCGTGGGCTTTCATCTTTGAGCCAGACGAAAGGGATCGTCGAGGCTTCCATGGCGCGGTGTGAATAGGATTGCTGAAGTGCTTGGCGTGTTGAGAATGCCGAAAAGATTGTCGGTTGATTTGTCTTTCGACGAGATTGACATTGATCCCCCTAAGTGATAGCAATATCACCAGAGGTGATCATTGCAAAAGGATTCATTGCCTCATTGAGGGTTTTTATGCTCGAAAGACTCTTTTCCTCGCGCGTACGCGTGAGACTTATGACGCTATTCCTTCTCAATCCGGATGTTCCATCCCATGTACGGGAACTTTCACGTCAGGTTGACGCAAACTACAGCGCGATTTGGAAAGAGCTTAACAAACTGGAGCAGGTTGGTCTGTTGATCAGTGAGATTATGATGAATCGCAAGGTCTATCGTCTCAACACATCCTTTCCGCTATTATCTGAGCTAAGAAGCATCGTTTTAAAAACGGTTGGCGCTGGGGATCTGATGCGGCAAGCACTGGATGATTTCGATGGTATCGAAGCTGCCTTCATTTATGGATCTTTTGCAGGGGGTGAGCCAGACCTGCAATCCGACCTGGATTTGATGATCATCGGGGAATTGGATCTTTCCGGATTGTCCTCTTCGATAGCTGCTATAGAAGAGCAACTCACCAGGCCCGTAAATTACATCCTTTATTCTCAGGAGGAATGGAAATCGAAGGTTGAGGAAGGCGATCCGTTTATCCTTAACGTGATGAAGGGGGATAAGAGTATGTTGATAGGATTCGTCGATGAGTTATGAAGGCTTGTTGAAGCGGGGAAAGATCGTCCCATATCATGCCAGTAAGCATGAAGTACGCTCACTCCTCGATGTGGCCAATCGTGATCTCAGAACAGCTGAACAAACTTTGAATGTTGACATCGATTGGAGCTATTCGATCACGTACAATGCGATTCTCCAAGCCTCGAGGGCATTGATGTTTAGTCATGGGTATCGACCTCGAGGCGGGCAGCAACACTTGACCGTGGTTCAATTTCTAAGGGAGGCATTGGGGGACAAGGGTGCTTATGAGGTGTCTCTCTTTGATCAGATGCGTAGGAAACGTCCTAGGGCAATCTACGAGAGGGCAGGGCTGGTCGG
>MGNI01000219.1:0-147 GCA_001795115.1 Chloroflexi bacterium RBG_16_48_8 | reverse complement strand
TCGAATATGATCATTCACGATCATTGCCGCAGATGGAGCTTAGGAGAATTATCTTGGAGTTGTCATGAAAATCGCCATTACCGCAGATCTGCATCTCACGAGTAAAGCCGATCACCCAGAACGGTATAACGCCTTAAGCAATATTCT
>MGNI01000218.1:7107-7380 GCA_001795115.1 Chloroflexi bacterium RBG_16_48_8 | reverse complement strand
GATCTCGAGGACCCTCCCCAATCATTCTCATGACACCGAAATCCTGCCGATTATTTCCCCATACCCCTTGTATCAGAGCGCCTGTGGTCTCGATCGTTACAGAGGTTAACCCATCCGTTGCCACAACTTCCCCCGGAATACCGGCTATTAGAAGCAAGGGCTCGGAATGAATTTCAAACAATACCTTTCCATCAGTAACGGCAACGATCTGACCATCATTGGGCGCACGGACAGTACGACGAGTCATCCCAACAGGCCCAGCAATCACCTCCC
>MGNI01000218.1:3767-7005 GCA_001795115.1 Chloroflexi bacterium RBG_16_48_8 | reverse complement strand
TCTGCAACCACATCTCTGGGGCGAACACGTTGATTTAACTCAACCGTGATCCGACCAGGCACAGGTAATGTCCGTTGCCTTCGGATGGTGGTTAGCGGTAACACATGCAGAACTTGTGGAACAAACATCCTACCTGCTACTCCTGACAAAAATGATGCAAGACCAATGCCATTCTTCTACTCCAATGCTCCGATATCCCACAACCAGCGTTGGTTTAACTCTCGCAATTGACCCAAATCTCTGGGTAAATTGAGGGGTCTCCCTCTCGCATCGATCATCACACCTAAAGTTCCACCCGCAACTCGCAGGGTTCCTGCCCTTCCAAGGAGCCCGAATCCCAACTCAACTCCACCCTCAGGTCTGAGCGTTAGACGGCCATATTGACCTGTCGCTAAGGGTAAAACCTCGATCTGGTTATAGTTTACCTCCCCACCCTTGGTTGGTGACCCATCTTCATACTCCAATTGATAGCTCAGCACCTTCCGTCCTTGTCGAATTTTCCCTTTCGGTGCAACCACTGTCCCCGTACTGACGAACACCCCTGCCTCAAGCAATTGAACAGTTGCCAAAGGTAAAGGTCCGGCTGTTGCACCTAAGGTTGGAGCCAGTGAATATGGATCCATCACCAGTGTGGAAACACCAGTTGGCTGGAGCGCATCCAAGAGAACAAGGGCAGAATATCCAGGTCGTGGGGCACGTGCCAGGGAAGCCCCTCCAGCCAAAATGGGTTCCACCTCGGGTAAGAGGAGCATACTTCGCGAATCCTTGCCAGCAGGCCATGTTTGCCTGGCATTGAAGAGTGCCTGACGAATGAGTTGTCGTGCAATTGCAAGCTCAATATGCAATTCTTCAATTGTTACTGGAATGGATCCCTGACGAATCGCTTTATTATGGATGTAATCTTTCAATTGGGAATCGGATACTTCATGAGGCAACCAGCGCATTACCCTGAATAAATCCCCATTTTCCAACAGGCCTGTAATGGATGAGCCTGCCCCTAAACGGGAGTTGACTGATAGATTTAAATCCCCTTCAAAAGCTGCTGCAATCGTAACCTGACTGGCTCCGAGATCAACCCCAAGCACGCCTTTATCTGGGTGGTATACCTTACTCAGATATCGAATAAGCCGTCCAAATGCTTCAGCCGTAGGAATGAGTGCATCACCACTCCACTGTTTCAACTCCTCATATCCCGTAATACGATTGGAGCGTATCTCAAAAAGCGTCTCCGCTAAACGTAATCGTGCAGGGGTTAATTCCTCCATTTCCAGACTGGGCCGAATGTTAGGGGTGACATTAACGGTCGCACCTCCCGACAATCGATCCACCACAAGCGCACCAAGATTCCTATTCCCAGAATAGACAATCCGAGGTTTTTGACCCTCTGGAAGTAAGCTCACCGCCAGTTTTATAAGCTCAATTAATTGGAATAGCGGATCACTTGCACCCCCATCTGTTCCTCCAACGATGAGGATCATATCGGGCCGTTGGGAGAGGATGAGATCGATTTGCTCTTCTGTACGTCTTCGATCAACCAGGGTGATTTCACCTACGATGTCCAGATAGGCTGATTCTGCAAGTCGTCGCGCGCTGGTCATCGATACTCCAGGCATTAAACCAGCTATAATGGTCTTGACCTTCGGCCCAGCCGAAATCGAGGAGACGAACAAATCCACCCCAGAACCAAAACCCGTTGATGGATAGATGAGCACTTCAGTTTCATCTGTCAACCTGCGACCGGTAATGACCCGGATACGATCCATTGCCAACCGAACCCCTTCTCCGATATCAAACAGAGGTGGCCCAGCAGTTGAACTAACCTCACTTGTAGCAACCAGTCGGTAGCGTCCGTCGACGACGTCGAAGAGGCTGGCGCGAGTGTTTACGCTCCCCACATCAACAGCTAATATGATCTCGGCATCTGGTATTGAGCTCATAGATAACTACAAGGCAGACAGAAACTCAGCGATTAATTTCACTAAAAAATCCATTCGTTCAGATAACACAATCAAAGTTGCAGATAATGCACCAGCATACATTGTGCCGAATGTGATCGCGATGAAAACACGCCCCACAGTCGCCAGGTGTTCCAGGATCCATGGACGACTGCCGATCCCCGTTGGACTCTTCCTTGTTGTAAATTGAAAATAGAGAAGTGAGCATGTCGTCCCAACCAGCATGATGGTGACATTCACCATGCGCTCGATGCCTGTCTCACCGGTCTGGGTAGAGACAGCACTTGGATTAAGAGAATATACAGCCGACAATGACTGTGGAATCAAGGTTCCTGTTATTGCACCGCCTACAACTACACCGGCACCTACTCCAACCAGGATTACCATCGGCAATGAACCCCAACGCGAAGCTGATGGGGATAATTTCAACAGTAACATTGCTATTAGAACCCAAGCCCCGATGATCCATATCCCTTGTACACCGCTGAACAGGGAGCCATCCAAAATCCCGGGAAGCCCTTCAGCCAGTAGTGGATCAACCAGACTGGGTTTGAGAATATTGTGCCAAGCGATGGTTCCCGCATAGCCTGCAGCGATCCCAGTAAATAAATATGTTGACAACCTAAAAAGGGGATTGTCTCCAATTAAATAGCTGAGTACCATAACTGTAAGCAAGGCTGCAATAATGGTTCCAATAAGATCAATCCCTGAAAGATCCATCTCCCGATCCTCAGTTTCGACGCAGGCCCGATCGTTCAATGATCCAGGAAGTCATGCCATAGCCTGTACCTGCGATGAGAATCAACACGGAAATCAGCGCACCAGTTCCGTAAGAATTCCATCGTTGGAAGGCATCTGCTTGATAGCCATTGATCCCCTCGTAAATCAGTGCAGATGGAAGACCCGATAAAATTCCATCGACTTGTGGATCCTCGGCTTCAAAATAAGGATGAATCAATGGCTCGACCCCAGCACTTACGACCATGATCAAGGGTGTGTTCCCCAATAAAGGATGAACCTGTTCAGCCCAATTTCTTGCAGTCTCTGTTCCGGATGTGATCACTGCTACCATCGCGAAATCAGAAATGTGCTTAATGTTTTCTAAGAGGGGCGAATCCCAAACCGACTCCCCTTCAAACCCTTCTGGTAAACTAAAACCTTCTGAAAGGGCTTCATTGGGAGAGGTGGCAAACAATTGCAATGCCGTAGGCCCTCCGGAAAGATATCCAAGATGGAGATAATCCTCTCCGTTTACACTGTTATGCACGCTCCCCACATGTCTA
>MGNI01000218.1:3398-3685 GCA_001795115.1 Chloroflexi bacterium RBG_16_48_8 | reverse complement strand
CAAGTGCTCCAGCCACTGCATCCATTTCTGCTGAGTAGCTGGGGTCATAATCAAACACCAACAGCACGGGTTGATCCAATGCAATGCCATTGATACGGTCCAGGGTGATAGGCAACTCACGCGGTTGCCTGGGTTGCTCGAGGTCAAAAGGTGTTTTAAATCGAGGGAATCCCAGGACACTGGGGACTGTGACCGCCAGCAGAAGGGAGGCAGCACATATCCATCGAAGAATCGGGATCTTAACACCTTTTGTTACAAACCCAACCTCTTCGCTTTGTTCCTCCTCC
>MGNI01000218.1:2126-3322 GCA_001795115.1 Chloroflexi bacterium RBG_16_48_8 | reverse complement strand
ATCGACACGATAGGCTCTGCTAACAGGACACCCTTAAGTCCAGCCAGTGGACCAGCTGCCTCCATGATCTCTTCTTCTTCCAGCGCTAAGTCGATTTCAGGTCGTGATCTGAAGGTCTCTATCGGACGCATCGCTTCGAGCCAAGGTGGCAGGATCGCTTTAGCCAAGGTTGGAAGTCCCTCCCCGTCATCGATAAGCTCTTCTTCGACATCCCTACCTAGATCTTGTAACCAGGTCGGGATCTCCAGAGAAGCCAAACCGCCTTCACTGGCACCGGGTTCGAGGGGGGGCATTTCATCATCCAAGATGAGTGCAGGCACGTGGGGAAGTTCGCTGCCAGCATCCGTAACAGTGTCGTCCAACCAACTTGGGCTAAAATCTCCCAAGAGATCACGAAGGGATGCTCTTTCTGGAGGAGTCTCCTCAAAGGAATCGATCAGGGAGGAGGAAATCTCTTCTGAGTCAAATTCTTCAAAAAACGGTTCACGAGCCAGAAGATCAGAACCAGGGGCTAAATCCTGAATCCCAGACGATCTTGGTGGAAGGTCTTCCAGGAATTCCGTCTCGGATAGACCAACCTCTTCCATCGGTCTAACGATATCAGGCACACCTTCCTCGCCTCGAACTTTGGTGGCATCATCAGCAATTTCTAAACCCAAATCAGTAAAAAAGTCTGCATCGAGAAGTGGTTCGGTCTCAGCGGCCAATCCCTGCGCCAAATTACCAAAAAGATCCTCATCCAATCTCACGTGATCATCTTCAGACATGCTCTCAAAATCGGCAAAAAATTCATCGCTGAAAATCTCATCAGCCTCCGTCGAAGGGGACTTTTCTAGTTCCGCAAATAATTCGGCATCTGACAATCCTTCCGCCTCTTTAAGTGCTGGTAATTCAAGATCTTGGAAAAGTTCTTCCAGATCAGAAAGGTCGTCCTTTTCAGGAGAAATGGATCCAAAATCAGGGGAAGACGTATCTGCAGAACTTTCATCATCTGCATCCGCAAGCAAATCAAGCTCAGAGAACAAATCTTCGATGGAAGTCCGGGATGATCTTATGTCCTTATCTATTTCGCTCGGTGGCAGTTTTTCCTCGGTTTGGGCTTCCGAGATCAATGGTTCTAAGGTCTCTTCCAACTCTGGTACTCCACCAGAAAGCAGGAGTTCCTCAGTCGTATCAGAAGGCTCTTCCTCATCTTC
>MGNI01000218.1:0-2037 GCA_001795115.1 Chloroflexi bacterium RBG_16_48_8 | reverse complement strand
AATTCTGGCCAGCCAGTCGGGCACAGGAGATTCTCTCTGTTCTCTTTTAACTCCAACATCCCAAGAAGAGCGGTCCGGAAACTTTTCATCAGGTAATAGGGGCTCGATATCACCCTCTAACTCGCGTTTAGGAAAGGTGATATCCAAATTTGAAACGGATTCCTCTTCTATGGGTGTTTGCTGCTGCACAGATTCCTTATCTACCGGCGATTCCAACCCTTCGCTGGAGATACCTAGATCCCTGAATCTCCCCAAGAGGTCTGTCTCACCTCGCTTTAGTCCCGCTTCCTCTTCCGTAACATCAAGCTCATCCTCTGGCTCCTCTTCCACACCAAACCGCATCCGGCTGAGCCAATCGGTTTCTTGCGGAAGATTCTCTTGGGCTCGATCTTGTTCTTGAAATTGATCCTCGGGTTGATCTTGAGGGGAAGGGAAAATTTTCTCTTCCCTGGATGAGGTCTCCTGCGGCGGTTGTTGAATAAATAAAGGCTTAATACGTGCTCCACAAAACTCGCACGCTTCCGCATCAGCTGGATTTTTCTTGCTGCACATCGGGCAGCGCACTTCACCCATTGCCTTAATCCCCGTATGGACGTTCAGCGCCCATTAAAACCCGCAATCCTGTGGCGACTGCACCTAAAGCGACACCTAGGAGTATGCCCCTAGCCCCACCTGCTGACCAGACTTGTGCTACCCAGGCGCGCACGTTGCCAATCAAGTGAGCAACCGTTGAATCGCTTCCCATCAACCACGGGCTGTTTCCAAGTAGAACTAGGATTGCTGTTAGAGCAAATAAGAAACTAAAGATATCTCTTCGACGAGACACCATTCGGAAACCGGCTACGACCAGTGAGACTGCCAACAGCGCCATCAGACCCGCCTCTATTGGCAATTGGACGTAGTTAAATAACAGGAACATAACCTCAAAATCGGGTCCAAAGATCAAACCCAATGCCAACGAAACCAAGAGCAAGAAAATCAGGATAGCGCTATAAGCCCAACCTGCAGTTTGATCATTCACCTTGTTCCAATGAACAATAAACAGGTTGATGAGTCCCATAAAAATTGCGGCTGCCGCCAGAATAACTGCCCATTGCATGAGCAGCTGACGAAGATCCAATATCAATGGGCTTGAAATAAAGTACCCTAGAAGGACGATCAAACCCACAACGGCAGCTATGACGACCCACAGGAGATATGTGCCAAACTTCAATGGATCACTCCAATCGTTTTTAAGAATATTCCAATCATGATCAAACCTATCATTACAAACCTGATCACATCCTGTGTTCGTAAACTAGCATCATGCATCTGACCCATATCCAGGTAAGCTCCACCAACGAAAATTTCTTCACCGATCAGAGGATAATCAGCTGTAGCGTACAAAAGTGCTTGCGCTTGGACATCGCTTGTCCCAGCCAAAACGAAAGCATTCTCACGCTGCCCGAAGTCCGCAGCCAGTGCACCTTCTAATCCGAAGGATCCGCTCATAAGATGCACCGAAACTTCCTCTGTATCTAAAAGGTTAGGAATAGCAGCTGCATAAGAAAAGGGAGTAGGACCAATCATACGACCAGAGGTGTAATCATACCTGGTAGAAGCTCCTACCTTCCTGTAGGATGACGCCAGGGTGTCCTGTGCCAAAATCGACATTGCACCATCGCTGGTGGAGGCAATAACAGGTTTATCGCTCATCGCTGTAGAAGAGGCTAATCGAGCAAGAATGGTGAGGCCAGCGAGAGCCGGCGCGCTTTCCTGACCTATAACCGTTCCCGTGCCAAGGGAGAGATGGACCCTTTCACCTGATTCAACCGCGCGCTCAAGCTCGACGGCTAATGCCTCATAACCCTTCAAGGAACGAAAGGAGACTGGCCATCGTCTGCCAATAAAGAAAAAGCCCAGCATCAATCCAATAAATACAATCAGAACAACGATTCCGAGTGCTCCACCCTCAGCCATGATCTTCTGCATCCTCCCTAAGCCGAGCCAGCAACGCTTCCATCTGCTCAGGATCCTCGAGAAGAGCTGCAAGATCCC
>MGNI01000217.1:27722-27911 GCA_001795115.1 Chloroflexi bacterium RBG_16_48_8 | reverse complement strand
AATGAAAAAAGGACGCCTGAGCGTCCTATAGGAGCGATCGAGTTGCACCACTAGTTTATGGCAGATACAACAACAGCCTTAAAGGCATTCGGATCGCGGATAGCCAAGTCAGCCAGCATTTTTCTATTGATCTGAATATTGGATTGCTTCATGGCGTGTATCAAGCGGCTGTACGTTGTCCCATTCTGA
>MGNI01000217.1:19671-27666 GCA_001795115.1 Chloroflexi bacterium RBG_16_48_8 | reverse complement strand
TCGGCGGTCACGGTAAGCATACCAAAGGCTTTTTAGCATGGCTTCATTCGCTCGACGGAAAAGTCGATGGCGAGTGGCATACATTCCCTTGGTCATCCCAAGGATTTTTCGATGTCTCCTTCGGGTTACTATTCCACCCTTTACTCTACTCACAATTCACTCTCCGGTGAACCCTTGGGTGCCGGCGCTTCGTAAGGAAATTTCCCTAGCACCCGTTGCAAGCACCCAACAGTCACAACTTAAAAATCACAAATATCACTTTTGACCACTGCGTGCATTGGGATTGGCTTTATACTTACTCAAGTATGGCGCCAACCGCTGAACCCGCTTCCGGGTTCCTTTCGACGTCACAGGGATCATCTCGGTAAACTGACGCTTCGTTCGCTTGGAGGTCTTTCGCCGAAGATGGCTCTTTCCACCCTTCGTTCGTAACAGCTTTCCAGAACCCGTCATTCGAAAACGCTTTGCTGTAGCCTTATGAGTCTTAAGTTTATACTTTCCTTTAGTTTTTACTTTACGAGGCACGCTATTTCTCCTTACAATTTTCCTTCCTGCCTTAGGGCAGAGAACCCCCGCGGACAACATTGCCGCCCGCGGGGCTATGGCATTTAAATCCTCTCTTCAAGGCTCAAGGGTTATTTCTTGATCGGTGCCAGAGTCATAAGCATTGTTCGCCCTTCCATATTGGGCGCTTGCTCAATCATCCCGACATCAGACAGCTCAGTAGCGACTTCTTTTAAATCTCCGAGGGCAATCTCAGGATAGGTGATCTCACGACCTCGGAAGCGGATCCTCACCCGTACCTTTTTACCCTCTGTCAGCCAGCGACGCGCATCCCGGATTTTGAAGGACCGATGATGCTCCGATGTTTTAGGGCGTAGTCGAATTTCTTTGATCTCAACCTTTGTCTGTGCCCTTCGTGCTTCGCGTTCTTTCTTCGCTTTTTCGTACAGGAACTTGCCATAGTCCAGCACGCGGCACACTGGCGGATCTGAATTCGGGGCAACCTCAACCAAGTCAAGCTCGGCCTCAAGCGCAACCCTTAGCGCCTCAGCCACGGAAACAACCCCGATGTTCTGATTTTCGGGCCCGATTAAACGGACCTCGCTGGCACGAATCTCCTCATTGATGCGATATTCTGATGTGCTGATCTCCACTCCTCCAGAATCCCAGAAAGCCCCTTCATAGCGACCCGAACCGGGCGGATAATACCACGATAACCTTAAACGTCAATTATAAACCCTGCAAGAGCGAATAGACAGGGTACTTTAACAAATCACTATTGGAAAGCTTACTCACCTCTCGAAAAAGTGCAAGAGGAAAAATGTTTTATTTTCAACTCTCTTAGATAATGTGAGGATTGTTTATGTTCCAACAGCATGATAATGATAGCCCTAGTCCTTGAAACCATTTTCTCTCAAACCCAATTTTCGTTGAATGACCTGCCAAGATAACCATTCTCAGACATTCCGCCATGGTTGATCCATAACCACTTCAAACTAATCATCCGTCCTTGTAATAGGGATGGATTTTTTCTCATCCAGCCAATGTACTACAACCACAACACATCCATCCATTTCTAAAGTTCTCCTTCCTCCAGATTATAAAATATCTCAAAAGGAGTAGGTCAGACTTGTATGCCCGAGTGCCTTTTCCTCTGGTGGGAGTCCTCTCACATTATGGCAGAAAGAATGAGATATATCCATGACAGTGTGACTGAACACCCCTCTGGTTGAAATATCCCTCTCACCATCCACAGACGAAAAGGAATTCTCCAAGTCCCGCAACGAAGTGCTTTCCTTGCTATAATCCCCATGTGGATAAAAGAGCACAACGAGCCATCGAAGTTCACCAACGTCTGCTGGAGGCCTATGGTCCACCGCGTTGGCGAGTACCTTTCCCCCCGCTCGATGAGCTCATCTCAACCATTCTCTCCCAGAACACAAACGATGCTAATCGAGACCGCGCCTTCCATACCCTCAAAGAACGCTTCCCAAGCTGGGAATCTGTGCGCGATGCCCCTCCAAAGGATGTGATCGAAGCCATTCGATCCGCAGGCCTGGCCAACCAAAAAGGTGCGCGCATCCAGGCCCTTTTACATGCCATCACCGAGGAACGTGGAGACCTGTATCTGGATTTCCTCCAGCACTACCAACCTGAGGAGGTGAAAGACTGGTTGATGCAGTTCAAAGGTGTGGGTCCTAAGACAGCTGCAATTGTGATGCAGTTTTCGCTTAACATGCCCGCTTTCCCGGTAGACACGCATATCTACAGGTTGAGTGGTCGCCTCGCATTACGCGATTCGAAAGCCAGCGCAGAAACAGCTCATGACATTCTCGCGGATCTTTTTCCCCAGGAGACCTACTACGCTGCACACCTAAACCTTATCCGCCACGGTCGTGAGGTTTGTCACGCACGCAACCCTGACTGTGAGAGATGCATCCTCCAAGACCTCTGTCAATACTACCGGGATTTCGTAATGGAGACCGGTATAAACAATCCCGAGAAAAATTATTCTCGTAGTAAACGTTAAGGATCCCTCTTTCATGAAATCACAGGGCGCCAGGTATCATCCACCGTCACCCTTGCCGGGTACTTTCATCGGAGCTTGTAACATGGTAGATTCACGCTCCCCTCTCCCTGCGTTATTGCGATGCAGCGATGTATTCGTTCATCTGAGGGTGAGATCCTTATCTAAAGGAATGATGAAATGGGTAGTTTTTCTAGATGACTCTACCATGCAGGTATGAAACCAGTGAAGAGGAGAAAGATGTCCAAACGACCTCGCCCGAATCGCTTCCGGCTTCTGCTTTATGACCGTTTGATGAGTCGAATTCGTATCCCTTCCCTCATCCTGGCTATTTCAAACTTGACACTTTGGTATGGCGTTAAAAGCCAGTGGCTGCATTGGTCCTCCAGTGACAAAGCCAGTCTGCTGCTTTCAAGCGGCCTTCTTTTCCTTGGTTTTTGGATCTTTTCCTGGCTCAGTTCCATCCTGGCTTATGTTCAGATACTGGACAATCACCTACGTCTACAAACACCCTTTTACCGTTTAAACATCCCTTACAAACACATCCACAATACACGCCCGGTTGAGGTCCAAAAGATCTTTCCCCCCTCCAATCTTTCCTCAAGCCAGCGAGGTTTCCTTAGACCCTTTTTTGGACGTACTGCTCTGGCAATAAATCTGCAGGAACTTCCATCGCCTCATTTCCTTTTGCGTTTGTCTTTTCACCGATTCACTTTCTCGCCAGATGCATTAGGCTTCATCCTTATCGTAGAAGACTGGTTGGGATTGAGTCACCAGCTCTCCACCAAGATTGATGCATGGCGCATGGCCCGGTCGACGCACCCAACCAAGGGCGCCAGTGATGCTGCCGATATTTTAATAAGAACCTGAATTGGCAGAATCATTCCCAACAATTCTACCAATGCAGTAGAAATTGGATCATCTCTTCCAGAGATTCCCCTTATAGGCTCTAAGACCATTCATTTTTCCAAAGAATTTTGACTCTCTGGCGCGCCTAAGGCTATACTCTCTCCTGTATAGGCAGGGCTTTCAACCCGAAGAGGTTCGCCATGTCATATACTTTAACATAGTATGGCCACGCTTCGTTTGGATTGGATGTTGATGGACTAAAGCTGCTTGTCGATCCATTTATCACAGATAACCCTGCAGCTTCTGTCAAAGTAGAGGATCTCGAGGCAGATTTCATTCTCATCTCTCATGGACATGGTGATCATGTGGGGGATGCCGTTTCCATAGCTAAGCGAACGGGCGCCTTGGTTATCAGCAATTTTGAAATCGCCTCATGGTTTGAAAAAAAGGGTATTCAAGCCCATGGACATCACATCGGTGGTGGATTCCGACCTCCATCCTCCGTGCCACCTCCCCTATTCAAGGATGCAGGAAAAAGGGTTCCAATAAGGAGTGCATGCCATGCAACGGATCCTACGATGGTATGACCACTTAGCTCTCAACATACATTGGTTGGGTATCAATGTCGCCACAGGCGCTATTACACTGGTTATCCTTCCCTACCTCGTAGCTCTTTTTGTTCAAGAGGAGCAGAAAAACACCTATCTGGCCACAATCCGAGTCGTTGGCTTGGCTGTGGCGATGCTTGTTCAACCAGTAGCAGGTATGCTCAGTGACCGCACAACTTCACGCTGGGGTCGCAGGCGTCCATACATCTTCTGGGCTACCCTCCTCAACATCCTTTTCCTGCTGGTTATTGGGACATCTCCCCAACTTGTGGGATCTTCGTCCGACGATTTCTTCCAATCCATGCTTGGGGTCTCCACGGCTTACATCGTTTTGCTTGTGGGCATCGTCCTTATCCAGGCAGCCGCCAATGTGATCTTCGGTGCCCTCGTGGGGCTGATCCCGGATCTGGTACCAGAAGATCAAAGGGGGAGATCTTCCGGGGTCAAAGCCGTCTTTGAATTGCTGCCTGCCTTCCTGATTATCTTTATTGGACCACTGGTTGATGCAGGTCAAATCTGGTTGGTGATCGCTATCATAGCAGGATCCCTGTTCCTGACAATGTTGATCACGATCTTCTTCGTTCACGAGGAACCACTTCAGGACAGGCCTGAGAATGGAATCTCAGAGAAGATTTGGCGGCTTGTGACTTTAACCGCCATTTTTGTCGTCGTTACACAAGGTGCAGTTTGGTTTGTCCGCAACAGTGCAAACCTGCTTAGTGGGCATGGGGTCAGCATTGGCTGGCAAATTACACTTGTGGGTCTGGCAGGCTTAATTGGCATGGCTGGATCGATTCTCATTGGGGTGTACCTGGGTTCAAGGGTAGGGATTGGAAAGGAAGCCCGGCAACAGACTTCCTTCATCTGGTGGATTATCAATCGATTGCTATTCCTGGCCGGTGTTGGATCGATCCAGGGTTTCGCTCTTTTCTACCTGAGAGATTATCTCAAAGCTGATAACCCCGCAACTATGACAACCCAGCTCCTGGCAGCGGTCGGCTTGTTCCTCATTCCATCCGCTTTAGGCGGTGGGTACCTTGCCGATCGGATGGGGCGCAAGCGTCTCGTAGCTTACGCTGGTATTTTGGCAGCTGTTGGCACGCTATTTCTCCTCTTCTCAACAAGCTTTCCCATGGTGGTCGTCAGCGGCTGCATCATTGGTCTTGGCACGGGAGCTTTCATGGCCACCAGCTGGGCCCTAGGAATCAATCTGGTTCCTCCAGAGGAGGCCGGTCGCTACCTGGGGATATCCAACCTGGCAGGGGCGGGGGCTGGTATTGTCGGTGCAGGGATCGGTGGACCCATTGCCGATTTCTTCAACCTGTTTAAACCCGGTCTTGGATATCTGGTGATATTTGCGATCTATGCTGCCCTCTTTCTGTTGTCAGTTGTTACCCTGACGAAAGTTCATCCCCCCGAACTCCAATCTCAGAGGCAGGCTACCTGAGGAACGGGATGTGAGGATCATCGCACCGACACCACGGAAACTTTCACTCCGAGAGTATTTGATGTTCCAATTCTTGGAATACATCCTCCATCAAGGCTTTTTGGTCTTTAATTGATACAACCAAAAAATCGGTATATTAGTAGAAATTTGTGCACGGGGGATTGCTGCATGAACCAGGAAATAAAGTCCATCCCTCGCAAGTTTATGATCCTTTCCATTATGCTTAGTTTATTGCTATGTCCATTGGCTGATAAAGGTTTTTCTCACCTGACCATGGCAGAAGCACTGGTACAAGCCTTCAAGACCCTACCACCGATGACGGGGACCTTCGATGCACCCATCGGTACTCAAATACCAGCAATTTCACCACACCCGACCCTGGGTCCATGGCAATATTTTGATGAAAATGATATGAATCGACCTGAAGTGGATCTGATAGAGGAAGGAAATGACCTGTTCGGATACGGTCCTATCTCTGGTAGTGACAATTTATATGCCGTAACGGATGAAGTGGGAACTCATTATCTCATTGTTCACAAAGATAGCGAATTACTATGAGGCGACATTGATCCGATCACAGAAGATAGGGTCAAAAATGGATTCGACCATTTGATGGATCCCTGCGTGCAAATTTATAATGACATTGAAGATAAGATGGGAGATATCAACGAACAACAAGAAAGCCGTATGTCATCACATGGGACAGCCCTTGGTATCGAGTGGGAGGACGCATTTGTGTTGTTGTAACTGGAGGGGGGTGTTTGATTACAGTAGACCTTGCTGCATTAACAGCCTGGGGAAAAGGCGTTTACCATGACGGTCTGCGCCATGCAGAAATTGAGAGATTGGAGAAACTACAGGATGATTTAGCAGAAGAGGAAAATAGGTTACTGGGTAAATTCGCAATAGGTAAATCCAACCTGGAAAAAACACAGCTACCTATCCAATTACAAGAGAAAGACGGTGAGGGCAATGAAGGCTCATAGAACATTCGCAATTGCGAAATCTCTGGTTTGGATTATGCTTTCACCATTTCTTTGGATGGGTTTGATGAGCGGTCTCTTTGCTATCCTCACTGACCAAACGACCGAAGGTATTATCTGGATATCTGTCGTGACGCTGGTCCTTGGAGCACTTTTGCAAGGCAGCTTGTTGAACCGAATCGAAGGGATGAGCCTTCCGATTGGGTCGATTGTCATTTTTGGGGGCGTGACGGTTTTGATCGGAATAGATGAAGTCATCAACATTGTGCACAGTAATATTAAGATCGCTGGCGAAATCCATACCCCTAGTTTGGTTGCGCTCATCAGTTCTATTGGATTTGTGTTCATCGCCATCATTGTGATTTTCAAAGTTGTGAGTTTGATCCGCGCCACAAAATAGAGATCTCTCCAAGGTCCAATCTCGAGAGCCCAGTATGGATTCTCAAAGCCAGTGAAGAACCGTATAACGAGCGACAGGGCACCTCCTAGGATTTGTACTATCCAACAGATAGAAGACATACGGCAGAACGAAGCCAAATGAGTACTGCTGCCACAAGCCCCCACATCCTAGCATGGCATTTTCCCATGAAAAGGGTAGAAAGCGTGCTGAGGAGATGACACTCTTGACATACTGTTATTACAATGTACTCTTGGAGGAAGCCTTCAGATTACTTTCCTCTTGTGGACATGTCCCTAAGTTAAGCAGGTTTTGAAGATAAGCAGCCACAAGGATTGTCGTGGTAGTTTCATCTTCAAACCCTAAGCCAGAGGCAGCTTGGAAGGTATTGTAAAGGTTTTCTTTTAAAGATCTGCTCCCAGACGAATTTATCTCGCTTTATTCATATTGCGGTGTACAATGCTTATGGGGTAGAAGACAGCAACCGACACTGCCTAACCATACAAGAAGAATAGGAGAAGGTTATGATGAAAGGAGTGCGGATCGGTGAAGTCACAAACTTCTTCGGAAAAATCAACGTCGCTGTTGTGAAGCTTACAAAGGAGTTGAAAGTAGGCGATTCGGTCCACTTTCTGGGACGCAATACCGATTTTCAACAAAATGTGACCTCTATGCAAGTTGAACATGAAGCCATTTCTGTGGGAAAAGCTGGGAGTGAAGTGGCCATTAAAACAACGCAGCGTGTTCGACATGGGGATTCAGTCTATCTGCTGGCAACCGAGGAATAACCTCAGGGATGAACGGAATTTAACCGCAGAACGACCCTATCCATGTATTCCTTGCTGACACGCCCAGTCCATTTGACTTCCACCTTAAACCATGACCATGTAACGCTTCATAAGCGATCGGGTTTTTAGGTGGGAACCACTTTTTTTTTACCTTGGCTGTTTCAACATTTTCTAACGAATGTTGTCGCTAATCCGCGTTCGTTGTATACTTCTTCTCCACATACTTATTCCAAGGAATTACCCTCATGAAGGTATCCTGTTTACAAGAGAACCTGGCTCGCGGTCTCAGCATTGTCGCTCGTGCAGTTGCACAACGCAGCACTTTACCTGTGCTTGGCAATATCCTTGTCGCTACCGAGAATGGGCGACTGCGACTCTCTGCCACAAATCTGG
>MGNI01000217.1:19316-19609 GCA_001795115.1 Chloroflexi bacterium RBG_16_48_8 | reverse complement strand
TGTTGACCTGGTTAATACCCTTCCAAATGATCAAGTCGATATGGAACTCACCCTGCGCACACAAAGTCTGAATGTGCACTCAGGTGCCTTCAACAATGACATTAAGTGCATTGATGCTCAAGAGTTTCCCCCACTTCCACCTTCAGACCTGGATGCAGACCTTGATCTTCGAGTGGAAGAATTGCGCGAGATGATTCATCAAGTCGCCTTTGCCGCTTCCACCGATGATGCCCGGCCAGTTCTAACGGGTGTGCTGGTTGAAGTTACAGAGGGCAAGTTGGCCATGGCTGCAG
>MGNI01000217.1:19025-19304 GCA_001795115.1 Chloroflexi bacterium RBG_16_48_8 | reverse complement strand
CATGCCGACCGTTTCTTCACCTCCCCTCTCCAGATATTGGCCCCTTCCGTGCCATCATCCCTGCCCGAGCCTTATCAGAGCTCGGTCGCGTGATCAGCGATGGTGAAGAAACGGTCGGCATGACCCTGCCTCAAGGAAGAGGTCAAGTCATCTTCCGTGCAAAAAACGTTGAGCTTGTGTCTCAATTGATTGAAGGCACTTTTCCAGATTATGTCGGGATCATCCCCACCAATTACGCCACCCGTACTGTGGTCGCAACTTCAGCCTTCCATAAAGCTT
>MGNI01000217.1:17170-19001 GCA_001795115.1 Chloroflexi bacterium RBG_16_48_8 | reverse complement strand
GAGACGCTGCTCACTCCGCCCGATTACGCATCTCACCAGGTAGTGAATTTGAACCGGGCACCCTGGAGGTCTCTGCTACATCCGCCGAGACTGGCTCCAACGAAACAATCGTCGATGCCACAGTTGAAGGGGAGCCGATTGAAATCGCCTTCAATGTCCGCTTCCTGGTGGATGTTCTCAGCGTGATTGACAATCCAAACATCTCGTTAGAAACTTCAACGCCTTCCTCACCTGGAGTCATTCGACCTGTTGGAAAAGACGATTTCTTACATGTGATCATGCCCATGCATTTGGGACGGTAATGTCCCATGAATCCTGACTCCTACTAAACATGTCATTGCCCCTTGTCATAGGAAGTCGCCGAAAAGAAGCTTTTGTTGCTTTAGACCTCTCAGTAGAATTAACCCTCAATTCGTGGACCTAAACTGGAGTAGCCTTAATGGTTTTCGATCCCACCTAATTTCCTCGAGTGCTGACCCTCTACTTGGAATTGAATAATTATCCGACCCTGGCTCCGAAAATCCTAGAACGAATGCGTGAGGAATTATTCCGACGAACAGCGATTTCACCGCAAGTATTCGAGGCTGAAGTTCAAGAGAAGGCCATTCAATCTCAAAAGCGAGAGGGCTTAACGGATCCTTGCTCCGAAGAACACCCGGAAATATGGCGGAATCGGCTCGCAATCATCCGCGAACATCTGACGGATTTCTACTTCGCCTACAATTTACCGCATGACCTGTTTGAACAGCTCGTTCGTGAGGTGCTGGAAAAGCGGATGCCTTCCAAGGATATTGTCCTAACTTTTCATCCCGAAATGGCACCCTGGGACATGCTTTTTGCTCAAGGGAAAGCCTACGAAGAACTCCCAGAAGAGAAGCGAGCTCCGATTGAACACCACCTCAAGGAGATCAAAGTGATTCTGATCAAAGACATGATCAGTGACCACCTGGAATATATTGGAATTGCGATGGACTGGATCGATATTGCTGACATGCAAACCATCCGTTCCCGTCGCATCGGTCGTGGGAAAATTGGAGGTAAAGCGGCGGGGATTATCCTTGCGGAAGCTATTTTAAGAAAGAGCCATAACCCTGATTTGAGTTCCAGGGTCAAGATCCCACCCTCTTGGTACCTGGGTTCTGACGTTTTCTATCAATTCACGCATCTCAATAAATTCCTCGAATACAGCAACCAAAAATACAAAAGCGAGGATGAGATTCGGGAAGAATATGTCATCATTCAGGACACCTTTCATACCGGGATCTTCCCCGAGGAGATCACCCAAGGGGTGCGAAACATTATTGAAGAAATCGGTCCTTCACCTCTCATCATACGCTCCTCCAGTCTACTGGAAGACTCTTTTGGCACATCTTTCGCCGGCAAATACGAAAGCTTTTTCTGTGGCAACCAGGGCACCCCGGAAGAGAATCTTAAAGCCTTGCATACAGCCATCAGCTCCGTGTACGCCAGCATTTACAGCCCTGACGTGATTCTCTACCGAAAGAGGAAGGGGCTCTTAGATTATGATAAGCGTATGGCGATTCTCATCCAGGAAGTTGTTGGCAGCCAGCAAGGGAAATATTTCTTTCCCGATGGCGCAGGTGTGGGCCTCTCCTGCAACCAATTCCGTTGGAACCCTCGCATCGATCGTCAGAAAGGATTCCTTCGCCTTGTATGGGGTCTTGGCACAAGAGCCGTCAATCCTTTTGGAGGTGATTATCCGCGCCTGGTCGCTCTCAGCCATCCACAACTCCGACCCGAAGCGGATCCTCGACGCATCCAGCACTACTCCCAACAACACATCGACCTTATCGACTTACACGAGAATGTT
>MGNI01000217.1:15718-17133 GCA_001795115.1 Chloroflexi bacterium RBG_16_48_8 | reverse complement strand
AAACCCCTCATTTGAGATATATCGCTAAACGGTATAAAGATGATCAACGAACAGATTTTATCGGAATTCCTTTGCACTTTCGCCGAGAACAGGCTGTGATTACCTTCGACGGGCTCATGCGTGACACCGATTTTCCGAAAACCATGGAGAAGATTTTGAAAGTGCTCGAGAATGCCTATGGAAGACCTGTGGATATTGAATTCGGGCTAGAACTACATGACAAGGATGGGAATTCCCCCACCCCTATCATTCAACTTCTTCAATGCCGACCTCAAAGCCACCTTCCAAGTGAAGAGGTCCATTTCCCGACCGATATCCCCCAGGAACAGATCATCTTTACCACAAAAAGCATGGTTTCCGATGGAATGAAACTGAACATGCGTTATGCCGTATATATCCACGATGAAAACTACGCTTGCCTCAACCCGGTCGATCAGAAGAGGATCGCCCGTGTGGTGGGAAAAATCAACGCCATATTATCAGGAGAAAAATTCTTGCTGATTGGTCCGGGAAGATGGGGAAGTGTTAACCCCGAATTAGGAATACCGGTCTCGTATGGAGACATTTATAACACTTGTGCATTGATCGAAGTCGTGAGTAAAGATACTGCGATAGAGCCTTCCTACGGGACACACTTCTTCCAAGACTTGATCGAGGCGAAAATTCTGATCCTGGCCTTATCCCGGGATGACCCTGAGGCAGAGTTCAAGCAATCCTTCTTCTTGAAATCCAAAAACCTCCTTCAAGATCTATTGCCAGACGATGCCCAATGGAACGAGGTCATACGGATTATCGACATCCCCACACAAACCAAGAGCATGGTTGCAAACATTATTTCGGAAGGTGAATCCGGGCTAGCGATCGCATACCTCACCCTTTCTCGAATTTGAGCTATTCACTTCTCCATCCAATCCACTTTTCTCTGGGGAAGATGATTTATACACCCTTAAGGAGGACGTCAGCTTGGTTCATCGGATCCCGTCATAGGATCAGAATAAAAAAGAGGACTCGATCAACCCTCTGGGGACTTCGAAGAAAATACTTACATTGAAATATGTCTCAGGACTGGTTTAGTATGGAGGCTAACGCCACCAGGGCAATACCCCCTCATCCGAATCCCACCCAAAATCACCGACCAGGGGCACAAACGCTACTGGGGTAATATGTTCGCGTTTGATTTCTGCCCCTTTCTTCCGCCATCTTTCCAGAATCTGTCCATCCCGACTTCCCACAGGCAATACCAGCCTTCCCATATCAGCCAATTGTTCCTGCAATGGAGAGGGAACCTTGGGGGCTGCGGCTGTGACCATGATCGCGTCAAAGGGTGCAAATTCTGGCAAACCCATAGACCCATCCCCCTGGAAGACTTGAATGTTCCTTATTTCAAGCTCTTGAAAAACCTTTTGGGCTTTTTC
>MGNI01000217.1:12770-15710 GCA_001795115.1 Chloroflexi bacterium RBG_16_48_8 | reverse complement strand
CCGAGATTCTTTCCACGCTATAGACCTGTTCTGCCAGATAAGCCAGAATCGCAGCTTGATATCCGGAACCTGTCCCAATTTCAAGGATTCTTTCCTTCCCCTTCAACTCAAGCAGTTCGGTCATAAGAGCCACGATGTAAGGTTGAGAGATTGTCTGTCGGTTTCCAATAGGAAGAGGCGCATCCGCATAAGCCATGTATCGCAGGTCAGGGGGAATGAAAAGGTGGCGTGGAACCGTTCGCATGGCATCAAGCACACGCTTATCGCTGATCTGCCTGGGGATCAACTGATCTGAAACCATCCGCTCGCGCGCACTTGTATAATCGATCTCTTTGGACATAAGGTCCCTCTTCGATTATACGTCTTGGGTGCCTCAAAGCAAAGAAAAATGCGCCCCTATCGAAGGCGCATTTTGAATGATCTGGATTTTCTTCTACCAATTCCGAGCGATGCGCTGCTCCTTCCAGATATCAGCCTCGTTATGATATCCAGCTTGTTCCCAGAAACCCAATCGATCCTCCGGCATAAATTCCAAAGCGCGCAACCATTTTCCACCTTTCCAAAAGTAAGGGGTCTTAAGATCCTCCTTGCCGGGGATATGTCCAACTATCCCGCGCAGTGGATAACCATGGTCAGGTGACAATGGCTCACCATCGAAATGTGTCGCCAAAAGAAAATTCTCAGCCAACGCCACCTCAAGCGGCAAATTTACAGTAAAGCCATGATCACTGTGCTGCATGAGAAACCTGGCGGTTGGTTTTAACTGAATAAAACCATCATCCACCAGGGTTGCTAGAGAGACACCTTCCCATCCAGTATCAAATTTACTCCAGCGGGTAACACAATGGATATCCATCTTCACCTTGGTGCGCGGCAACAGTTGAAATTCCTCCCAAGTCCAGGCGACCTCTTCTTCCACCTCACCGAAAATGCGGAAATCCCATGTTTCTGGATCGAATGAGGGCACGGATCCATAATGCAAGACCGGGAACTTGTTCGTCAATGATTGCCCTGGAGGAAGACGCCCCTCCTTTCTGAGCTGCCCTTCCTCCTCGCGCCGGTTGAAGACGTCTTTTAGCATACGAGCGACCTCCGATAGTCTGAAATCTATTATATCAGATCAACTCTATCTTAATTTCATCCCTTGCCCCTTTCGAACCTCAACCGTCTCTACGAAAGCCTGTCTTCCCAAGTAAAAAGAATGCAGTTAACTCTCTTTTGAGGTAATTCTCCCCCTTAATAAAAACCTGCAGATCCCAGGAAAATCTCCGGGATCAAGCCAGATTCAGATCAATAGGAAGGATATCTTAAACGAATGACCTTGAAGATATAATGTCTCTTTAAGCAGAAGCTCTTTATTTATGACTTCTGCTCCTCGAGAGATGGGTGAGATTACCCATAGCAGGGACGAGATGTCCTTCGCCCCGACCATTCCTGTTCCGGCAATTTATTGTTCTTCCAGGTTCCCTTGAGCTTTACTCCGTCGAAACAAAGCTCGGTAGAGGATCACCAATCCAATCACAATAATACCGGCAGGCCACACATACTGAAAACCTGAAACTGCGACGGAGAAAAGAATGAGGCTAATAACAAAAAATATACTGGCGGGGATCCAGGCCCACTTCATTCGCCCATAGGGCGTGGGAAGGATAGCGATTGCGCCAAAGGTTGAGGCCAATCCCAGGAAAATAATCGAAGCAGCCACATCGTCATTTGCAACCACCTCCTCCAGACCCGCTATCACGGCTACAGAAAGGAGGACGCCCCCTGGAATGATGGCCCACCAATGTTCGCGGTTAAGGAAATAAATCAACCAAAAGCTCAATCCAATGCTCCCCATAAAAATTGCCGCTGCCAGGTTTTCTAACCCTTTCGGACCGTATTCAGATAGTCCAATTAGAGCCCCTAATCCCAAAAGCGTGAAACCCGGTATCAAGGCCCACCAATGCTCACGGTTGATCCAGAAGAAATAAAGAAAAATCAACCCGCTTGCAGCAAAGATAAGAACCCACAATAAAGGAAGGACACCGCTTACAACACCCAAGCTTTGGAGCAAGAACAAACCACCAACGACGATCAAGCCAAGACCAATAATGAGGGTTACATCCAGCCTTTTCATCCTATCCTCCAATCATGGTACGGATCACGCGATCATGAACTCAATGCAACATGCATCAAGGTTCGCTTCAGTTTCTTTACGCAAATTTCATTAGACAAGTTGTAACCATCAACGATTGTTTCATAGCTTCCTTTCCTCTGTATGGGCCTATGGATGTTCTTCTTCTTATAAGCCTTTCATAAACGTGGTGAAAGTGATCCTTTAGAAGGTACAGAGAGTTACCTTTAGATGAGCACATCTGATTGCCATCATGATATGAATGAGGGTGGGTCTTCCTCCAGATTCTCATCCACGGATTGGGCAAGCATGAAATGAACGGAAACTCTTTTCGGATTTGAGCTGAGGCGCCGGGGTTCAGATCACTTCTGGCAATCTGAGCGTCCCAATCATACAACTTTGTTAGCAAATCGCTCCGCATCCCCGGTTGCCATAAGAAATTGGTTGTGTGGCACTCTCATTCTCAGGATGTCGCATCATCATGCTATGCATAGGCCTCAGAATATGATGGAATTTGATCCCAAGTTCGCCCCTGCAGTATTCTTCCATTATTCTTCTTTCGTACTCCACCCCATTGCTTAAAGAAGAATCGTAGATCCCATCCTGCTAAGGCTAAATACGGGCACATCCTTGACAGGTCAACCCCTTTTCTCCACGTTCCAATGCCAAGGATCCGCATATTGAACAACGCTAAAAAGCCTCCCCCCCTGGACCTTCGTTCTCGCCCATTGCCACGGATTGAATGAATACACTGGGTGTATATTGCCACAATTTCCCAGTCCGTTGCAGCACCGAGTCCATTCCAACCAGCAACCTCAACGGGA
>MGNI01000217.1:12250-12688 GCA_001795115.1 Chloroflexi bacterium RBG_16_48_8 | reverse complement strand
AATTAAAATTCAGGGAAGCGAACTCAACAGAACCCCTCTCAAAGGGATCCCAATCCTGTTTGCGCGCCATCCATCGCAAGATGGCTTTGAGATTGCGTTTATTGGCGAATTCTAGAATGAAAACCGCTCCGGTCTGCGACACAGCTCGCACCTGTTGGAGAGCCGCTAAAGGATCCACCATGTGATGAAGGGTGCGAATCATCGTCACTGCGTGGAAAACACCTTTCGCAAAAGGGAGATGATAGGCATCCGCTACGACGAATAGAAAGCGATTTACCCTCCCCAAGCGCTCTTGCGCCAATTCCAATTGAGAGCGGGCGTAATCAACAAGAGTAACTTGTCGGAAACCGCCATACCTGGAAACGTTTCTCCCAGCACCTGCCCCTACCTCCAACAATCGCTGTCCCGTTGTGGGCAACAACTTTTTCAGAGCAGCGG
>MGNI01000217.1:8454-12230 GCA_001795115.1 Chloroflexi bacterium RBG_16_48_8 | reverse complement strand
CGCTCGCCACGATCCCAAAATCGCTCCTGGTAATCGGATCCCTCATAATCACAAATGGCCTGTCGATTTTCGTTCAGTGTTCCTCACTGCAGACACGCCGGAGCCTCAAGCTGCCGGCGTGTTTGTTTTCTGACACAATAAATTTCTCTCTTCAATCAAGCTCTCGCTACAGATTCTACTCACATCCAATTAGCCTGTGGGGATGAGCGAGCAGAAGATCCAACTCCTTCTCGTCTTATGAACTGACCTTGCAAGGACCGATTCTCTCCACCAAATAATGAAAGCCTCCCCCTCACAGAAGCCAATTTTATTCTGGGCATGCGCCTCCCCAGAGAAGCATCTGCCAACAATCGGGTGTCTTTTCCAGAAGCTGCTTGTAGGGTTCAATCAAATCCTGGATGGCTTGTATGACCGGCTGCATTTCCGACTCCGACAACGCAAGCTCAACCGGCACCGTGAGTTCCACTGGAATGGTTGTGTTCACCGGTACGGTAAGATCCATCGTAATAGGCAGTTGAGTCCCGATAGGCAAATCAATGGTAGAGGGAGCATCGACGGAAAAGGTAGCCGATCGAATGCTGAGATAGGCCCCTGTAATGCGGGTCGGCTGCGACAAGGTCACTATGGTGTCACGCTGCAGAGCGATATCAAATGCTACTGGGACATTGCTGGTAACCTTCACCTCCGTTTGGACTTCAACATCATCCATCTGCCCAACCGCATTGTATACACCTTCCAGGAGGGGTTCAACCACGGCGGCCTTGAAATGGAATAGTCGAGTACCTACCCATAAAATGAGCGCGAGGAACAGAACATTGATCGCGAACGAAAGCAACGCTGCTGTCCGCCAGATGCCTGCTCCTGATCTTGTCGTTTTTGGTTCTGGGGTTTCCGGTTTAGGTATTTTTTGTTTTGCTGTACCTGGCTTAAGCAGCTTCCGGATATTTGCGATGGGGTCTTTGCTTACGGCATCACCCTTCTTTTGTGGAAATTCGGGGGAAGGCTCAACTGGATCCATAGGGTCCTCCTCGACTTTCTTGTCCAGGTTTCAATGTCATCCTCGCTTAACGACTCTCTCGTCCTCACTTAAAGCCCTCGGGAAGAAAAATCACTGAACGATCATGCCATGCAGGGTTCTTAACTCACAAAATCATTTACGTTTACACACAATTGCAGGCAATCATGATTCCCTGAATACCTAACTATTTACAGCTGTTCGAATATAACACATCCCATTTACGTAAGCCAGTGAGAAAAGCGACAGGGCATGCGTTTCTCTCAACCTACAATTTGAGAACGCCAGTGCACCTGGTCGCCTTTGATCAAATCCTACATTTCGAAACGGGACTCATCCAACATACGCCTCAAATGTTCATCGTCGTCTTCTTCAGGCCCTCCACTTCTCATCTGCATGTCGGCCAGAAGGCGTTCCTCTGCAACTCTTAATTCCATGGGTGTCCCACGCCGGATAATAGCCACAGCTCCGCAGTTAGGGCATCGCTCAAGCTTGCCTACCACCAGATTAGGAGAAAAGATATGACGTGTGAAAGGCATACCACAGCGCCCGCAGACGGCACCCCCTGCTGGACCGTAATCCCCAATCTTGTACTGCGGTCTCTTGTTTTTGGTTATCACGGAAGTTAACGCCCCGGCAATGGCCAGAAAGGCAACCGCCCCGATCAATAAGGGGATCATATATTTCTGAATACCCTCAACAGCCTCATCAGCGCTGAGGATTGTGTAAGTCCCAATCTCTGATGGAAGCGCCCTGCCATCCTGGGTGTAACCGATGGCCCTGATGGTATGTTGTCCAGGTGTGATGTCCCCCGTGCTGAAATCGTATCGAAAAGGTGCTTCGTCATCCCGGATGAGCATTTCAGCATCCAGATAGAATTCCACACGGCTTAAATCCTCTGGCCCACCTATACGCAGTCCAATCCGACCCTGCAACTTATTCCCCACACGAAACCCGAAAATTTTCACCACCCAAAGATCAATCCTCTCCCCATCTTCCTGAGCAGATGCACCTATGGGCATCAGAAGGAACACGAGAAATAGAAGACCGAGGAAAATAGTTCGCAACTGTCTCATCATCCTGCCTTTGTCATCTCCAGCGTGTGAGAATGGTCTCGCGCTGAAAAAGTTGCGTGGCGAAAGCAATCAAACCCGCATCAATGATTACAAGGGCGAGTGCCATCCACAAGATCAATGTCTCGTTGATGAAAATCAACCCCATCACTTGCCCAAAGAATAGACCCAGAAGTGGGATCATCACCAGCATGGAAAGTTGTTCGGCGACTCTTGGGTCGTTTGTCCTAGAGGATACCATAACTGCCACACTCACAGAAGCGATCGAGAGCAGTGGACCAACAACAAAAATTGCTAACAACCATAGGGGATCAAGGATGCGATCCACAACTCCAGGACCAGCGGAGAGGATCAATACACCCAATACAAAAATCAGGAATCCCCCCCAAGTTGCGACGACTGCAGGGAGAACTGCTGCCAGTGCTTTCCCCGCCAGTAGTTCTACCGTTGTGATCGGTGTAGCCAACACAGGCTCAAGGGTGTGGGTTGTTTTCTCGCCCACGATGCTGTAGGAGGCGATTGTCACAGGGATGGCCAGCGGCATAAGCATGAACAGCAACAAAAATTGGCTGACTAAAAAATACTGCGCACACTCACTGCCCTCCAAATCACCACATAGTTGGGCAAAATTACTTGGCAACTCATCCGTGATATTCCCCATATCGTCAGCGGATCCTGTTACCCCCAAAATGATCAGGGGCAATGCAGTCAGGAAGAGGGGAAGGAAGGCGACGGTAAATAGAACAAACCTATTCTTAAAAACCTCTGCCCATTCCTTTCGGGCAATCACCCATATCTTGTCCATTTTTCACCCTCCATCCGTTCTCTGAATCCCTTTTAACGTTAATTTTTCCGAGGCATGAGTCACTTATGTCAAGCAGTCTCTTTTGTTTCGCCATTTTTAACAAGCTGAAGATACACATCCTCAAGAGAATGTCTTATCTCACCAACAAACTGGATGTCAGCCCCCGCCTCCACCAAGGCACGCACCAACATCGGATTTTGACCCTCTGGTTCATCGAGGGTGATCACTAACTTGTTGTCGACAAAATCGACTTTTCGAACGAAGGGGAATTTCTCAACTGCGGTCGCATACTGTACACCCTCCTGGGATAGGTGGAAGACCACGGCCCGACCGTACAACTGCTTTCTCAAAGCGGAGGGTGTATCCAGTGCCAGGAGTCGAGTGTTAAAAACCGCGATCCGATCACATAACTGGTCCGCTTCGGCCAGGTTATGTGTGCACATGAAAATCGTGCGTCCTTTACGCTTTAGACTTCCAATGAAATCACGCACAAGCTTTGCAGCCTCAGGATCCAGACCACTAGTTGGCTCATCCAGGAAAAGCACTTTTGGTTCGTGAAGCAAGGCACGAGCGATCACTAATTTTTGACGCATACCTTTCGAGAAGGTTCCAGCAGGCTCATGCCGTCGTTCCCATAAACCCAGCATCTTGAGATATTTTTCAACCTGTCCCTTCACATCCTCCACTTCATATAGCTGTGCAAAGAATTCTAAATTACGCACCGCGCTTAACCGCTCGTAAAGCCCAGGGGCTTCTGTCAGGATACCCGCATTTCTCCGGATTTGATCATCTTCCTGCCCCACCTCGTAACCGGCCACATTGGATCTCCCCGATGTAGGCCGTATTAAGGCTGTGAGCATTCGGATCGTCGTGGTTTTGCCTG
>MGNI01000217.1:7831-8419 GCA_001795115.1 Chloroflexi bacterium RBG_16_48_8 | reverse complement strand
CGCAAACTCAATTTGTCAACAGCAAGAACGTCTCCAAAGCGTTTTGTTAGTTCCTGTGTCCCGATCATATTCCCTTATCCTATTATTTTAACCAAGCTGTATGACCATGGGCTTAACTCGTTCAAAGCCACCTCTTCCATTGTGCTTCAACCACACGTCAAGCCCGATGGATATCAACCATCGTAGCGACTGTCTTCTAAACGATTCTTCGAAAGATCCATCTCGATGGGCGCAGATGACGGGAGCATCTCAGGTGGCGGCATGACTCGTCTCTCTTGCATTTGGTCTCCTGCAGCTTCCGTCTTCTTCAAGAGGAGGGTTCCAAAAAGGCTGACTCCCGTCAGGACAACCAACACTCCTTCCGTGAGATACACCCCCCAATACTGTAATCCCAAGATCGCCAACGCGTCGATGATGGTATGCCACACCACAGCCAAACCCAGCCATACTACCTTTCGCTCGATAACGGCTTGAAAGACCAACACCGCAAGGCTGATTTGGATCACAATCGCAAGCGATCTTTCCACCGCACCCATCATGGCTGCGTACCAGGGAGCTGCCCAGTATGCCTCCAATTGTGCCCGCAAC
>MGNI01000217.1:7385-7795 GCA_001795115.1 Chloroflexi bacterium RBG_16_48_8 | reverse complement strand
AAATCTGCCTCTCGATAGGCTGTCGCCTGAAAGAATGCAAAGAGCGCCAATCCGCCCAGTAAAAATGCCTCCACACCCCCATGTCCCGCCCCAAAGAATACAGCCTCTTTCCAAAGCTTCACATCTTTCAGCCAGAATCGATAAACGACATAACGCGCACCTTCCTCAAAAACGCCCGCCGAGAGACCCAAGAAGAGCGCATATAACACCAACGGGAAAATCTGTACTGTACCTATAAGATCTAATTTATCCGCTATAGGAACGAGAATGAACAAGTTAAAGGGAATATGCAGCATCTGCGATCCAATAAAGGTCACCACTCCCATTGAAAAGTAGCGCCAACCTAAGACCCATCGCCGATTGAGAAACATCCCCAAACCAAGGGGGATAGCCATCATCAACAATGCATT
>MGNI01000217.1:6402-7378 GCA_001795115.1 Chloroflexi bacterium RBG_16_48_8 | reverse complement strand
CGGATTAGAACGTCCATCCTCCAGCCCTCGGCACACTGAACCCGCATGGAGGGTATTGTACCGCCGTTTTCCCTTTACAGATCCTATAGCTCCTGCATTCGGAAGCTCATCCAAGATGCCAGCCAGGTTATCACCATGATCAACCCGCTCATGACAAAAGCCTCCCAGGCAGCCTCTCCTCCCTGGCCTAAAGCTAACCCACGACCCCATCTCAGCAGCGAGGCCGGAAGATTCGTCGAGATCGATGGGACCGCCCCTAACAGACCGAAGGCGATCAAGACTGCAAAAGAAAGACCCGCAGCAGCCAGCTGTGAGGGGCATATCGAGCTAGCGAAGAGGGTGACGGACAGGAACACGACCAGGTAGATGGCGATCAGAGCATTGAGTGCTAAAAAATCCAACAACCCCAACCATTCAAAAAGCACACCGATGTAATAGTACCCACCCAGACCTGCAGCGAGCACGCCGACGATAAAGACAAAGGCATACAGGATCCATTTTGCACCCAAAAAGGCGGCTCTAGAAACGGGCTTGCTGAGGATCATCACGGCAGTGCCGCTTGTCTTCTCTCCGACGATGGCCGCCATAGGTACGAGAATAGCAAGAATGACACCAAATTGCGATAGATTCTGGACATACTCATCGACCGCCATCGTGACATCTGCTTCCGGCATGATGCCTAACAATCCTTCCGGCACACCCGGTACTTTAGCCAAAATAAGCGGCATATACTTGACCGTTAATGGTCCAATCAAACCAAAAACAAACAGGGTTGCCACGACGATTAAGAATTTTCTTGTACGCCATAATTCGCGCAATTCTTTATGCAGAAGCTCCTTCATTTTTCACCTACCAATCCCAGAAAGACGTCTTCCAACTGAGGTTGAACCTGGCGATAGCTGAGAACCGCAATATTCGCTCCGAGAACTCTCT
Organism: Chloroflexi bacterium RBG_16_48_8; assembly: GCA_001795115.1. Lineage (GTDB taxonomy): Bacteria > Chloroflexota > Anaerolineae > Anaerolineales > E44-bin32 > MGNI01. The sequence goes on along the minus strand of MGNI01000217.1, from coordinate 6,445 downwards.
TCTGCAGTTCAAGCGCAGACGAATTTGAGCCATCCAGCGTAAT
>MGNI01000217.1:0-6325 GCA_001795115.1 Chloroflexi bacterium RBG_16_48_8 | reverse complement strand
CCATAGGCGATGCATGGCGACCAAGCAAATCCTCTGTTTTATCCAAGGCGATCAGCCGTCCGCGATCGATGATACCGATCCTGTCGCAAACCCTCTCCACATCGTTGAGGATATGGGTACTCATAAAGACCGTCGCCTCTTCACCCAGCTTCTTGATCATTTGCAAAATATCTCGTCGACCAGATGGATCCAGGGCACTGACCGGCTCATCCAGCAGAAGCACCCGCGGGCGGTTCATAAGAGCTTGCGCCAGACCCAGTCTCTGTCGCATTCCACGGCTGAACCCACCCCTCCTGCGCTGGGCTGCCTCCTCAAGACCCACCAGTGCCAGCATCTCATCCCCACGCATGCCCGCTTCGTGTTGGGACAGCCCATAAAGCCCTCCGATTAAATCAACCAGATACTCCCTGGCTCTCATCCACGGATAGAAGGCCGGTTCCTCGGGGAGGTACCCCACCACCCCCCTGACCTTGCTCTCTGGCCCCACGGGAATCCCCTCGATCCAGGCCTTTCCTGCCGTTGGGTTTGCAACACCCGCCAGAACCCGTAGTGTCGTTGTCTTTCCGGCTCCATTGGGTCCAAGAAAACCGAAAACCGCACCTGTCTCCACAGTCAAATCCAAGCCGTCTAGGGCACGGATGGCACCATACGTCTTCTGCAATCCCTCTAGGACGATTGCGCTCATGTCTCATCCCGCCCAAAGAGAAAATAAACCACCGGTCCAAGCATGCTGAAACAAATGACCACAACATACCAAACCCACTTGGGGCCACGTGTCCTCTGCCTCGGAACAAGGTCTACCAATCCTGCCACCAGCAAGATGAACCACACCAACAACAAGGGCGCCAACAAAGGCAGCATCTCAACCAACTCACTTGCATCCATCCCGATCTCCTTTTATTTGTTCAGTCCCATGAGCATCCTATGGTTTCACGTGAAACATCCCTTCTGCTCGCTCTATGAGATTGTTTTTTAGCGTATGCTATTCCCATTTTTCAGGCTAAAAGTGCAATTCACCTTATTTACACAATCTATTCCGCCATCAAGAAGGATATTGTTTCACGTGAAACTTTATGAAATACCCCGCTGCATGCCGCGCGACATGTTTTCGGATGAACTTCATCCGCAGGAAAAGCCATGAAGGGGTTATTGTCCCTAAACTCACACTCGCCATTCATCCGGCGACCTCAAACCCATCTCACTTAGCGTGAGAGTCGCAGGCTCAAACTCCCGTAAGCAACCCAATTCTTACAACGAGGAATCCTGGGGTTTTTTCATGACCTAAGGCCATGTTGAATGTCTCTTTCTGGTGTGTTGTGCCAATTTTCGTTGCAGGATGACCATGAGTTTGCTTCCATTGGACATGGCTGCCACCTGGCTTAATTCCCATCCCTCCGCTGCAGCCTCATTGAGGAAGTCTTCCACTTCCTGCGGCTTTGCCGCGCGCAGACTAGAACCGAATTGTCCTACTTGATACTCCCAAATCGGATTCATCTTTTCAAGCATCCTCTTCTGTGGATTTACTCCCTTTTGTATCCAACGCAGCCATACCCGCCAGGGAGGTTATTCCTGCCAATCCACCCAAGTTCATGGTGTCAACCGCGCTCGATGGAACAATGACCAATGCGCCTTTCTCCTTGAGTCCCTCGAAAAGCATATTCATCGCTCGCAGATGCAGTGCAGTAGGATTGTGTTGGTAGGCAACGGATGCATCTGCGAAGGATTGGGCGATTTGTTTCTCCGATTCACCCAAAATCACACGTGCTTGCCGCTCACGTTCGGCCTGGGCCTGGCGACTCATCGCATCTTCCAGTTCTTGCGGGATAACCACATCTCGGATCTCCACGGATTGAACCGTCACTCCCCAAGGGGTGGTCCTTTCGTCGATGGTCTTCTGCAATTCCTTATCCATCATAGCCCTGCCCACAAGAATAGTAGCTAGATCCATTTGACCGATGACCTCTCGCAAAGCTGTTTGTGCAGCCCAGGCGATGGCCACACGGTAATCTTCAACCTCCAGTGCCGCTTTCTCTGCATCCCACACCAACCAAAATAACACTGCATCTACGTCCACTGGAACGGTATCCTTCGTCAGTGTCTTTTCAGCGCTAAAGGGCGTTACCATCACACGATGATCAATCCAAACCGGGATTCGATCCACGACAGGTATGATCCAAAAAAGTCCAGGACCTCTCAACCCGCTAAACCGTCCAAGTCGAAGGACGACTGCTTTTTCCCACTGATCCGCTACTTTTAAAGCAAAAAGGATATAGAGCCCGATCAATTCGGGGACAAGGATGGTCACCATCAGCAGCCACACCTGAACGCCTTCAAGGAGCTCAATAATGAGCGCCACTGCAGACAGCACGATCAGTACGAGAAAGAGCATGGCTGCAATTCCTGATATGCGAAGACCTATGGCTTTTCTAACTTCAGAACCTGTTACTGATTTGTTGATCGTCTTACGTGCGTACATGACATACTCCTTTCTATCTTCTTGGGTTTTACTTTTCTGGTGCTTCTATTCATCCTCGGGGAGATAACCCATTTTTCCCCATTGTCTTAGCTTTTCCTCAAAGGCATTCGCAACTTCATCCGGCCCAAATCCCATCCTTTCTGCCTCTAATACAAGATACCTGGCAAGCTCGTCTAATGCGGCAGTTCTAAGTCTTTCTGCTCGCTCGGGAGGCAAGGGTTCCAATACATAGGTCCCACGACCTTGCTGGGTAGAGATCACGCCTGACTCATCCAGCATGCGATAAGCCCGCGCGATGGTGTTGAAATTTACCCTCAAGTCTGCTGCCAGTTGGCGCACTGTGGGGAGTTGATCTCCCGGCTTCAGTACCCCTGTAGCTATCAGATGCTTGATCCGATCCACGATTTGAATGTAGATTGGAACATGGCTTCGAAAATCAAGCTCGAACATCATGCTGGTATCTCGCTCATCCTCTATATTGTATCAATGTATTATTGTATCTTTGTATCATTGTACTAATTGTATGCTTGATTTCGCTCGATGTCAAGATCTTCTGCATCCTCGAAAGGTTTCAACGAAATGTACATTGCCTTGCCCTTCCCCCACATGGTAGAATGAAGGTAGAAGAAATCGTATTCTACACGGGAGGCGAACGTGGACAAGGAAATAGGTACTTTCGCCGTAAAAAAGGGGTTAGCACAAATGCTCAAGGGTGGCGTGATTATGGATGTCGTCACCCCTGAACATGCAGAAACAGCAGAAAAAGCTGGGGCGGTGGCTGTTATGGCGCTAGAGCGGGTCCCAGCGGATATCCGCGCCTATGGCGGGGTTGCTCGGATGAGCGATCCAGGTCTCATCCAAGAAATCATGGATACGGTTACTATCCCAGTGATGGCAAAATGCAGGATCGGCCATTTTGTCGAAGCCCAGATTCTGGAAGCACTTGGGGTGGACTATATCGATGAGTCAGAGGTTCTCACGCCGGCAGATGAATCGCATCACATCAACAAGCATGAGTTTAAAGTCCCCTTCGTTTGTGGCTGCCGAGACTTGGGTGAGGCACTTCGACGCATTGGCGAGGGAGCTGCCATGATCCGTACCAAGGGAGAAGCCGGCAGCGGGGATGTGGTTGAAGCTGTGCGCCATGCTCGCGTGGTTCAGGGTGAGATCCGCCGTCTGACCAACCTTCCAGACGAAGAGCTCATGGCTTATGCCAAAGGGATCGGTGCTCCCTACGAACTGGTGAAAGAGGTCAAAGAATTAGGTCAGTTGCCAGTGGTTAACTTCGCTGCCGGTGGGATCGCAACACCTTCCGATGCAGCCATGATGATGCAACTAGGCATGGATGGTGTCTTCGTTGGATCTGGTATTTTCAAATCAGGAGATCCTCCCACTCGGGCGAAGGCAATGGTTGCAGCCGTTACACATTTCAACAATCCTGAAATACTTGCCGAAATCAGCAAGGGATTAGGTGAACCGATGGTTGGTATTGGTGTCACCAAGATCCCCGAATCCGAGCGTCTCGCTTTGCGCGGATGGTAAGGGGCTACATCTTTTTGCCAATTTACCCTTTATCATCATTACATCGTATCGTGAAGGAAAAAATAGGGTTCAATACAAGGTTCGTCCTGCTTGTACGTTTAGGTTATCTTGAATGATCATTGGTGTTTTGGCACTCCAAGGCGATTTCGCTGAACATCTTCAAGTCCTATACCAACTGGGTGTTGAAGCTCAGGAAGTGCGCCTCCCCACCCACCTTGAGAATCTCGCTGGCCTCATCCTTCCTGGAGGCGAATCAACCACTATTGGTAAATTGGCCTCAAACTTTGGGCTCATGGAGCCCCTTCGTCGTTTCGCGGAAATGAACCCGGTCTGGGGCACCTGCGCCGGAGCCATCTTCTTGGCTAAGAATACCCACAGCCAACAACCTTTACTTGGCCTCATGGACATCACGGTTCAACGAAATGCTTTCGGTCGCCAGGTTGATAGTTTTGAAGCGGATCTCAAAATCCCTGTCCTTCAGGAACCAGACCATCCATTTCGAGCCATCTTTATCCGTGCGCCAATCATAGAGAGTGTTGGCGAAGACGTAGATGTGCTTGCCCGGCTCGAGGAAGAAGGATCTTCTAAAAACGGACGGATTGTCGCTGCGAAACAGCAGAACCTCTTGGTTTCCTCCTTCCATCCCGAACTTACGCAAGACACTCGCTTCCATCGTTATTTCCTCTCCTTGGTGGAGGAGGCATGATCCGTCCCTTTGATTGGCGCGATTTGGTCTTGCTCCATCGGGTGCGTGATCAAGGGCTGTGTCTTGATTCTCAATTGGCCTTCACCCGCGGCTCCAATACGATCCAGACACTCCTTTTGGATATCATCACACCTAGACGCACAGCGTGCACTTTTGTCGTAAGACCCGATGAGAAAGAAGATCAAGAAGCTATCGGACAGATTTTGCATCGCACTGGTGAACCTCATGCCCGGCTGAGCTTTTTTGGACCGGTAGGGGCGATTTCAAGCCCAGGAAGCGGTCGTCTTTTAGACGCCTTGAGCCATGCAGCTGGTGAGCGTGGCGCTCAACATCTGATTGCTGAAGTTGATGAACAAAGCCCAATTTTCGAGCTTATTCGAAAAGCCGGCTTCGCCATCTATGCCCGCCAAAGAATATGGCGCCTCCAAGGAAAACCCGATCTTGATCCGTTCCTGAAATCGACTGACTGGCGGGTAGAAACCGACGACGATGAGAGCGCTATCAACCATCTTTATCTCGATATTGTCCCAGCGCTTGTACAACAGGTTGAGCTTCCTCCCAGAGTGGATCGAGGGGGGCTGGTACACTGGCGTGAAGGCGAGTTGCTGGGCTATTTGGATATCGAAAGGGGTCCGCTCGGCGTTTGGCTGGATCCCTTCTTCCACCCTGCAGTAGAAAATTTAGATGAACTCCTGGCGGGTTTCCTTGCCAGCTATTCCGATAACCAAAATCGGCCTTTATACTTCCCCGTGCGTTCTTATCAGGGCTGGATAGGGCACGCCCTGGAAAGGATAGGATTTGAAATCTGCAGCGATCAAGCTGTTATGGTTAAACGACTTGCTGTAGCGATCCGGAAACCCGCTCTTTCCTCCTTGTCTGCCGTTGAAAGAACCCATCCGGAGCCCACCACCCCCTTCGCTCATTTGTGCCAATCGTGGCCAAAGATTCCTGCCCCTCCTCATCATGAATGATAGTTCCTCATTTATAGATCAGAGGGATAGTTCTTTCCTGTACCCAAAGGTCGAAGCTTCTTTCCTCCAACTGCTTGTCGAACCAAAGATCCCACAGTATAAATAACGTTAACAAAATGGCTTACATGTGCAAATGACTAGTAAACGAATAACTGACAACCTGGACGCCCTTTTGGATGTCCTTCCCCAAAACATTACCCAAAAACTTATCGACATTGACCGGGCTGACGATCTACTTGAGGTGATCCTCGATATCGGTCGGGTCCCAACGGCGCGTTATACGGATAATGAGTTCACCCTTAGCGATGTTGAAGTGAACAACGATGATATCGATTACGTCGTCTCGCGTATTGGAGAGTTTGACGCTGACAACCGAGGTGGCATCGAACGCACATTACACCGCATTTCGGCTATTCGGAACCGTCATGGAAGGATCGTTGGCCTTACCTGTCGTGTAGGTCGTGCTGTCTTTGGCACGATCGACATCATCCAGGATCTCATCACCAATGGCAAGAGTGTCCTTCTCCTGGGGCGACCCGGAGTAGGGAAGACCACCATGCTGCGTGAAGCGGCGCGAATTCTGGCTGAGCACAAGCGTGTTGTAATCGTTGATACATCCAATGAGATCGC
>MGNI01000216.1:86110-91772 GCA_001795115.1 Chloroflexi bacterium RBG_16_48_8 | reverse complement strand
GACCGGGCAAACCACATCCGGGTAAGCGGCTATAAGAGAATGCCCTTGATAGCCGATTAGCTTTAAGGTCTGCATTAGTTTCATCGCTAAATCAAGATGAACCGGAACCCATGCGCCGAATCCAATCCGATCGAGTTGAACCTGCTGCTCCTCAGGAAACAGTTTCGGGAACCACCAGGTCATCCTGCTGGCTGTACTTAGGATGATTTGTGGTGAAACAGCAAAGATAATCTCTGCTGCCTCGTCTTTTTGATCCAGGTCAAGAGGGATGAACTGTATTTCTGTATGATGGCCTTGAGCCATCGCCCCCAGCCGCACCAGGTTGCAGCGCCGCTCGCCTCGCTGCACATCCCGGCTGCCGACCACGATCTTTGCAATTCCCTCCTGCATGGCAAGCAATTCGAGCGTCACGCCCCCCAGATCCCCAAGACCGATGAGCATCACAGTTACTTCTGTATCCATCGCACAACCTTATGCGGAAACCTTATGGACTATACATCAGGTTGTCTTGAAAAGTGTAATGGCAAGACAAAGCACGCTGCGTCGCTTCATTTCAAGTGGAAAATAAACAGAACTTTCGTTCAAGAGAACTATTCGATTATTGAGTTTCCTTGCAGGACAGCAAAACCCATTGAACCTTCTTGTTCCTAACAATGCAAAAATAACAACAAAATAACGGGGATGTGATATGCATTCTACAAAACGTGAGGTGGTACATGGAGGCTACAGTGATGGATAAAAAAACATTTTTCACTTCAATCATGCTAGGTTTTTTCATCTTCCTTGCTATGGGCCTCTGTTCCATAGGTGTTACTACTACGTTGTTGTATCTATTTATTTATGAACCGGGTTTCGACTATCTATCTCCCGCGTTACAGGAAAGCGTGCTCATTATCACCGGCTCAAAGATGATATTGCCCGGTTTTGCCTGGGGTTTGATATGCACCGCGATTGTTCATTTAACGGGGGAGTCCATTGCCATAAAGCTGTTTAAGAATATTAGAATCACCAGTAAGGACAGCATTGTTTTGAATGGGATTGCATGGGTTCTGTGCAGCATTGTGGGATGGTTTACCCCTTTTATTATTCTTATCATTGAATATTGGAAGGTGCTTTGATCGGATAATCATGGTTAAACATAGGTTGTAGATCAAAACGCCATTTTGAAATACACTCAACCGTAACAATCGATAGCCAGGGATTTTGGCCCGAGCCACTGAAAGGTAGCTGGTGATGCGAACCAACCTAAGCTGAGGTTAAGGCCCAGCAGGCTCTGCTCCCGATGGTCGGCTTTTCCTTCTTTGTTGATCAACTGCTCTACAAATCAAATCTGTGAATGTTGTCAAGGGACAATATTGGGCAATTGTCTCTCGACGACTATAAAGCCCAAAGCATGAATTGCACCCTCCCTACGGGTACACCCATGTGGTGGGTTCAACATGGATAACACGCACCCCTTCGCCGATAAGGATAGGTTCAAAGGATGGCGCCGGTGCGAAATACAAACCTGCATCACCGAAGAAGAATAAATCTTCTCATTTGCCATGAGCGACGCATATTGACACCTCCTCCTGTGCACCTTCAGCGCGACCTATCTATCAAAGAATAATTCTCGCGTACCCATTCGAAAACCTGTTAAGGCATCCACAACAAGGCAATTAGGGTATCCCTGATGCCCTACCTTTCGCAAGGGGGGTGGTTCATGATTTGACAAAATGCAAGTTTTTCTCTACTGAGAAAGGATCCCATTTAACTGTATCATCCCAATTCCGAGATCTATGGTAGGGCGCGCCCCTATGATCCCGTATCAAAGGACCCGAGGGCGACCCTTGTGGTCGACAGATAAGGCTATCAAGGTAAACCTACCGAACTGTAAGTTGAATATTTTATATATCTAATATATTATTTAGGTGATCCTAAATATCGCGGGGTTGCATTTTTAGTTAATTTTGATCTGGGGATGATCACAATGACCGAGAAACCCGAGCTCGCTCATACATGTGTGGAGCCAAACGTATTTCGAAAGACGATACGAAGACTCTTTCGAGCTTTCCTGCTCTTCTTGACTTTAGGCTCTCTGCTCTTCCTCTCTTCCGGCGATCTAGGCAAACCGCCGAAAGTATTTTGATAAAATGAGTTGCCTGAATGGCGGTTTGCTTAAGTGATTGGCCAGGTTTTACGTTCGCTGTTTGTCAAATTACTTCCGGCCAATCACCTAGATTGGGTCATGGCATGGATTTTCCTGATCGGCTTTATCGCAGGGTTGTTCGTGACATCAAGGGCAGTGGCTCCCAATCGAGAGGAATTGATCCAGGAACGCCATCCTGTACCTGAGGATGCAAAAAGCTGGGATAAGGTCCTCTCCAACCTTTTCAGCTATCTGACCCTTTTTATCACATTGCCCATAGCAGGATTCGATAAACGCTTCGGATGGTCGCCAGAAATCAACCTCCTCCTACAGCTGATTTCGCTTGTTATCTGCTTAGGGGGCTACAGTCTTATCATCTGGGCCATGGCTTCCAACCGCTTTTTCTCAAGGATTGTTCGCATCCAGAAAGACCGCGGACATTCCGTCATCTCAAATGGACCGTATCGGTTCGTACGACATCCGGGCTACGTGGGAATGTTTCTCTTTGCCATGACAACCCCCCTCACCCTTGGCTCCCTTTGGGCACTCATTCCAGGTGGTTTAGCGGCTGGTGTCATTCTTCTTCGCACAGCTCTTGAAGATAAGACATTGCTAGCAGAACTTGAGGGGTACCAGGAGTATGCTCAACAAATCCGCTCTCGACTGATACCGGGTGTGTGGTAGGAGCTATCCGCCCCGTGGATATACACACGCCCCAGGAGGCACGATCATGGGTACAAACGGAAATTCCGAAATAAAAAGCAAGGCGCGCAAACGGAAGCTGCAAGTAATTATCCAGTATTTCCTCATCGCCTTGATCCTTTTCTCAACTTCGGGAAAACTGAATTGGATTTGGGCTTGGATCTATCTGGGCGTGAACGTCCTCATCCTCACTATCAACGCCTTGGTCCTCTCCCCTGAGTTGATGGCCGAACGGGGAGAGATCAAAGAGAACGTTGAAAGCTGGGATAGAGCCATCACCCTCCCCAGCGGAATCTTCACACTGGCCACCATCATCCTTCCTGGCTTGGACCTGCGATTTGGATGGTCACCCTCGCTCGCGGCAACTGTTCAAATCTTCGGGTTGATTTTATATGCGCTCGCAATGGGGTTGTTTACGTGGGCGATGGCATCCAACACCTTCTTCTCCACCTCCGTTCGAATCCAGATGGACCGGGATCAGACCGTCGCCACAGGTGGTCCCTATCGATATGTGCGGCATCCGGGCTATGTCGGATATATCATTTCCTGGATCGCAACTTCGCTTGCGCTAGGTTCGCTATGGGCACTGATCCCTGCCGGGCTCGTCCTGATTACCCTGACCATCCGAACCGCCCTGGAAGATCGAACGTTGCTGGAAAAACTTGACGGCTACAGCGAGTATGCCAAGCAGGTACGATACCGCTTGCTGCCAGGGATTTGGTAGTTGTAAAGCACAGAGGACCGTACATCCTAAGGAGATCTAGACGGAATCCCAGTCACCCATTCGGAAACCGCAGGAAGGAGTGATTAGAAATCGCGCCGGTTTGCGCTGGGTGCTGCAGACCCTGATCTTCAGCCTCATTTTTAGTTCTAGTTTGTTCTTCTCCTCCGGGCAACTGGAGTGGCAGATGGCATGGGCTTATCTTGGCCTTTTTATCCTGAGCCAAATCATCGTTGGGATTTTCCTTGTCCCAAACAATCCGGAATTGGTTGCAGAGCGCACACAGATCAAAGCCTCTCCAGTAGCTCAATGGGACCGACCCCTGGTCGGCATTGTTGCTATTTTCGGACCTGTAACCATGTTGATCGTAGCTGGTTTAGACCAACGCTATGGCTGGTCCTCCCGGGGTGCCTCCAGGGATCCAGCTTTCCGCCCTTGGGATCGCAGCCCTGGGTTCCTTGCTGACCATCTGGGCCATGGTGTCCAATCGATTTTTTTATGGGCATGTACGGATCGAAAAAGAACGGGGGCATGCAGTTGCCAACACCGGTCCCTACCAGGCGGTGAGACATCCCGGTTATGTGGGAGGGATCCTTTTCAACCTTGCGGTACCCTTGCTGCTCGATTCGCTCTGGGCTTTCATCCCTGCAGCCGTGACAATCTGCGCACTTCTCATCCGCACTGCACTTGAAGACCGTTTGTTGATGAATGACCTCCCTGGCTATCGTGATTACGCCCAACAAGTGCGCCACCGTCTCGTGCCAGGAATTTGGTGAAGGAGCTGGACATGTCACCCGGAAAGACCCCATCCAAGAATCCCTTTCAAATTTGCACATGGCAGAACATGACTGAATGCGGGGTTTGCTCCATTGAAACGAACCTGAATTGCCGCTTTGATTGGGGTGATCTTGCCTATTTCGCAGCCATCTTCTCACCTCCTGCGATCACTGCCGTCATCGGGATGCTTCTGGGGGGCTTTGGATGGTATCTGCTTGGTTGGGCTGGCTATGCCATCTTCTTTTTCTTTGTATGGGAGGCGCGCATCTTGTGCTGTCACTGTCCCTTTTGGGCGGAGGAAAGTCGTGTGCTACACTGTCTCGCCAACTACGGTGTCATCAAGATTTGGCGCTATCATCCTGAGCCTATGAGCAGATCAGAACAGGCACAGTTCCTGATTGGAGCTGGAATCCTGGTCTTGTACCCTCTCCCTTTCCTGATTCTAGGGGAACAGTACCTCCTTACCGTAATCTTGCTGGTTGGTCTGATCAGTTTTTGGTTTAGCTTGAAAAAACATGTTTGTAGCCATTGTGTGAACTTCTCCTGCCCCTTGAATGGCGTGCCAAAAAGCATTGTTGACGTCTATTTACAGAGGAACCCCATGATGCGCCTGGCCTGGGAAGCGAGGGGATATCGATTGGATCCAAGGTAAAACAGAGGTGAAATCATGAATCAAGTAAAAATCTTAGTGTATGGAGCTGGACCCTTAGGGAGCCTCTTCGCTGCCCGGATGCACGAAGGAGGAAACGACGTTTCCTTACTCACTCGTGGTAAGCGTCTTACCGATCTACGAAAGCATGGCATTGTGCTTCGAGATTTTTACACCCAAAAAGAGACGGTCACGCATGTAAAGATCGTCGAAAGCCTCAAACAGGAGGAGGCTTACGACCTGGTATTGGTCATCATGCGTAAGAACCATGCCTTAGAAATCCTACCAGTCCTGGCTGCAAACGAGCAAACACCCAACGTTTTATTCCTGATGAACAACGCCGCTGGTCCAGACGCGCTTGTGGATGCCTTGGGAAAAGAGCGCGTCCTGGTGGGTTTTCCACATTCAGCTGGCTACTTTGATGGGCACAAGATCCACTGCATCGCGGGTCAGGTGGAAGATAAAGCAGCGGTGCCCTTCGGTGAAGTGGACGGGCAAGTCACGGAGCGCACCAGATGGGTCGCCAGCGTTCTCAAAACCATGCCAGGATACGATGCCGAGATTCGCACAGATATGGACGCCTGGCACAAAACCCATGTCGCCTTACTTTTCCCTTCACTGGGACCTGCCCTCTACGCGGCTGGCACGGATAACTTCCGCTTCTCTCGGACGCGAGATTTACTCG
>MGNI01000216.1:83946-86092 GCA_001795115.1 Chloroflexi bacterium RBG_16_48_8 | reverse complement strand
TTCGTGAGGGTTTCCAAGTACTTCGTGCCCTGGATATCCCCATTGTCCCTCGAAAAATGAAAATCTTTGAGCGGATCCCGGAGCCTCTCCTGGTCTTATTCCTGAAACACTTCATCACCCACCCCGCAATGAAAATCGCCTTGGTGGGGCATGCCAACGCCGCCCGAAACGAATTCCATCATCTGGCGGATGAATTCCTGGTGCTGGCCCGTAGCACATCCATCCCCACCCCTGCCATCGACCGCCTCTATCCGTACCTCGATCCAGAAACACCTCCCATGCTGGAGGGGAGTAAAGAGATCCCATTAAGATGGGGTGGAATGATGACTGCCTTCGCTGGTTTCATCAGCGCCATGGTATTAGGTGGCAGCCTGTTCAAGAAGATGCGCATGCGAATAAGCTCTCATTAATTCGACCGCGTCAAAGCATTCATGACCATCCTCTTCCAAGGAACGGTCATCAAAAGCCGCCTCCCCTCTGAAGAACTCGGTATCAGGATATACTTAGAATCTGAGAAACATCAGCCCAATACAAGTCCATTTCTCATTAAACGGCTTGCAGGAACACGATGTCATCAACAGACGCCAACCCAATCCCAAAGCTGCGCGCTGTGGAAACAACGCCCGTGTACCAGGGTGGGAGAACTTTCATCTTGTTGCGCGATCCGCTGCGATTAGCAGATCAGCAGATCATCCTCCCCCAGGAAATTTCCCCTGTGCTGGCATTGTGTGATGGGACACGAGACGCTGGCGCGATAAGCGCAGCCTTGGCTATCCGTTACGGCCAGAATATCTCACCTGTGGAGATCGATCATCTCGTAAGCGCACTGGATGATGCCCACCTCCTGGAAAACGATCGCTTTCTCGAGGCGAAAGAAAAAGCCCTCTTGGACTACGTTCAAGCTCCTTTTAGAAAACCTCTTCTTTCTGGCATTTCGTATCCCTCCGATGTGGCTGCACTTCGGGAGTTCTTAAATAGCTATCTAGAGAAGCTTGAAACCAACCCTAAACCGAAATCCATCCGGGGTCTGGTCAGTCCCCACATCGATTACGCACGCGGGGGACATGTCTATGCTCAGGTTTGGGCAAGAGCATCACAAGTCATACAAGAGGCGGATCTTGTCGTCATTTTGGGGAGTGACCATTTCGGCGAAGATGATCCACTCAGCCTCACACACCAGAACTACGCCACGCCCTACGGGGTGCTACCCACTGCAACCTCCATTGTGGATAAGCTCGCCAAGGCCCTAGACGAAAGGATCGCCTTCAACGGGCAGCTCTACCATAAAGCCGAACATTCCATCGAGATGGCCGCGGTCTGGCTTCACCATATGCGTGAAGGAAAACCTTGTGAGATTCTCCCCATCCTTTGCAGCTCCTTTGAACGATTTTTCAAAGGGGGGACCTCGCCGGAAGAGGATTTCCTCTTTCAGCGGTTCATCGATACGCTCAGGTCAGCCATCGCAGACCGATCAGCCGTTGTTGTCGCAGCGGGTGACCTCTCCCATGTAGGGCCGACTTTTGGGGGTCGCCCCCTGGACTTTATGGGGCGAGCGCGTTTAAAGGCCGCCGACCAGGAACTCATGGAGAGAATGTGTTCCGGAGATGAGAAAGGCTTTTATGAAGCCATCCGATTGATTGAAAACCGCAACAACGTCTGTGGCCTCCCTCCCATCTATTTGACCCTCCGACTGTTGAACCCAGCCCAAGGGGAGGCTGTATCCTACGATCTTTGTCCCGCAGATAAGCAGGGAACCTCTGTGGTTTCTATATGCGGTGTGTTGTTCCAATAAGGCGAATACGGAGTACCCGGGAGTGCTCCAAATGGTGACCCGGATCAAATCGAGTTCACCACTTATGAGGAGATATAAACAGGACGGATGTAGATACCCACAGCGAGGCGACTCTACACACTACCCTGCGGCAGGTTTCCTCCTAAGACTTACATCTAGATTAGGAGCCTGCCGCAGGGTTAATTGAACTCAACTCCTCTCGTAAAACTCCCTCGGTTCAAGCTCTGGAAATTCCCATTTCCCAACTAAATACCGCCGCACATCCACACAGAGATGGCACTTCCCCGCGTATCCCCTTTCTAAGGGCTCATACCCATACACTTCCTGTGTGAAGGTGAATAACCCATAGGGACC
>MGNI01000216.1:79873-83934 GCA_001795115.1 Chloroflexi bacterium RBG_16_48_8 | reverse complement strand
GTAATCACCAGATCGGAAACGATCCATGAGCACGGGTAAATCATGCCAATCGCCTACTGCTAGACCGCCGCAAAACCCCGAGATGAAATTCCCATACAGGTCAAAATGGGAGTGATGGGCATACAGAATTTCCCGTCGGCAGCTTTCACCCTGGAAATCCGTTGCGGGGTGCCCCTCGACCAGATGCCCCAAGCGATAACCAGATCGTCCCCCTGAGATCAACCCGTATCCCTCCCAGAACAATCTCCCTGCCTTTTGTGGACCATAGGCCTCTACATAATCTTCCAGTGGGGTTAAACCCTCTTCATCAAAGGCTTGCAGCTGCTCCAACCATTCCGACAGATAAACAATAACTCCATGGCGACCGAAGATCTCCAAAGCCTTGCGAATCGCCAATCGAGTACGCTCAAGGGGGATGCTCTCAGCATGGAAAGGTGAGCAGCTGATCAGCACAGCTCCCAGACCCCCCTCGCGCAGGGCCACAAAGCGCTTCTCGACCAACTCCTCCCGGACACACCAGCCGGCGTTGGTTTCTAGATAATGGGAGATCCCTAATTCCGTCGCTGTTTCCACAGCATGGAGAAGGAGGGGGAAGTTAAGAAAGGGCTCACCTCCGGTGATATGTACCTGGAAGGGCTGATCCCATAGTAAAGTCGCTTCCAAGGCTGCTCGAATCTCCTCCGGTCTCATCCAGTCCGACCATTCAGGACCACAGTTATAAAGACAATGGGCGCAACTCGCCTGACATTTGTAAGAAAGGATCAATCCAAGGTCAAAGGGCTGCAGGGGTTGAAGTGTCAACATCGGGGTACCTTGCTAAGAGTATAACGCAGACGGAAAATTCGATAAACCACCGATGTATAGCCTTTCTATATTGATGTGTCCACTAAAAAGAGCGAAGCGGCTCCTCCCGAAAAGGAAAACCATGTCTGAAGCGAAAGCGCGCCACGCCGTGCTTCTTGTCCTCATCGCAACGATCACCGAGGGTCTTTCTTGTGGGCTTTCGAAAGAGAAAGTCTCTCCCAGCATCACCATCCTTTTCCCCTCTGAAAATACCTCCGTGCAGGCAGGTCATACCACTGAAATTGTTCCACGCATCGAGTCAAGCTGGTATATCCCGGGTTGAACTCTCTTCTAATGACCGAGCTGTGCATAAAGTCTCCCTTCCTGACCAGAACCTCCTCAATGGGTATGCCATTTGCATTTCCGTTCCATGAATATTCACAAGACGGGAGCGGGCAACTTAGTTCATGATTTATGTTCGAGATCTGGAAGGTTGAAATGACTCTTCGCAGTTGCACCACGCATGTCGATTCCCCTATAATCGCGTTATGCGTGAACCCATAACCATAAGGAGGTTCACCTCTCCCTCCTTCCTCCCTTTCCTTGCGAGGTGCAGCAATGCAATATCTTCTAGGGCACGATGTTGGAACCAGCGGAAACAAAGCTGTTCTTATCACAACCGATGGCCAGGTGGTAGCCTCAGACGTAGAAACCTACCCCACCCACTACCCCAAACCACTACACGCTGAGCAAGATCCAGAGGAGATGTGGCGAGCGGTTGGCGCAACCACAAGACGCATCCTGGATCGAACAAGGATCCAAACCAAGGATGTTCTAGCCATATCCTTCTCCTCCCAAATGGTCAACGCCATCCTTCTCGACCGTCAGGCGAAGCCATTGCGCCTGGCCATCAGCTGGCTGGACGGAAGGGCTGTGGAGGAGGCTGACATGGTCATGCGGAAGTTAGGCGGTCCAAAGATCTTCGCCTTACTCGTGGGCGTTGCTATAACGGGTAAAGATCTCCTCCCTAAGTACCTTTGGTTGAAACGAAATGAGCCCGACCTCTATGACAAGGCGACTACTATTCTCGATGTCAGCGGATATATTCTGCACCGTGCAACTGGCAGATTGGTCTATGAGAGATCCACGGCCAGTGTGACCGGTTTCCTGAACTTGAAAAAAAAGACCTGGGATACGACCTTGATGCGCTTTTTCGGTGTCGATAAAACGAAGTTCCCAGAGTTGGTTTCCTCTTGCGACCGGGTGGGTGGACTAACAAAAGAAGCCTCCTCGGTCTTGGGTTTGCTGGAAGGCACGCCCGTGATCGCTGGCGCGGGCGATGCCATGGCCGTAGCTGTTGGCTCAGGGGCTGTACTGGAAGGAGATGGGCATCTCTGCCTGGGCACCTCGGGCTTTGTCGGGATTGTTACAAGCCAGAGAAAGCCGGGACGACAAGGAATTGCAACCATCCAATCGGCTGATTTGGACAAACTCCTTCTCATCGGTGAGACGGAGACCTGTGGGGCGTGCCTGAAATGGGCTGCCCGAGAGCTGTATCAGATGGAACCAGAGCCCCCGGCTTATGCTCACATGGATGAGATCGTAGAAGAAACCGAACCCGGCTCGGGCGGCTTGATCTTTGCCCCCTGGATGTATGGTGAACGCTCCCCTGTGGCAGATGAATGTGTGCGGGCATCCTTCATCAATTTGGGAGCCAACCACTCCCGAGCCCAGATGACGCGCGCCATCTATGAAGGGGTAGCATACAACCTGTATTGGATTTTGGAATCCATTGAAAAAGAATATGGCTTGCGCCCAGATCCAATCCGTGTGATTGGCGGTGGCGCCAGAGGACTGCCCTGGTTGCGAATGATCTCCGACATCAGCGGTCGTACTCTGGAGACCGTCCCTCATCCCCGAGAAACCGCAGCTGTGGGAGCCGCACTGCTGGGCGCGGTTGGTATGGGGGTTTACCCCTCCATTGAAGCCCTTAAACAGGTGGTGCCAACAGGCAAAATTGTCGAGCCTGCCCCAGATCCGCCGGAGATATACACGAAACTTTACAAGGCATTCAAAAGCATTTATCCCTCACTTTGCAAGGTTTACCATACGCTGAACGAGCCCGAATTGAAAACTGCGCATTAAACTAAATGCTCGGGATTGACACATTACCGTTGATGATGCACCCATTTCCTGGAGGATACGATGGACCCAGCCGCATCCGCTGAACTCTTCGATCAAGTTGATAAATTGCTCAAACCTTATAAAGAAGGGTTTCTACGCTTTTCAAAATTGCCTGAAAAGGGGCTTGAACAAGAGCAGATCCTGCATGAGATGCAGAAGTTGCATTCCATTGAGGAAATGACTTGGAAAGAGGGCTTCGCTTCCGGTGCCGTCTATCACGGGGACGATGAGCATATCGATTTTCTGAGCCAGGTCTACGCCATCAACTCGCAAAGCAATCCCCTCCACCCAGACATCTGGCCCAGCACAACAAAGTTCGAGGCCGAAATCGTTGCGATGACGGCCAGCATGCTCAACGGCTCCCCAGAGGAGGGAGTGTGCGGGACGGTTTCCTCGGGTGGGACAGAGAGCATTCTGCTGGCTATGAAAACCTATCGTGATTGGGCGGAAGCCGAGAAAGGAATCACAGAGCCAGAGATCATTGCCCCAGTAACTGCACATGCCGCCTTTATAAAAGCCTCCCAGTATTTCAAGATGAAAATTGTCCGTACACCCATTGGGGAGGATTTCCGCGCTGACGTCCACGCCATGGAAGAAGCTATCACGGGGAACACCATTGTCCTGGTAGGATCCGCTCCACCCTTTCCCCATGGCATCGTTGATCCCATGGAACAGATAGCGGAACTGGCCAGAGAAAGGGGCATCGGTTGTCACACGGACGCTTGCCTCGGAGGGTTCATCCTGCCATGGGTAGAAAAACTCGGATACGACATCCCGTTTTTCGATTTCCGCCTCCCAGGAGTGACCTCCATCTCGGCTGATACCCATAAATTCGGTTACGCCGCCAAGGGCACTTCTGTTGTACTGTACCGCAATCCAGAGTTAAGGCACTATCAGTACTTCAAAATCGCCGATTGGCCAGGAGGCCTGTATAACTCTCCTACCCTGGCTGGCAGTCGACCCGGCGCTCTCAGCGCAGCCTGTTGGGCCGCCATGGTCTCCATGGGAGAGGAAGGGTATCTCCAGGCCGCCAGACGAATCATGGAGACGGCCACTTGGATCAAGACAGAAATTAAAAAAATCCCCGAACTACA
>MGNI01000216.1:79049-79852 GCA_001795115.1 Chloroflexi bacterium RBG_16_48_8 | reverse complement strand
TGTCATCGCCTTCGCTTCTCAGAAACTGAACAGTTATCAGGTGCTGGAATACCTGTCCCAAAAGGGTTGGGGATTGAACGGCTTGCATCTTCCCGCCTGTGTTCACCTTTGTGTCACGCTTAGACATACCCAATCAGGCGTAAAGGAGCGCTTCATCCAGGACTTGAAGGCGGCTGTCGAATACGTCAAAGAGAATCCACAGGCATCGGAGGGCATTGGTCCTGTCTATGGAATGGCTTCCTCCCCTGACTTGCGCGGCATGGTGAGCGAAATCCTCAACTGGTATCTGGACAAGCAATATGAAGTGTAATGCTACAAATTCTTTTCCATAAACTCCAGCTGGGGAGGTTCGCGAGTTGCCCCAACAATCAACCCTTGCGCAGGTTCAGAACCTGTGCAAGGTGATTCTCGGTGCACGGCTATGCGCCCCTACGATAAACGATTTAAAAAGATGAATTGGGTCTCCTCTAGAATTTAATAAACAAGCATGTACAAGATCTACCCCTAAAATTCCTCATCATAATAGAAGAATCAGGGCATCCCTTGGAGTCACTCGATAAGGGTGGATATAAGACCCACCCCTACAGATCCTCCCCTGAGGACGCTATAAGGACGACTACGGGAATCCGGCAGGTCGCTCATTATTCAATAAGTAAACCTGAACCTCTACGGATCGCCCTGTAATGGACGAGTTTCAATCATGCATAGACGCCCTGTTCCACCCCCCTAACAAATACTCGAATAGCCGCTTGACCTTGAACCGGACATTTATTCTCGCAAATCCCACAGCCTATGCATAAATC
>MGNI01000216.1:76337-78957 GCA_001795115.1 Chloroflexi bacterium RBG_16_48_8 | reverse complement strand
AGACAATACATGGCGTATCTTCTGCCCAGGCAAGACAACGATTCCGATCAATAGACGCCTTCCCTATCACCTGAACGCGTTTTTGCTCCAGGCTCAATGGGGGGATCGCCTCCACTGGACAGCTCAACCCACAAGCATTACAGCTATAGTCGCAATAGCCCATCCTGGGGACCAGGAGTGGAGTCCATAAACCTTCGATTCCCGCCTCCGTAAGGGCAGGTTGAAGCGCACCGCTGGGACAGGCGCGGATGCATTCTCCGCATCGAACACAGGTTGAAAGCAGTTTATCCTCAATGACCCCCGGTGGGCGTAAAAGGTGGGGGCGGTTGCGATCACCTGCCAAATCTACTTTTAACAAAGCCACACCCGCCACCGCCGCACCGAAGGTCATCAAGGCCTTTCTGCGACTGGGGTCATAGTCATGCCACTGGGCGATGCTCAATTGAGGGGCAAAGGTTGTCGACTCCATCGGGCAGCCATACAAGCACTCCATGCATAGGGTGCATTCACCAGGGTCGCTCTTATAACCGTTTGAGGGATCGATCGTCCCCATTGGACAGGAATCTGGACAAAGGTTACAGTACGTGCACTCTGGGGTGACCTCTCTTCGCAAAATGGATACCTTGCTGAGCAATCCAAGCATCCCCCCTAAGGGACAGAGATAGCGACACCAGAATCGCTCAGCCACCAGATTAAGTCCTGCCAGGATGAGAAAAATAGCCCCAAAGAGCACTGCTCCTTGATGGGCAATAGCTATTGAAGGGAAAACGCTCGGTCGAACCCATCCATCAAAAGTAGATATGGCGGGTCTGAGGAGAGGGATTTGATAGAGCGCTGTCTCTACTGCGGTTACGATCTGATCCAGCGCCGGCCAAACGCTGACCGTCATGGTGCGAGTGAGCAGCGTCAGTGGATCTAGAAACAAAAGGGTTAGATTGGTGAAGAAAGCCGCGAAGAGGATGAGAAGAAGCAGCACATGCTTGATCTGACGAAGAGACTCTGGTGGCTCCCAACTGCTTTGCCGCCAGCGACGGAGGGAGAAAAAGTCCAACAGCGTACCGAGTGGACATAGCCACCCACACCAGGCTCCCCCCGCCAGGAGCGTCATCCCAAGCGTGATCAAAGCCAGGGCTGAACCCGCGATGAATTCTCGACTTGCCAAGATATGGGTCAAAGAGATTAATGGATCTAGTCTGAGAGGGATATTGGCGATTGCCCCAGAGATTCGACCGGCGTGCGCCCCAACAAAAAACCCCAGAAATAGAACCAAGGCCAGAATCTGCACAACCTTGCGGAAGGTGGTCCAAGGCCGAGCGAGCCAACCTGGTGCGCGATTAAATCTACGCACCTATGTTGATCTCCTCGATTTTCATATTCCCCAAATCGCTGCGACCCAGTCCCATCGACACGCCCGCCTGAATGTAAGACAGGTCCATAGGGTTAATGTTAAAGAGGGTAGCCGCATAGCTATCTGCGGCAACAATGTCGGGGCTTGCGATCACGGTATCCATTTTCTTCACCGCGTCCAAGCTGCCGCCGCTGGGTCCGCCCCACGTGAGCATACGAACCGCATCTACCACTGTGAGTGCAGGGCGAACCCTGCTGGTCAGATCCGCCAACCGTTGTCCCAGATTGCGATGCATGGCGGGACGATCCCGGATGACGCCCATTAAATTCTTCATACCTAACGTCAACCGCGCCAGGCCGTGATCCTTGGCGATAGGCACATTGATCACTACGTCAGCGGAGAGAACCTCGTCGTAAATATCACAGATCTTGAGGTCTACACCCTCCGGAATTTCTGTTTCGACAAATTTAAAGCTGGAGATAGCCTCCATTTCACCCCCGGCAGCCAGAACCTGCTCTTGGATCCCGCTCCGAATATAGGCCTGCTCAGATGTGCCGCCGAAGGGAAAATCCATCACCTTGACACTTTTCGCGCCCGCCTCCAGGCAAAGCTTGACCAAAGCGCCGACGACCCATGGATTGGTGGTGGCGGCATACTCATAGGTATGGTAGGCAACGCAAATATTCGGTTTCACGATGACCTGATCCCCGGATTTGACAAATCGCTCCATGCCCCCCAGGGCTGCAATAGCAGCCTCAACCAATTTCTCGGGTTCTCCCACTCGAGCAACAGCCAGCTCCGGGTAAGAGGCCAGCGTTGCTGCTACCTCCGTAGGCGTTATTTCAGGCGACCGTGTCGCTTCAATGCCTTCTGTAACTTCCACTGGCACAGCGGAGGGAACCGAAGTAGGTCCTGGGATATCTGTGCTCGTAGGAAAGGCTGTTGTCAGTAAGCTGGTAGCCTGAGAACAAGCCGCCAGGAATTTACTGCCTGCCACGGCTCCCAATTGGATGGCCAGCCAACGAAGAAAGATTCTTCTATTCATCCATGGGCTCATGATCTAAGACCTCCTAGCCTACCAAAGAGAACGTTTCAACGATAAGGGATGCAGTCCTTCAACCTCAGTGAAGAACCCAGCAGCAAGCTGCGGGGATTCTTCCACGGATGATTTTTATCCGCAGGGAACAAGCCATAATGGGGGCTGCCCATCCCCAAACCCCCGCTTTCCATTCATCCCCATAGTAAGAGTGGGGTATCCTAGCTTTTTCCCAT
>MGNI01000216.1:59183-76314 GCA_001795115.1 Chloroflexi bacterium RBG_16_48_8 | reverse complement strand
GCAGGATGAGAGATTGACGAAGCATTCAAGAACCACCTGCAATTGAAGGGTGCGAGACTGCTGTATCTCCCACTTTATTTTGTTGGAACATCTTCCATCTGACCGGTATGGAAAGAAAGTGAGATTCCACACATTTCCTATACGATAAGTGGGAAAAACCACCTAACATCCCCATTTGGCGTCTTTCTACCTGTAGTTCCTGCCCCAAATCGATGGCTATGCGCAGGCTGTCTCTAGGAAGCTTTCCACCATGAAGCTCGATTCTCAGGTTTGTGCATCCATCACCCGACTTATACAGCCCTTTTGGTGTAATCTTTAAACCTATGCCCTCGATACCTAAAACCTATGAATAGAAATTTCTGCGTAAAAGCGCTTTCCCCGATACCCCCTCTCATGTAAAATGTGCTGCTTGAAATATCACATCTCTTAACCTGGTAGACACGGAAACCTGATGGTGTTGAAAAACCGAAAACCCTTCCTTACGTATCTTGGTTCACTCTTGTATTTGTTGATTGTTGCAGTCACGTACAACTCACTCAATCCCACCTTTACAAGAATTGGA
Source organism: Chloroflexi bacterium RBG_16_48_8 (assembly GCA_001795115.1). Lineage (GTDB taxonomy): Bacteria > Chloroflexota > Anaerolineae > Anaerolineales > E44-bin32 > MGNI01. The sequence goes on along the minus strand of MGNI01000216.1, from coordinate 75,752 downwards.
GTTTGGGCAAGCTTTATCGGATTCGGATCGTGGATCATCTACAAATTAATGACAAAAACCGCCATTCGGTATCCGCGCATCATCTTCGCCATATCCATCTATGCTGCAGTGAGATTATTCTCCATATTGCTTGCTCCCTTCCCGATCGTTAGCCTTGAATTAGTTTTGAAGGAATGGATCATTATCTTTGGCTTCATTTTTATTTTCGATACACTTCAGGATGTTTGGCAACCAACATCCTGGGAAAACGCCCTCATCAATTTCGGACTGATCTTCTCTTTCATTGAGTTATTGCTGGCATTCTTTTGGTATCGGAACTGGTGGGATATCGTAGGCACAGTCCTATCTTTTCCACCCGTTGGCTATCGGTCTCTTGGGCTCTTCCTGGGTCATCCTAATGTGACGGCCGGTTTTATCAACCTGATCGTGCCTATTATGGTTGTTCGGTTACTACAAGAACAGAACTGGAAGAGGCGAGTACTATGGGGATTGGGATTCACTCCCTTTATCCTCAATCTGTATTTCACCTCCTCGCGAGCTGGTCTGCTTGCAGGCATCCTGGGCGTCCTCACAACAATCGCATTGTTTTATGGTCCAGCAGCACTTTCAAAACTCGTCGGGAAAAAACGGGAATCGATCCGGGAAGTGATCAACCTACGTTATTTTCTACTCGCGATCCCTCTCGTCTTAATAGGCCTTGGATTTATCTATATCTTTTTCGTTCAATCTCAAACGATCTCATCTCATGCTTCAAGCCTGGTTACAGCACGATCGGAAATTTGGGGACCGGCGCTGGATATTATTGAAGAATCTCCTCTGATCGGGAATGGACCTGGATCCTTTTCCGCGCTATTTGCGCAGGAGACCAAGATACCCCCCGGATTCGCAACCAGTCACGCACACAACCTCTTTCTTCAAACTGCCGCAGAGACAGGCATCCTGGGGATTGTGTTGGTTGCATGGATCATCGTGACATGCATCTTGGTTTTTCTTCGAGCATGGAGGGCTGCATCGCTCACAGTAAAGATGCGGCTCGCAGCCTATGCTGGGGCCGGGATCGCAGCCCTCTCTCATCACATGTTGGATTACCTTCTCGAGTCACCTCTCTACGCGCTATCTGTCCTTATCCTTCTATCCCTTGTTCTGCACGAGGCGCCATCTACTGAGAGAATAATTACTCAAAGAAGAAGAGCCCTCTTCCTCCCCGCCACTCTCCTGGTCGCATTCCTCTTAGGATCACACTACACAATGATCGGGGCTGACGATTACTGGGAGGGTGTTAACTCCGGGAGAGAGGACGATTGGGAAAGAGCCACGGAAAAAATCTGCCGAGCATACGAGAAGAACTCCTCGATCCCGCTTTATGGATTCCAATGCAGCCTGGCCAATGCCCAGCTCTATTATCGGACAGGGGATCCCCAAGCCCTAGAAACTGCATACACACTGCAGTCAGAAATGCTTGAGAAGGATCCCTATTGGCCTGTGCATTGGGCCAATTTGGCCAATTACGAATGGTTATTAGGAGACTACGCGGCAGCCATCGAGCACATGCAGATGGCCTTAGACTTCGCCCCCAAAAACTCAACCTTCGCCCTAAATCTTGCGTGGATGAAGGAGAACTACGGAGATACACAGGGTGCAATCGATGTGTATTTGTCCGCCCTGAAGATTGATCTTTCGTTGCAATTCAGTCAAATTATGTTAAGTTCACCCCTCGCCATGGATGCACTGGATCGCTATAAACGAGATCTAGCATACGAAGAAGGAATGTCGCTCTCTCTAAGAGGCTGGGAGAGCTTAAGATTAAATCGGTATGTGGAAGCTGAGACGCTTTTCAGACAAGCTATAGAAGCAAACCCAAATGATTCTCGCGCCCGCGTTGGACTCGCCCTGATAAAGCAGCAATTCGGTCGATCGGAGGAAGCCCTGCACAATCTACAAATCGCGACCTTCATCAATGGAGGTTCGCCGTTCATCCTCCACGCGGCAGGTGTGATCCAATTGCAGCAAGGACAGGACGAGGAGGCTTACCAATATTTTCAAAGAGCCTTTATTCTAATAGAAGAGAAAGACTATTCGTTTTCCTACTATTACCGTACGTATAACCGTTTCTTCCTCCTTTCAGACTTAGCTCCGCAGATGCGACGAGTCGACATCACCCCCGAAATGATCGAAAGTTTTAACCTCTTAGCACAATATCTTCAGGTAAATGGCAAGGAGAGTGATGCTCATAATGTGCTAAAAAGGCTGGAGTTGGAAACAAGATCAAATTAGATCACAAATAGGTAAATAGGTTGATCCAGGAAGGTACATAAATCAAAACCATGTTCTCGCCCATTAAAGTCGATTCTCTCAAACTGAAGGAGATGCGATTGCATCCGGCCATTTGGTTCTTTGCAATTGCTGTCCTTGTGGGATCTTGGTTTTTATTTCCAGAGGGCGGATTTGATTGGCGGAACGACATCGGCCCCGGTGCTCGGCATTGGTGGCCAGCCCCGTGGGATGAAGGCTTGATCCTGGCACCCTGGGGTGCACTCTTGCTTTCTCCACTAGGAGGCCTTCCTGATCGAATCGCGACTGCTTTGACCAATGGTGTGAGCGTGATCATTTTCGCTCTCATCGCTCGCAAGTTTGGAGGGCCTGATTGGATCGCGATACCTGTATTGATATCACCTCCCGGCTATTGGTTGTTCTATAACGGTCAAACGGAATGGCTTGTACTTATTGGATTGTTATTCTTCAATGGGTTGGATGTCCCCTTGCTTATACTCAAACCGCAAGTGGCTATAGGCGCCTTCCTCCCTCGACTTAAAAAGGCCGGGAATCAATGGAAGCTGTATATTTTCCCTGGAATCATTGTCTTTGCAATCTCTTTATTGATTTGGCCCTTGTGGCCACTTGAAATCCTTGAAATTGCCCCCGTTCTGACGTCTGGTTCGTGGAACTCGGCCTTATGGCCATGGGGGATTCCAGTAGGAGCTTTCTTGTTATGGTACAGCTGGAAAACGGCGGATGACCGATGGGGTGTAGCGGCAACACCCTTTCTATTCCCGTATATTAATTTTCCTAACTACCTGGCTTTGATGATCGTTTTGGCATCCAGGTGGCCACGTTGGACACTCATCCTTTGGGCTGCCATGTGGATTGCTGGGATTGTTATAGTATGGATGGGAACATAACGACCTGTGATGCAATGGGCTCCGATCATCCATGTCTCCTTCGTTCTCCTTGAAGTTCACTGCAATCCCATCATGAATTGAATTTTCCCCAATTGCTCGAATAGGTTTTCTATGATATGAAACGGGCTCACAATACCTGTATGTCCAACTTTTTGGGGTCATAACCTGGTGAAGTTTCTTAATCAAAGCCATATACATCAGAAATCTAATGGTATTGCCTGTATGAGGAGCGTATGAAAGAAATTGAATTTATTCAGACAGCAAGACAAACCATCGCCATCATCATACGGGCAAGCTATTCTCCTAGGGAGACCACATTCATCTCACCAAACACGCACGAGCAACAGGTTGGCTTCGTTGTCTATCCAGCCCAAGGGTACATCCAGGCACATAAACATGTTCCAATCGAACGACACATCAAGAGCACATCGGAAACTCTGGTCGTTCGTAAAGGGCGTGCAGAGGCATTGCTTTATGATGACAATCAAGAACTCATTGCAGAACGAATCCTTGAGTTAGGTGACATCCTGGTGTTGGTAAGTGGAGGTCATGGCTTCCGAATGCTGGAAGACACCGTGTTGCTTGAGATAAAGCAGGGGCCCTACACAAGTTTGGCCGAGAAGGAGCATTTCCAATGATCCCTGTCAGCGAACCACGGATTACTGAACGCGAACGGGAGTATGTCCTGGATTGTCTCCAGACGGGATGGATCTCCTCCGCCGGGCGCTACATTGAAGCATTCGAAACTCAATGGGCGGCCTATTGTGGGATGAAACATGGCGTGGCTGTATGTAACGGGACAGTCGCTCTCTCGGCTGCTGTTGTCTGCCTCGGTTTGGAGCCTGGCGACGAAGTCATCATGCCCACCTTTACGATCATCTCCTGCGCCCTGGCGGTGGTTGAAAATGGAGGCATCCCGGTACTGGTCGACTCCGATCCGGAAACCTGGACCATGGATGTCAACCAAGTTGAGGCCAAGATTACCCCTCGAACCCGAGCGATCATGCCGGTTCATATCTATGGTCATCCGGTTGACATGCAACCGATATGGGAGATCGCCCGCGCTCACAATCTGGTGATCATTGAAGATGCGGCTGAAGCCCATGGTGCCGAGTATAAAGGTCAAAGATGCGGCAGTCTGGGAGATGTGAGCTGTTTTAGCTTCTACGCCAACAAGATCATCTCCACCGGAGAAGGGGGCATGGTACTCACTCAAGAGGAGGACATGGCGGAGCGCTTACGATCGGAACGCAACCTTGCTTTCCAGCGCGACCGTCGCTTCTATCACACCGCCCTTGGACATAATTATCGCATGACCAACATCCAGGCGGCGATTGGGTTGGCGCAGTTCGAGCGAATCGAAGAGCATATTGAGCACAAACGCTGGATGGCGGAAGCTTATAACGAACGTTTGCGGGAGTTTCCCCAATTACAATTGCCCATCGAAAAGGAATGGGCTAAGAATGTTTATTGGATGTACGGTGTAGTATTAGCTGATGATGTGCCTTTCAATGCTGCCGAATTTGCCCGGCGATTGTACCAAAAAGGGGTGGAAACACGACCCTTCTTTCTAGGGATGCATGAGCAGCCAGTTTTCCGAGAACGTGAACTATTCATAGGTGAGTGCTATCCTGTATCCGAGAACCTCTCAAGAATGGGATTGTACTTGCCTTCCGGATTGACATTGACAGAATCTCAACTCGGAAAGGTGTGCCAACAAGTACATTCAATATTCAAAACGATATGAGCAAGAGCAGAGATGACACTCCGATAAGCGATCAGCGCTTGACTGATCTACCCCTTGAGCCTCTTTTGAGACACTTTGCTTTGGTGGTAGGAATATGCTTTGCCGGTTCTTTATTTCAACGCTACTCAGCTTTTTGGAACCACGTCTTCATCATTTTATAGAAGGGATTATCCTCATCATTAGGAAATATCAATCTCAATAATAAACTGACATAAGGTTATACCTTATACGACAACATCTGCATTCTAAACATGTCTATTTATTATGACGGCATAAAACAGGAGGGATTACTTACGAAATGATCTTTAATCAATATGCACAATTTTATGACTTCCTATACAGTGATAAAGATTACTCTGCGGAATGTGATTTCATTGAAACTATCTTTTCTAAGCTCGGATACAATTCTACCAATCGCCTCCTTGATCTGGGCTGCGGCACGGGAGGCCATGCCCTGCTCCTCGCTCAGCGTGGTTACCATGTTACTGGAATCGACCGTTCTGAAGAAATGTTGGAGATCGCCAAAGAAAAAGCCAAACGAGCGAAGCTCGTCGTCGATTTACATCAGGGAGACATCTGCCATGCCTCCTTGGGGACTGAGTTCGACGCCGTGCTGGCCATGTTCGCGGTCGTCAGCTATCAGACAAGCAATGCCGATCTCATTTCCACGTTCAAGACCGCACGGCGCCACTTGACTTCAGGAGGGCTCTTTCTCTTCGATGGCTGGTTCGGTCCCAGTGTGTTGACCATCCGACCCACGGATCACGTCAAGATGATCCGAAACGGGAGCGAACGCATAATCCGACTTGCACGACCTTCCTTGGACATTCTGAAGCATCTTGTTCAAGTAGATTACACCGTGCTTCTCCTCAACGGCGACAATCTCATTGAAGAGGTGAGCGAAACACACCTGCTGCGTTACTTCTTCGTCCCGGAAGTTGATTTGTTGGCGCAGTTCACAGGATTTGAATTGATCCACTCTTGCCCCTTCGCGCAACTCGATAGACAACCGACGGAAAAAGATTGGAATGTTTCGTGGATCCTGCGCGCCATTTAAAAATCGGCATCTACTTTAACGCACGTCGCGAGCAAGGAGGGCCATTCCACTATGCCTTGACATCAATTCACTGCCTGAATCAATTCGCGTAGCACGAGATTGCATCTTCTTGCACTTCTTCCACACCTCGCTTTAAGACCTCTCAACAGAAATGCAAAGTATCCATTTTCCCTCTAGCTCCTAACCCTCCAATCCCTTGGGCTAAAGAAATACCCCATTAAATAGCCTTCGGGGGTCTCCCCGACCGCGTGGCAACCGCCATTACAAATTCGATCCGCGTCACTATTCTTTCCCTGCTAGCCCAGCGATATGGTGGGCTCGATTGAATTGCCTTTCCGGAAATTATTTCCTGTTTTGGTAACTGGGTATTTCACAATGGCCAGACAGAGTGGTTAATGATGAGATCGACCCAAAATTTTCATATATGCCTGTTCTGTTAAACTGGCGATGTGATCCCAGGAAAATCGGCTGATCACTTTCTGTTTACCAGCTTGTCCATACTTTTCCGCTTCAGAAGGGTGAGAAAGTAGGAACTCGAGTTTATCGGCGATATCGTGCTCTTCCTGCCTCACCAGTAGGCCATCTTCCCCATCGGAAATAACTTCCTGAACCGCAGGGATGGGACAGCCAATAACGGGTTTTCCAAAGCTCCATGCTTCTGAATAAATCCCTCCGAAGCTCTCTTGGGTGGAAGGTACACAGAGAATATCACACGCTGAAAGTGCATGGGTCTTTTCCTGCAAGCCAACTATTCCCAAGCGATGAACTCTTCGGTCCTTGCCTTGCGCAAAATGTCTCTCAGAGTCTCCAACTGGAGGACCAATAAATACAAAGTGGACTTCGGGAAATCTTTCCCATACGATCTTTGCGGCTCGAAGAACCTTAAGGTAGCCTTTATAACGATAATGTTGCCCCAAAAAGAGGACCATGGGTCCATCAATCTCGTTTTTGTATCGAAAGCCTATTGGATCTGCGCGGTCTGATAGCACAGGGCCGATCCCAGTAATGAATATTTTCTCAGGAGGAATTCCCTCCGATACCATGGTTTCTTTTTCCGACCCAGTTAAAGCAATGATTCCATCTGAATGACGGCATAATCTTAAAAAAGCGCGATTACGATAACCTTTCCAGCGAGGGTGATGCACAGGCGTGAAGACAAAAGGGATATCCTGCTGGCGAGCGACTTCCCAGGAGGCAAAGCTTATTGGCTCACGTCCAATACGGACATTGTGGATAATATCGCACTCTTTGGCGATCGGAGCAATTCGAGTCCTAATCTTTGCAGAGATCCTGGGGATGCAGTAATCCATGGCGAAATAATATAGGAAAGTGGATGGAATGAGTGAGATCTTCTCCCTCAATGAAAACCCCATTCGAAGTACAGGTATATTATCGATCTCATAATGATATTCTTCAGACGGCGCGAATATCGTGGTCCCCAGCAACCAGTCCGTCCGATTGGAGTCCCAATGAGAAATGACACGAATCACGTGTCGGTCTTTCAGCCGCCGAGCCAACTCATGTTGGTGTATTTGCGCGCCGCCAATGGAGGGCGGGTACGCAGTCAGTGTATACAGTAGTCTCATTAGTTGAAAGATTCCAGCTATCAGAAAATATCAGCAATTCGTAACATCTGTTCCCTATAAAATATGAAATTATGCGAATTTGGAGGGGTGGTGAACCCCCATTTAGGGTTAAATTGATTCTTCGAAATTGCGGTGCTATGGACAGATACGCATTGAGTATGGATTTCACTTCACTAATGGTTTGGCAGGAACTCCCACAACCGTTAATCCCTCAGGAATATCTTTGGTGACCACTGCACCTGCCCCGACAATTACTTCATCTCCTATGGTTAGATTCTCCAAGACCTGACATCCTGTCCCAAATAAAACCCGGCTGCCAATTTTGACACCTCCCGAGATATTTACACCTGGGTTGATCACATTGAAATCTCCAATGATCGCGTCGTGTCCGACTGTGGAGTTTAGATTAAAGAGATTGAAATCCCCAATTTGGATATCACAGGTGAAATTGCTGCCAGCTGTAATGGCATTTCCGAGGCCCCATTCCACACGCCTATAATCCAGATACGCGGATGGATGAACTAGATTAGGGAAAGAGAATCGATCTCTTTGTTCTAAATAGGACTGGATCACTTTAAACTTTACTCCGGGATAGCCTATTCCAATCACAATATCCGCTTCGATGTCTTGAGTTAAAAGCCAAGTATCGTCTCCGACCACCGGCACAATACCAAGATCCTTTCCCACCTCTGCCAGGTCCTTTGCGATAAACCCAGCGATCTCCCATCTATGTTCGCGAGAGTTAACCACTTCGGCAAGCATTGCCATTTCTCGCGCAAGCCCACTCGTGCCAAGGATAAATAGTTTTCGGCGCATGGACAAAACTCCCCAAATGGAATTTTCCTTAGATCCTTGCCTTTTTAATCATGTCCACTACTCTTCCAATATCATCATCTGTCATTTGGGTATATGTTGGCAAATTAATGCCAGATTTCGCCAACGACATTGTTATCGGAAGATGTTCTTTCCGTTTCCGCGACTCTTCGCGAAATGGCGGCAAAGTATGGAGAGGGAGAAAGAATGGCCTTGTTTCAATCCCTTGCTCCTCAAGGTCACTGATCAACTTATCTCTGGATTTCCCAAATACTTCTTCGGAGACAAGTACACTGAACAACCAGGGCGCTGGGACCGCCCAATCTGCTACTGGCTGGAACTGTATTCCTGGAATGTCTTTTAGGAGTTCTTGGAACACCGAGTAAATATGGCGGCGTTTATTAATAAGCTCATCCCGTCTCTCTAACTGCGCACAAAGAAGCGCACAGGCAACATTTGTCAATCTGAAGTTGTATCCAGTTACGGGGAAAAAATACCTTCGATTGAGATCAACGCCTTGACCGCGAAGCGTCCTGGCGCGCAGTTCGAGATGGGGATCGCTCAGGGTAATAGCGCCCCCTTCACCCGAGGTGAAGATCTTGTTTCCATAAAATGAAAAGCATGCGATTGGAGAAAGACTACCAGTTGGACGGCCCTTATAAAGAGCCGTGTGTGATTCGGCAGCATCTTCGACAACCCAGAGTCCATGCACGCCCGCGACGTAATTGATGGCATCCATGTCTGCCGGATGACCATAGAGATGAACGGCGATAATGCCCTTCGTTCTTCGAGTAATCTTGTCCTCGAGCAATGTGGGATCCATGCACCAAGTATTGGCATCGACATCTACAAAGACTGGTTCTGCACCCACATATCGTACTGCGTTTGCTGTTGCGATATAGGTAAGCGAGGGAACGAGAACCTCATCACCAGGTCTGACATCGAGCGCCATTAAAGCCAAATGCAGCGCTACAGTCCCATTGCAAACACCGATCGATGTCCGTGTTCCACAAAGTTCGGCGAACTTATCTTCAAATTGCGTTACATATTTACCCGTTGAGGAGATCCACGTACTTTGAACGGCGTCAAGGACGTATTCTTTCTCAAGCTGCGAGAGGTCGGGCCTTGCAAGAGGAATTTTCATAATCACACCTCCCTTTTATTTTGTGCTCGGGCATCGAAGATTTGGAGGTATTCCCGTGCAACATCCTTCCATGTCCGATGCTTTAACCTGTTCACTTGCTTATCTGCTGCTATCTTGATAGATTCGTAATTTTCATTGAGATAGCGCAACTTTCCTGCAAGATCAGATGAATCATACGGATCAAACCATATGACTTCCCCTCTCGTTCGTTCGATGTGCTCTCTCATCACAGGAATATCAGAACATAGGACAGGGAGTCCTCTGAGCATCGCCTCCCAAACGGGGAAACTTCCACCTCCTTCGGCGAGGCTGCACATGACCATCGCCCAAGCATTGTCAAGGAGACAATCATAGATCTCGGATGGCACATAGCCAAGCGGGATAAGCGACTTTTGAAGAGTCAAGCCAAGTGCTTCAGCATATCGCTTTAATTCCAACCCTCGCTCAGTGCCTTGAAGGTCAGCATCTTCTCCGGTTAATACCAATGGATTCCCTTCCCCCCATGCAGCATATGCATCAAATAATACTTCGTGATTCTTGTGAGGGGATATATTCGCAGCATAAATCAGGTATTTATCCTTTTTCCATTCCCATTCCGATGGAAGCTCAGCTTTCCGGGTAGATGGGGCGTGCTCACCAGAGAGCGGAACAACTTTAAACCGACTCGTTTCTGTGCCAAAAAGCCTGATTAGGGTTTTCGATGTTGCGTTCGAGCTAACGACAATTTCCGCATCCGAGTTAAGCCATTGCTGGATTGTGGCTCTTTCATCTTCTACCCTGATGGGCGTTATACCCGTCTCATACTCAAATATAATCGCATCATGGAGGGAAGCAACCACTTTACTGGATCTTGATGCCGGAACGCGATGCCAATGAATCCAGGGAAGCCAGAGGACATCACAATGATCAAAAAGATTCTCCGGAATGTCACTGTGCCACTTGGTATATTGCCCTAAGAGCTGCTTTATGATCTTCTTCCCCGGCAAAGGAACATTCTTCAGAGATCTCTTATTCCTCCAACTTCCCGCTGGAGATAGATCAATCACCTTGATATTAGGCGCGGTATTTTCAAATATCTCTCGATATCTTTTATACGGACCCCCATGACTGATTAATTCATATGAATGGTCCGGCGTTAGCTGTGCCATCGCCCTTAGCATTTCAACCGCAAACCGAATCCCTCCCCCCAAATTACCCATATAATCCACTGCACGAATTTTCATCGCCTCGTTCTCCTAAAGTCCAACACAAATTTATATTACCGTCTTTTGGAATTTAAGGATAATGACGCCCAATCCCGGGAGATCCGACAATGATTGGTAGGTTTTCCACTGACGGATTGCTTTATATGGTTCCTTCCAATGCGGATAGTTATGCCAAAACTGGTTTTTTTTCTCTCTTTCTTTAAAGAATGTGCCCTTTCTCTTCTCTCCAATGATTTTCATTGAAACGGGTTTTCCTAAGAAACGAAATATCCTTTCATTCAAAGCCTCATCGTCATAAATACGCTGACCAAAAACAAACCCTTGTTGATCTTTTTCATAGAGTCCGTATTCATCAAAGTCGGTATATTCCACAAACGCCTCGGCAGCACAGGGTACAGACATAACCAAATTACCCCCTGGTTTTAGCAAATTCCATATCTTTGATAATGCGATGCTTTCCGAAGGAATATGCTCCAAAACCGAGATCAAAGATATTAAATCGAATGAACTTTCGGGCAGAGTTACCTCCTCAATCATGCAATTATGAACAAGACATCTGTCCTGCAAGTTAAGTGAGTCGATTATTTCCCTGGATAATTCAACGTCCCGCCTATCCGGATTCAATAAGATAGCACTAACATTTTTAATTCGTAACATAAGCCCTATTGGAAAGATTCGAGGTGAAGAGATATCGAGATATGATCCCCTCGAAAGGATTTGAGATACCTCCCTCCATGTAATTCCAAACTCGAAATATCGGACAGCGTCCATGGGCGCAAATATCAACGAATAAATCATTGATAATTCCTTACTCCGTTTCTTCATACGGGCCAGAAACAAACGAATACCCGCGTACATTGAGATTAGGTGAAAGAAAATGCCTGGGAGACCGAGCAAGTGGGCAATTAATAGAAATATCGGTAAGAGGCAGACCCCCAAAAGCAGCCGAAAGAACAAATATTTCTTGTCGCCCGCAGCACGCGGAATTCGAGTGTAAATCCTCTTCACTTTTCAGCACCCTATAAATAAACATCTGCGACTAAAAGGGATCTAGAAATTCTTGGAAGCAACCAAGACAAAACCAAAAATGTAAATCCATTTGATGCAATTAATGCACCCATTACACCTATAGAGGGCGATAATAAATACGTTAAAGCTAGAATGGATACGCCATTGAATAAGACGAGCACAACTTGGATCCAGATCTTCTCCATTATGACAAGCAAATCTGAAAACGCTGTACTCCAGGTTGAAGATACCAACATCACTGAAAGAACAATCCAAACTGCCAAAGAGAAAACAATATCAGTTCGTCCAAGCCATTTACCTACCAAGAAATTCCCAAAGAGAGCCATCATAAAACTGAACAGGATTGCGAGAATCATTCTTATGCTAAGCATTTTTCTAAAACCTACAGATACCCATGCATGATCACCTCGCTCGGAAGCTTCTCGGAAGGGAGGAACAAAAGCGATTGTGCTCACGGTAATCAAACTCATAAAAGCTTGGTAGAGGCGGATCACAATCGTATATTCTGTTACCTCCTCCAACCCCGATCGGTGGGCCAAAATGATCGGTTGTGTTTGGTTTACAAGCAATGCTCCAATCTGAAAGAGAAAAAGGGGAATCGAGGTCCTCAGCAATCGCTTCAGGCTGGAAATCCTAATTCGCGAGAGCCTTGGTCGTAGCCATGGCATTTCGACTCCGAAGATGTAAACCAAATTGATACCCGCAAAAAGGATGGGAATCCCTATGAGTACGGCGGTGATGTAATGCAACTCAAGTTGTAAGTGGATCGCAAAATATACGGCAAGTATCGTTATCATCGATCCAACAATCGAGAACAAATGTCCCACATAGGATTTCTGATAACCCGCATAGATTTGACGCACGATCGAAAACGGCATACCGATGAGCACCGGCAAGGAGGCACTCAATACAATTAGCCGGACTCGCTCAGTTTCAATATTATCGCTGATGGCAAACACTTGATTCCAATTGATATGGGGAGCTAAGAGGACGGCAATAATGGACGTGAGCACAGATATCATGACTAACACGATGAGTGCAGTCGACACATAACCGCTCGCGATCTCTCGGTCATCCCTCCCATAAGCTTCAGATATCGCATTCACAAGCCCATTGATGATCCCAAAGTCGAATAAGGTAAACCATGTCACTGTTACCGTTATGGTGGTCCACATCCCGAATAACTGCTTATCTAAGTAGGTCAGCAGCATGGGGATGATTGCGAGGCTTACAATAGCTGTCGATATACGTGCAAATACCGATGCAATCGTATTTAGTACTATTCGTCGATACCGTTCTTTTTCCCTACCCTCGGGCGTAGATACATCAAACGAGGATAGTCGTATCAGACCAAGAATGTCTTCAAATCGTCGCCGGCTCATTGGATGAATTAACGCTCATCACAGAGAATTCGAGAAGTCACCACTCTCTTCCTGATTGCTGTTATTGTCAAACCGCTAACATCAAAAAAAATACACTTATCACTAATCAAATTCGACATGAGACGAAACATCCGGATTTATTCTTTGTTGAAGAGTGATTGTGGACAATCGTTTAGAGCCAATCGACACGAAATACCCATTCATCCTCATTCTCAAAAAAATACCTTTTATTGGTTGCAGCCTCGAAAGCATTTTCTTCTTGCGACCTTCAAGGATATTTGCCTGGAACAATTCTCCAATTTACGTCGCATTAGAACGCAATGCTTTTTAAAGCTGACCATTGCCATTCAATAGGCGATTGATCTCAACCTTTAGATCACCAAATCTTGCCCTAATGAGATTGATCCAAAGTAACGGATGTCCAATGCTTTTGCATAGAATTAGTATTTTGTCCACACCAATAATCTCTCATCAGAATGCTACGGCATATATTCAATATTTCCAACTCGGCAATAACATCTTTCTACCATTTCCAATTACCAATCTTTGACAGAGGATCGATTTCGTTTCTGGGTGGAAATTATCTATAATTTAAATTTGATGCGCAACTCTGTCCTCGAATCCTGATGAGTTGAAGAGAGATGGGGAGGTATTTATCAAGACTCTAGGATAACGGGTGATGGGATTGCTTCTATTTCTTTGTAAAGGCAACCACATTCCGCAATTCTTTCGCAGGATCCTGGCTTTGATTATGAACATTCAACAACCTAAACGTGAAAACATCCTCGGCGTTGGTGTCAGTGCTATCAACATGCAACAAGCCCTTGAGACCATCCACGCCTGGATTACCCATCGCAAGCCACACTACGTCTGTGTCACCCCTGCTCACTCCATCATGGCATGTTACCATGATCCTGGCTTGCGCCCCATCTTCAACCGCAGTGGGCTGACAACCCCTGATGGCATGTCGATCGTTTGGATTCTTCGTTTGCTTGGCCATAAACACGTTAAAAGGGTTTACGGGCCTGATCTCATGCATGCCCTCTGCCAAACCTCGATCATGCATGGATACAGGCATTATTTTTACGGCGGAGCGCCTGGATTAGTGGATGATCTGGAGGACCGCCTAAAGACAGCCTATCCAGGCCTGAGTGTGGTCGGCAGCCACACTCCCCCCTTCGGCTCCGTTTCGCAAGAGGAAGAGGAGTGGATTAAAGATCACATCCAAGCAGCCAAACCTGACATCCTCTGGGTGGGGATCAGTTCCCCAAGGCAGGAAATTTGGATGGCGGAACATGTGGAAATTCTAAATGTACCTGTTTTGATAGGCGTAGGGGCAGCCTTCGATTTCCTCTCCGGAAGAAAGAAGCAAGCCCCACGATGGATACAACGCTCAGGTCTGGAATGGCTCTATCGCTTGGCTAGCGAGCCAAAGCGTCTCTGGCGACGCTATGCCCAATATCCACATTTCTTGCTGCTCCTTCTGGCTCAAGTGATGGGCTTAAAGAAATTTCCAATAGAATAATTCACCTATAATTTCACTCCTTATAACAATTGTCCGAGATCTCAGTCTCCTCTATACTTACATCGATTGGGTATCTCTAGTATAAATTTTTGCTATAGGTTCAATGAGTAACGGTAAAATCTCTCCTCTCAGTATCCAACTCTTCTTCCTCGATCTGGTTCTGACACCAGTAGGCTTGTGGATCGCGTCACAGCTCAGGATCCTACTCCCTTACGGGAAGCCGATACCTGAAGAAGCTGTGATGCCCCCTTGGCCTGTTTACCTCCTGGCCATGGCTTGCTGGAGCACGGCACTTGTCCTCAATGGGGCCTACGATCCCCAGCGTGTCCTACGCTGGTTCAATGAAGCATTGCGGATCACGTACGCTGCCGTCTTGGCTACAGGCTTACTATCCGGCGGCCTTTTCCTGACCTACCGAGAAACCTCGCGACTGCAATTTTTATATTTCCTCCTCATCAACCTCCTTCTCCTCCTGGGCTATCGTGGCATCTTAAGAATAATGGATAACCTCACAGGTCGAACACGCCCCGGTGGTGAAAATCGTGTGCTGGTCGTGGGAGCCGGGGAACTGGGGCAGCGCGTCGCCCAAGTCATCCGTGAACATAGCCGCTGGGGGTTCGCACTTGTAGGTTTTCTCGATGATGACAAACTCAAGCAAGGTAAGGAAGTTGAGGGGGTCCAAGTCCTCGATAGGATCTATGCTGTCCGAGAGGTCGTTGAGAAACACAATATTGGGGAGGTCTGGATCGCGCTACCCGTATACGCTTACGATCGTATCAACCTGGTCATGCATGAACTGGAGCGACTTCCGGTGAGGATCAAAGTTGTTCCAGACTATTTCTCACTGGCCCTGGTCCAGGCCAAAGCCGATGTCCTGGGAGGAATCCCCATCATCGGCCTGCGAGAACCTGTTATCGAGGGTCTTCCCCGAATTATCAAACGCGTCTTCGATATGGTCGTTGGAACAACACTCCTTCTCCTGCTCTCCCCCCTCCTCCTGATCATCGCCCTTGCTATCCGGTTCGACTCGCCTGGTCCAGCCCTCTTCCGCCAACGACGCGTGGGTGAGAACGGGCGGCTTTTCGATATGCACAAATTCCGCACCATGTACGTGGATGCCGAGGAACGCAAGCAGGAAGTCATTCAAGAAAACCAGGATGGCGAAATCCTTCATAAACACAGAGAAGACCCACGAATCACCCGCGTGGGACGCTTCTTGCGCAGAACCAGCCTGGACGAGCTTCCACAATTGATCAATGTCTTGAAGGGGGAGATGAGCCTGGTTGGCCCCCGTCCAGAGATGCCCTGGTTGGTGGACCGCTACAAATCCTGGCAAAGGAAGCGCTTTGCCGTCCCTCAAGGGATCACGGGCTGGTGGCAGATCAACGGACGCAGCGAAAAGCCCATGCATCTCCATCCGGAAGATGACCTCTATTACGTGTACAACTATTCCCTCTGGCTGGATATCAAAATCCTCCTGCGCACACCCATTGCAGTGATCCAGGGAAAAGGCGCATTCTGATCTCGCCTTTTTCATCCTACCTATATCCATCTTCTTCTCCTTTCGATATCGTATCTCAGGGCAGAACCGGTATTCATCCGAAAGGGCTGGGGGAAATCCACCCCTCTTGCCAAACTCCTTCAGGACTCAATAGAATGACGCTATCTGCTATCACCAGAGAGATGCTTAACGCGATATCTGTTTCAAAATCTCGCCATCCTTCACGCTCGGGGGAAATCATTCTATGATTCAACATAAACGTGACCTTCGTCATGAACCTTATCTTCTTCTAAGTTTCTACATGAGAACGAAATGATGTCACTTCATCCAAGGCTCTGGCATCAGCGTGATGCGCGGAAATTCAAGAAGGCCCAGCAATTGCTGCCTCCTTGTATCGGCGA
>MGNI01000216.1:58983-59168 GCA_001795115.1 Chloroflexi bacterium RBG_16_48_8 | reverse complement strand
GGCGGACATCGGGTGTGGAGAGGGGATTTTCACGGCAGTTTTGTACGAACAAATCGGCCCACCCAGCGAGATCTATGCCGTCGACAAAAACCAAAGAGCATTGAACACGCTCAAGCATAACTTCCACGAAACTTACCCAGAGGCTTGCATCCACCTCCACCATGCCAACTTCACAGAACCGCTTT
>MGNI01000216.1:55748-58961 GCA_001795115.1 Chloroflexi bacterium RBG_16_48_8 | reverse complement strand
AGTTCTGGCCAACGCGCTGCACTTTGTAAAGCATGATCAAAAAGCACCTGTCCTAGAGGATTTATCGACAAAACTAAAACCCAATGGAAAGATCATTGTCATTGAATACGATACCAACCTCAGCAATGATGCTGTGCCATTCCCATTCAATGAAGATCAATTTCTTAACTTGGCTCGGCAACTACGCTTACGAAGACCCCAAATTGTAGCTAAAGTGCCCTCTAGCTTTTTAGGGGAAATGTACGCTGGAACCGCGTTAGCACCTTCGGGTCGCTCCCAGCCTGAAATCAACAATGGGACTTGTGGCGAGGCCCACTATCCTGGATAATCATAACTCTTGGATAAAGCATAGTTCTTGACGCTGGGCGAGTCCTTTTCCAACATCTTACTGCCAAGAGCCTTCATACTGTCATTTGGGGAGGCGCAACAAGGATTTGCGGTAACAAATGTAGGATCGTCTGACTGACATAGGTTCAGGTCTTGAAGAAAAAGAGCATAGCATAGGGGCTATTCGAGATTGAAATGAGTATAACGGAATTCATCCTGTTGGTATTATCTGTCGCCATCCTGGATCTAATCGTTGTGCTATGGTTGCGCAAGCGAGGCAGATCAACCGACTCAAGCCCAAAGGCAACTACACCAGGCAAACTCTCGCGCCTTTTTGCTTGGTTGAAGTATCGAAAACCCCCTGAGAAGCAATTAGCATCACAAGAAAAGGAGAGACAGGGCATCGGAGGCGGAAGCGTTGAAGGAACGCTTTCTCCAGAGAAGCCCACCATACGTCCTCTTTTAGTCCGGGCTGCATCCTTCCTGAAATCGTTCCCCGGTAGCAAACTCCAGTTTCCAGCAGGAGAATGGATAGACATCCTGGTGATCACCTTCGTGACATTCCTCTATGCCTATCCCGTTCTCGTCTCTCATCCTGGGCTAGGTCTGCCTGGCAGAGAATATCAAGCCCACGTGGGAAGCGCCGTCCTCTTCAACCAATGGCTCGCAGGAGAAACAGATTTTCCTCTTTGGAACCCCGTCCTTGGCACAGGTCGATCACTCATCGCCGATCCTTTCATTTTCTTCTTCAATCCCTTCCTATCCTTACCGATGGCGATCTTCGGAGTCATCAACGGCAGTAAGGTCGTTGTCCTGCTTAATTTCTTCATGGCTGGTTTAGGGATGTGGTTCTTGGGGAGAGAACTCAAATTTGGGCAACTGACTCGCTTATGGTGCAGTTTGCTTTACATGATGTCCGGGGCTATTCCAGCTCATCTCAACGCCGGTCATATCCAACTTGCTTTTGCATTGGGCTGGCTCCCTTGGTCGATCGCGGGGATGCTTTGGGTCATAAATCGCTCCAGCTTAGCGTCCGTTTTGCTTGCCAGCCTGGCCCAAGCGCTTTTCTTTTTCACGGGCAATCTTTATTACCAGATCTATGCGTTCTTTTGCTTGCTGATACTTAGCTTCGGTTTCGCTTTTGACTGGAAGCAATTTCATTTCAAGTGGGAAATTGCCAAGCGTATCCTGCTGATGGCATTCATCAGCCTTGGTCTCATATCCATCCAATTCCTGCCAGAACTAGCTTCCATCTCAGATGTCCGTAATTTGGGTGGCTATTTACCAGACGAAACAGAGTACTACGGTTCACAGCGGCCAGAAAACGCCCTCGTTAATTATTTTGTGTCAGATATGGAATTTTACAGAAATCCAACCCTGGATAAAGCCCCCTACCCACAGGAGAGCTACCGCTACATCGGGGTTATGCCATTCCTGCTTCTCTTCTTCCTCATACCCGCATACCAGCGAGGTCATAAAAAGGAGATCCTTGTCTTTGGGCTTTGCTTTTTCCTCATGCTGGCATGGACAGATATCCGATTCTCTTTCATCAAAACAATCTATAACGTCCTACCCTTTCTGAACCAATTCCGTTGGCCAGGGCGAGCGTTGAGCGTGGGAGCGCTCTTCCTTATCGTATTAAGCGCCTATTGCTTAGACTCTTTATGGGCTTCGATACGATTCAACAAGCCTCTCCTAAAATCACATTCCGCTTCAGATGCACCTGGGGCAACGCCTCAAACCTACTCCATTTTATCGATTCTCTTGATCCTGGGGCTCTTTCTCTCAATAAGGCATGTCTATTTGAAGAATCAAGAACTGATTTATCTGGAAAACGCCTCGGAGCCTGAGATTAAGGTCGGCCTGGCCTTTTTACGCAACAACGATCCAAGTGAGTTTTCCGTATACGCATCGCATGCCATTGTCATTAAATCCGCTTTGGATATCTACAAAAATCACCTCCGCTCACCCACCATCGTTGATGGCTGGGTTCCGGGGAATCCACCCCTGCTTCTTGGTGATCCAGGGGCGATAAAACTTGAGCCCAGATATTGGCTAAACTGGGAAGGGGAGGACATTGACCACACAAACCATAACTTGGTGGCATCTATTGGTTCAATGCAGATCTGGCAAAAGCCGGACACTTACCCCTATGCCTTCCTGGTGCCGATTCAGCATTTGCTCTCCGTCGATCAGATTCCCCCGGGGGAGGTCCAACCGGTGACCGACGCCCAGCGCGACGGAACCAATCGAATTGTGGTGGAAGTGGAATCAGACCAGGAGAATGTCTTGATCCTATCCGAATCGTGGTTTTCCGGATGGAGAGTGTCTATCGATCATCATCCTGCCGAAATCGTGTCGGTGAGCAACCTTCTGGCGGTCCAGATCTCTCCAGGTCGACACGTAGTTGAGTTCGAATATTCTCCCCTTGCATTTAAAGTTGGGGCACCGATCAGTGTCTTTACACTCTTGTTCATCACCCTCGCGTTCCTGCGAGAGGGATTGATGACCTATGTAAAAAATCAGATGCCGCAGGAGATATAAATCATAGAAGCAAAACGCCTGTGGTTTTAACCTCAGCCCCTCTGTTGACCGCTTGCGCTTGTGTTCCAGCCGGCGTGCGGCGAAAAGCCCTTTCTCACCTATGGTCTTTATGGCGATACCACATGAAGTGATCTCGAAATATCTTTCGCTTAAAACCAGCATAAGCCTGACCTGTATTCCCTACTCCACAGGGTTCACCACCCTCCCCAAGAACAGGATCGTGCCTGTTTCCATATCCCGAATCATGAAAATGAAGGGGTGATCGAGGGTCATCTCTACAGGCTGCGCTGGAAGAGCCGTGAGCCCTACCAAAACCGCCGTTGCAGCAGCCGCCTCCGTCCC
>MGNI01000216.1:52123-55686 GCA_001795115.1 Chloroflexi bacterium RBG_16_48_8 | reverse complement strand
CATCCCGGAGAAATCCGCCCCTTCGAAAGCCTGAGTCATCCCCATCTCAGCCAAGATGTCCTTCAATGCAAACTTGGATTCATATTCGAACTTGGGCATCTTCAACTGAACATTCTGCATCTGCAGATCCGCCAGGATCTCCTCTACCCGATCGCTGCTCAGGCTCGCTTCAAAGGCCTCGAAACGATCGATTTCCGGCAGCAGGATCACCATGGAAGTGTTCCAACCCACATAGGGCAACTCAATGGCCTGGTAACCCTCTCCCACAGCATAATTGAACTCTTCTTCCTGAAACATGAAATCCGCGCTGACTTGCGACTCGTCTAAGAGGTAGAAAGGCCCCTCTTGGGTATTTCTTTCATCAAAGGGATAGAACCAGCCCGCATTGAAGTAGATCGCATTGGCAAGCACCAATCTCGTCAAGGAATTCAGAGCACCCTGTGGGATGAGATCCTTGATCTTCTCTTCGGTTTGATCGCTGACCCACTGGTTAATGGCCTGGCGGGCCTCATCCGTCGACCCCACGAAATCCACCAGGCGCAGCCCGGCGCCGTAGTTCAGCGCCAATGTGTCCAGGAAGTCTGCCAGGAACTCATAATCCTGCTGCCCCCAGATGGAATTGGCGATACTCAACCGGAAAGCCTCCCCCTGCTCCTCGTCCACTCCCTCACCACGGCTGGCAAGGTCAAGGTCAAGCGCGTTGAAAGCAGGATGCAATCGATCCTGAGACAACAGGTAATGCAATGTCTCCGCCATCTGCGCTTCCGTCTCCCCCCTAGCGCCAGCGTAGGTCATCGCCAGAGCGAGGGAGATGCTGTAAGGGGAATAGAAGAGGTTACCATCCTCCTCCTCCCGAAATGCCTGGTAGAGATCAAAGGCAAAAGCCGAATTCCCATCTACCAGTTTCTCCAAGTCCGCATTTTCTACATCGGGTGATGAGACCCGCTCTAGATCCGACTTCGCCTCCTTAGCATGTGCGGAAGGCTGCGCACATCCAGCAGCCGAAACAGCAATGCTTAAAACCAGTAGTGTAAGAAGGGTCATTCCCGTGATTGTTCCTTTTTTCATCTTTCCTCCCTTTCGATAGAAGTCATTGATTTTGTGTGCCTATTAAAGTTAGCTCTTCCCTATTCCGCTGGGTCCATCACACGACCCAAGAATAGAATAGCACCGGTTTCCACCTCCCGGATCATGAAAATGAAGGGACGGTCCACCGTCATCGTCACAGCCGGTTCCATGGCGCTCTCAACCATAATCACCGCCGTGGCGGCTGCCGCCTCTGTTCCCCTCTCATCCACCGAGATGAAGGATTTATGAACGACATCCTTAATAGCCAGGTTCTTGTTCCCATTGATCCCCGAAAAGTCAGCCTCAGCTCCAAAGGCGCTGGGCATACCCATCTTAATAAGAATCTCACTCAAGCTGAATTCCGATTCGAACTCAAACTTGGGCAAACTGAGTGAAACCCCTTCCATCTCAAAACGACCCAAGATCTCTCTCAACTTTTCCCCATCCAGCGAGCTCTCAAAGTCGTCATACCGACCTTCGACTGGGAGGAAGATGACCATTTCCATATCCCCTCCCACGTAAGGCAATGCGATGGCCTGGTAATCCTCGCCCTGTGCATATGGAAAACCCTTCACCTGGGACATCATCGCTACGGGTCTCGTTGATCCATCCAGAAGAACAAAATCACCCTCATACGTATTCCCCTCCTCAAATGGATAAAGCCAATCTGCATTGAAGTAGATCGCATTTGCAAGGACGAGTCGAGTCCCAGAATCGAGGATCCCCTCTCGAAGGAGATCCTTGATCTTCTCTTCCGTTTGATCGCTGACCCATTTATTAATGATCTGACGGGCTTTCTCGGGATCTGCCCCAAAATCGAGCAATCGTAAACCCGCACCATAGTTTTCGGCCAACCGATCGAGAAATTCCGGCAGGAATTCAAAGCCTTTCTGACCCCAGATGGAATTGGCGATATACAACTGAAAACCCCTCTCCGCCTCACTTCCAACCGCTTCTCCGTACGAGGACAAGGAAAGATCCAAGGCATTGAAGGCTGGATGCAAGCGATCCTGCGCCAAGGTAAAGTGCAGTACCTCGGCCATCTCCTGTTCAGTCACATTCCGAGTTCCTACATAGGTCATGGCTAACGCCTGGGAAATGCTGTAAGGAGAATAAAAAAGGTTGCCATCTTCCTCTTCCAGCAATGCCTGGAGTAGGTCAAGGGCAAAAGCTTGATTGCCCTCCACCAACTCGTCCAAATCAGCTGGATCCACAGAGGGCGAGGTGTCACGCGGCAAATCGGACTCCACCACCCTGGCTTCCGCTGATAGTTGAGAGCAGCTCGTGAGGATGAGCGTGGCCAGGATGACAAGCAGATACATTCGCGTGTAAATGGATTGTTTCATTACGTCAACTCCGAACTTTCTATGTAGAGGGAAAAGAGCATATCTAAGGATGATTTTAC
Source organism: Chloroflexi bacterium RBG_16_48_8 (assembly GCA_001795115.1). Lineage (GTDB taxonomy): Bacteria > Chloroflexota > Anaerolineae > Anaerolineales > E44-bin32 > MGNI01. The sequence continues at coordinate 53,213 of MGNI01000216.1, read as the reverse complement.
GGCGCGACGAAAAGCAAACTCGGACAGCTTTTGTTTTGACTTTCCCTATTATGGACGTAAAAAAGGACCGTGGGGTTCCAGGATAAAACAAGAATTTTAGGAAGTTCGAATGGGATCTGCCAATTCCACAAGCCTCCACAATGATGACGTCATCACATGACGAACAAATGATTTTTCATAGGCCTCTTTTTCCTTTATGAGGATGTCGTTGAAGTCCTCTTGATAGAAATCAAGCTATTGACACCTCCTAGAATGGGGTAACTTCCTTCCAAGTAAAAGCTTCGGATCAAACCGGCACATAAATTCATGATCTGCGCGGATGTAGGCACCACCCCAACCCACCTTCGACTTTAGTGAAGAACCCCGAAGCTGCGGGGCGTCTTCCAAGGAAAAAGCCATAATGGGGGTTGTCGCCCCCAAACCCCCGCTTGCAATTCATCCCCAAAGCAAGCTGTGGGGTATCCTGGCTTTTTCCCATGAACCAGATCCAGAATTTTATCCTTCAATAGAAGCTGCATGACGATGAGGACCAACACATCTAAAGCTGCGCCCACCTTTGCCCCAGGTGGAACCGTATTCCACCGAGGCTCGATGACGATCAGTGAAATGATAGAAGCCGCCATTGTCAGGCTCGGCCACCAACTTTGCGCGAAGTTGAGCCCCAATCCCGTGCCAACAAAGCCCAAGGCTGCGATCAGCCATAAAAACCCAAAAGCTCGCCCGACCGAGCTTTGCAATGTATCCCCGGAGGAAAAGAGCTATGGGTTTTCTGTATACCCCACAAGACGCCCGGTTCATGAAGCGATGAAACCGCTGATATGGGCTATCCCATGACCGATCAGCGGGGCTGCCAGAAGCGATTTGACCCACATAGGAACGCCTCTTTCGTTTTTCGCTTTGCGCCACGGCTTAGAAATCTTGCGGCAAAAAAACCGAAAGCTTACCCCCATCCGATCGCGTCACAAAAGAAAAATACCAGCGATATAGGGCAACATCGCCGATATGGCCATGAGTGGATGACCGCGGCTGGTCTTGTTGTGCGGATCCCAATTGAAAAGGAAGATGGCTAATCCAAGAGCTACTATGCCTC
>MGNI01000216.1:49685-52116 GCA_001795115.1 Chloroflexi bacterium RBG_16_48_8 | reverse complement strand
CAAGATGATGAGCGGCCCGTAGGGGTTAAAATCTGTCGTTGCGCCTTGAGCCAGTCCTTGAAAAGCAATCATGGCATGGGAGGGTGGCAGGATCAAGGAAATTCTCTGGACAGTATCCGGCAAGAAGCTGCGCGGCATCATGATGCCGCCCACAATCATGGACGGCAAGAAAATCAATTGAGACCACAGCACTGTCATCCGCGTGCTGGATGAAATCACACCGATCAACAACCCCAAACCGACCAATGCAAAAAGCGTCGCGACGAGCGTGAGGGTAAAACCGAGCCAATCGACAGGCAGAGGAGCCTCCAGCAATGGTGGAGCGCTCACGGTGATGATGGTCACAACAAGAATAAGATGCAATGTGGTCGTCAGCCCAGGGATGGTCAAGATGGAGATGGAGGGCACGCCATTGATCTTATAGCTCCGAAAAATGCCTGACTCACGGGCATTGACAAGCGGATCAGGTATGCCCAAAAGAGCGACGGCCGTGATGGCAAAAACGCACATAGCCGAGATGGCAGTTTCACTGAAAAGGGGATTGATCTCCGCCATGATCAATCCCAGCAGGATGTAAACCCCCAGTGGGAAGAGGTAGTTCATAAAAAGCAATTGCCGGTTGCGAATGCCGGTACGAAACTCAAAAGAAAAGTGATGAAGAAAGGCATTCATTACACGTTCCCCCTGTCGGTGATTTCGAGGAAGCGATCTTCCAGGGATGGCCGCTCTACACGCAAGTCGATAATCGTGTCCCCACGGGCTTCAATATAGGCAATAATGGCGGATACTGTGGGTCCGATGTTCTCACTGAAGAAAATGACGTACTCCTCTTTTGGGCTTTGCTGGTTCACTCCCGGGAAGGAGGCCTCCGCATTGGACAAGCAGGAATTCGCCGTTCGAACGGATACTTTGGTCAGTTCGGCACCCGTGGCCGTGATCTCCAATGGTGTGCCAATGGTGACAATCTCTCCCCTGAGGAGAATGGCGACACGATCTGTCATCTCCTCCGCCTCAGCCATATCATGCGTGGCGATGAGAATGGTTGTGCCTGACCCTTTCAACTCTCGTATGATCTTATGCAATTCGACTCGGGAGGGAACATCCAAGCCGGCGGTGGGCTCATCCAGAATGAGCACTGGCGGGTTATGGGCGATGGCCAGCGCTAACGCCAATCTCCGTTTTTGTCCGGTGGATAATTGATAATATTGTGCCCTCATTCTATCGCCCAGTCCTAATCGATTAAGTAGATCATATTGTGGGGCAACCTCATGATAGGCACAGAAGAACTTCATGGCTTCATCCACGCGAATGCTCTCAGGCAATCCCGAGGTCTGAAGCTGCACACCGATCATGTTGCGCAATTTGCTGGATTCCCGGGTCGGGTCAACACCCATGATCTGCAAGGATCCACCATCCGGGATCCGCAGCCCCTCCAGACTCTCCAGCGTAGTTGTCTTTCCGGCCCCATTGGGACCCAGCAGACCGAAGATTTCGCCCTGTTTCACATTGAAACCAATGTCGTCTACAGCCACGAAATCCCCGTAGGTCTTCCTGAAATTTTGAACCTGGATTACAGAATCATCCATAAGAAAATCCCTCCACCTTAGGATGTGTTTCAAGGATTAGGTCAGTGATCTTTTACTACCTAATGCATTCTGGAGATTCATTGTGCTCAATGAAATCTCCCCCTCTATCAAAAACCCTTCTTCTTCCCTCTACATCCCTTTCTTGCGGCCTAGGAAGTCTTTTAATGGAAGCGACATCCCTGAATGCTTTCGGAATATTGGCTTGGTGATTTGAGGTTCCGTGGAAATTCATCCGTCTATTGATGATGTTCATGATGCTTTCAGTGATAAAACCCGGGAGTAGACGCCTCAATTCTGCACCATTCTATTCCGGGGTTTTCATCCTTTCTACAACCAAACTGCAGCAAATTATCATTTCAGCGTAGAAGCTTAAGAATAAGACTTTCATCCCCAAACTATCCTACCATAGGTACATTGAGTTGATGGCATGGCTTCGACCCAAGCCATTAAGCCAGACCTTGCATCAAGTTATTGGGTATTCTCATATATCTGCAGGATGGATCAGCTGGCGATCCTCGCTGCCCGCAAGCGGGGGGACATGGAACAGGCAACGAGTTACATTACCAACGAACTTGTAGCCCTCTTTAGTGCTTCTGGATCACCAACGGAATTTCAGGACCACCTGCGCGCATACCTTGATTCTGGCATTGATCTGGCGGTGCTAAAACTCCTCGGGACACCCGACCAGCGGCTCCAAGCGCTACGCCTGGCAATCGAAGTTGCTCAAAGTCCTTCGGTTTAATGATGCATAATAAGCACTCCCAGTTAATGGCGCAAAGGCGAGTCAAAGAGTTGTATTCGCTGCAAAGCAGGATACTTTGATGGCGTTGACGCACAAGATGGAT
>MGNI01000216.1:49397-49656 GCA_001795115.1 Chloroflexi bacterium RBG_16_48_8 | reverse complement strand
TGACCTTCTTTGGGAGATCTTGAGCATTGTGAAACGGCGCATTGTTGTAGCCATAACCGGTGCTTCGGGTGCAATCTATGGGGTCCGTGCCCTGGAAATGCTGCGCGATCTAGACATTGAAACCCACCTGATCATCAGTCGCGCCGCTGAATTGACTGTCAACCACGAAACGAATTGGGAAGTGGCGCAAGTTGTGCAACTTGCCTCAATCCATTACGCAGTTGATGATATCGGTGCCCCCCTTGCCTCTGGTTCTTTC
>MGNI01000216.1:45562-49350 GCA_001795115.1 Chloroflexi bacterium RBG_16_48_8 | reverse complement strand
AGCCATTGCCAATAGCTATGCTGACACTCTCATCCCAAGGGCAGCGGATGTCACGCTAAAAGAGGGTAGACCTCTTGTGCTCCTCGTGCGTGAAACCCCCCTTCATATCGGCCATCTTCGTCTTATGCAACTAGCTGCCAATGCCGGCGCGGTAATATTCCCTCCTGTTCCGGCCCTGTATGCAAAACCGCAAACATTGGAAGAGGTGATCGACAACACCATCGCCCGCGCGCTATTGCGCCTTGGCGTTGACAATTCAGCATACATCCATTGGGAAGGTCCAATAGATCATCCGGAAACCTAGACCGCAACCGTGGAATCTGCATGGGGATGGAAAAAGAAAATGATGGCAAGAAAGAGGTGTCTCAACAGATATTGTAACCTAGTGAGGCTGTGCAGCTCCCCTCTACTGATCTATATCTTCTAATCATGCAGATACAGGATAATAGGGAGGGCGGAAACAGCACCCCTTGATTATTATGTTGCGTCATTTTTGATGATTAGCATAACAATTAATGAGATATCCCCCCCGACCGATTCTCAGCTTTCACAGAATTTGAGACTAAGCGAACGGGTATCGGCCTTTATTTCACAATTCATGAGACTGTTATTCCAAGGTTTTTGAGACTGGCCGCAAGCTGTTTCAGATATTCTGAGACTGATTTTCAACGCTACTGGATGACTGTTTCACATTTTCTGAGACTGGCTTGACGAACCTTCCATTTCGTAGATTCCTTTTAACTTATATCAGATCGGAATTCATAATTAGTGGGGTGATTCTGTGGGGAGGGAAGGAATATTCCTGTCCCCGACTAGATGAATTATGAGTAGGATGTTTGTTCATTTATATTGAAATATGTGTGAATTCCCATTTTGGATTTATCTGTGACATATATCTGAGATCTCGCCCAAGTTACTGGCACTAAGTGTTTCATACAAAACTACATTTGTGGATACAGCGATTCTGACACTAAAGTGCACTCATCCGGTGTTGGTGTGCTCCAAAATCTCAAAGCAAATATCCCTGCAGGCCCAGCTCCGACAATGACGACATCATATTTTTTCCATTCATGATAAATGTCTCCTGTTGGCACAACCGAAGCAACAACCTACATCAACTTCTGATGAGCTAAGCAATAAAAAATACATGCTCGATATTATGTCAACATCATATTGAGGTCACACCCAATCTGATTTAGCCTATATTCTATGAATTATTCTTGTATAAAAACTACATGCATCAATAATTTGATTTACTTTGCAGTGTTCGTTGTACATGTGCGCGAATTTATATTCTCCCGGTCCAAAACCAATTGTAGGTATTCCCATACTTACAGGTGTTACTGCATTGGTACAAAAATCCCAAAATTCATACTCGGCGGGGTCGCTTCCAAAATTTTCATGATATGCTGCAATACATGTCCTTGTAAGTTCATGATTTAGGTCAATTTTCCATGCTAAATGGAACGGCTCATATTTAATATCCATTCCTGTCCAGCTTTTTCTGTAGAGTGTTCCTACCTCCCATGTTGCATTTTTACCCTTTATGATCTGATCCATTTCTTTTTTGATGTCGTCTTCAGTCTCTCCTGGCACCATTCTTCTATCCAAATATACTTCGCATTCAGAAGGTATAGTATTTAAAGATGCACTGGTGCTTGAAATCCTCGACACCACCAAAGTTCCCCTTGGGCCATCTTTTTTCATGAGTTCTATATTCGTCTTTTCAACGCGTTGGATGATTTCAGCCATTTCATAAACTGCATTGATCCCTTTTTCAGGTGCTGAACTATGAGCCGAAATACCATGTGTTTTAATGGATATTTGGGCTTTACCCTTATGACCAAGTGAAATTTTGTTATCGGATGGCTCACAAATGATCATGTAGTTCGGCTTGAAATTAAGTTCTTTAAATAAGTGTTTCAAGTTTTCCCCATCGCAATCTTCCTCAAACACACTACAAGAAACGTAAATGGACTTGCCAGAATCAAACCCCAGATTTTTTGCAATCGCTCCCGCATACATTGAAGCTGCGGTTCCTGATTTCATATCTACGGAACCTCTACCATAAAGGCACCCATTTACAATGTTACCGCTGAATGGCGGAACATCCCATTTTTCTTCATCTTTTACCTCAACCGTATCAATATGGGAGTCAAACATAATTGCTTTTTCGCCATTTCCTATTCTTCCAACAACATTGCCCATAGAATCGATGATTACTTCATCATATCCAAGGGCATTCATTTTTTTCTCAATGAACTTAACAATTTCCTCTTCCTGCCCAGAAACACTTTTTATTCTTACTAGGCTTTGAGTAAACTCAATAAGTTGCTTTTTTACTTCTGGTGTAATCAAATCTAACTTATTTACCATAAACCTCTCTTTTTTATCATGTGCAGCCACCAACTGTATTCGCTACACAAAAATATTTCAATGTTTTACATGGATGATCCCACTACAAAAACGACTGGGCTAAAACAGTCCGAATTATGGACTCCTCAAAAGGGACATTCTTTAATATAATCAAGGCCAACCGAATTTGAAAGGCCTGCAACATGTTCAAATCGAATAACCACCATCTTCAGCCCCTTCTAATCAGCAACATCAACGACTTATCAGAAAGACACCTCAAGCGATTAAGGAATTCTTGGGCATATATCTTCTACATCGAATTCTTCCGCCGTTTGAAGGAAGAGCCCTGCGCCGTTCTATTTGCCGATCATCCCTCTCGACCGAATGTGCCGGCGAATTGGCTAATAACCATTGGTGCCTGACCTTCGGACAAGAATTCGGACATTATCTGAAGATCACAATAAGTAAGCAAGGAATTATCAGAATGGCACAAAACTGGCCTCCAACCTGGATGATCCGTTTTTCGACAAAACGTCCAGGAGGAGGCCATGTTTGAGTTTATCTCGGTGCAAGATAATCACCAACAACCCATAATGGGGCGCGAGATGAGCGGAACCCCCAAGCTGCATCGCGCCGAAGGCGCGAATGCGGCGCAGTGGGGGGCGAGATGTGAGCGAGGCGAGCGTCTCGCCTAATTACAGCTTTACCGGAAAGCCCTGACCATCCATCAAGCTAATATGGAATTTACCCTCAAGCCGAAAATGGAAACGAGCATATTAGGAGGCAAGCTCAGCGCAGGATCTCCACCACCACACCATCTTCAGCCCAATGGTAGAGCTCCTCTGCTGCTTCCAAATCGAGGATGATGCAGCCATAGGAGGCCGGCTGTCCCAACACACTCCCCCATAAGCGGACGCCGTTGGAGAGGAGCGGCAGGCCGTGGATGCCATTCTCGAACCCGGGAACAGCCTCGTAGATCCCCAGAAAATGCGGCATCCATAGATCCCAGTTGGAGGCGTAGGCGTTCTCGAAGTGCGACTGGACCTGGAAGATCCCGGGCATGGTAGGGGAGTTGGCCATGCCGGTGCTGATGACATGATCCTGGATCAATTCCCCCTCTTGATAAACCCACAGATGCTGCTCACCTATACTGATGACAATGCGTTTATTCATAACGACAGGCAACGTAAGCATGGCATCCTTGGCTGGTAGCGTGATTGTCTCACCCACATACGGGTTTCTCGCGGCTAATTTTGGGTCCGCTTCAATGAGTTTCCAATAGGGCATCCCGATCCTGACACCCAGGGATACCAACGTTTCAGGGCGCTGGACGGTGTAAGTCATGGGGCGATAGTAAACCCGCAGAGGTTCCGGCTGACTACCCTGGAGTCCTTGCTTGACTTTTTCCAACCCTTCATCGAAATGAAAATGAC
>MGNI01000216.1:40593-45428 GCA_001795115.1 Chloroflexi bacterium RBG_16_48_8 | reverse complement strand
AGGTGAACCATTCATCCATCACGGGGTCATAGGCTCGCAGGGTGAGCCCGGATCCGATCAGGCTCTCGATTTCGGTCGCCGCTGCAGATACATCCCAAATATCCGGCTCCAAGGGCACCATCACCAATGGCACAATGCGATAGTTAAGCAGGATTCCTGCAGGGTCAGCTGCCAACAAATCCAGGCTGGCCTCCACATTCAACCTTTTCCCCGCCTGGCCTGCAATTTGCCGGATAACCCCATCTTCCAGCGTCAAAGTCCCCTCGACGACTGGGATGTTCACCTTCTTCGCCCAACTCTCCAATGCCGCACGAGCCACAGCAGGATCGAAGGAAACCAATGGTGCAACATGCCATCCTTCCGCCAGCATCTGCTCCACACCTGCAACCAAGCCCTCCTCCCTGCCAACAGCGTAGGCCTGTTCAGCGCTGGCCTGCACATCCACAGACAGCCCAAACTCGAAAGGCGATACCACCCAGGATCGACTCGGATCCAGGGTATCAACGACAATAATGGAAGAACCTTGGTTGAGGCTCTGATCAAGCTTGGCGGCAGCTTCGTGAATCGCAAGGCCTTCCAGCGATACATCCCCCACTTCCACACCGGGTAGGATGATCCCAAAAGCTTCTAAATATCCATAGGCACCAAAGGACAGGAGGGCCGGCATCAAGGCGACAGACACCAAGCTGATCAACAGGGCAATGACAAGTTTCTTGGTCAGAGATGCACCTGATCTTTTCGATGAACCAAGAAGGGATGTTCCCCGCCTCCTAGCTTGAGTGATATTCATGCTTGCCTTCCATCCCAGGAATCATGATTTCACCTGTCAGGAATACCCTTCAGGCAATCGCTATGTTGCAAGTTTCCTGCCAAAGGCAACCCTTTCCTCACCTTTTCCTGCCTGGATATCGTTCCTCCGATCGCCAGAACTTTTGACAATAAGGGCGCATGGCCGTGCGCCCCTACGTCTTGGGGTCTGAGGTAATGACGCCTCCCGCCGGGGCGTCTTACGTCTTAAATGAAGAAAACCTTCCCGGAAGCAAGAAGCTTCCGGGAAGGTTTTACCCCATTAATGTCATCCCGACCGAAGTGGAGGGATCTCGTATGAACCGCAAAAGGCACCTTGCCTCCCGACAAGAGGATATTTTATCGCTTTATCGCTCCGCCCATTACTTCTCATCAATGATCCTCCGGGAGGTTAAATAAAATGGAGGTTTCTCAAACGAGTTATATACCTTGCTCAGATGGCATTCGTGGCCTTGAGAACCCGCAGGACGCGCAAGGTCACCCATTTGCTGGGCTTCCCCTTCTTCTCAATGTCTACCCACATTCGATTGAGCGTATTTTCCATTCTCCAGCGTCCCTGGTCGTCTTGTTTCCCAAGGATAAACTGGATGGCATTCTCCAAGCGCGGGTCATCACCATGCCCCAAGTCCGCAAGAACTGCCGTGGTCTCTAACACGTCGCTCCAATAGCTTAGAGGAAATCCCAACTTGAACCAGGTCGAACTCACCCGCTCTGTATAGGGATAGTCCGCTTCAGCCGGATCCCGGCTGAGCAAGAATTCCACGCCAACTTGAATGGCTCGTCTCATTTCTGGTGTGCGCTCTTCTTCAGGCAATACAGACAACGCTCGCAAAACCTTATTCGCCCCCCAGGCACAGGGGTGAGCATTATTTGCGCTGCAAGCAAATCTCGGCCCCGTCGTTCCAGACTTAAGGTATTGGAAATCCCCCTCCCCAGTGACAGCCTGTGCCAACCATCCCAACGCTCTCTGAACACGTGGATCATCGCCAAAACCCAAATGCTGTAAAGCGTAGAGCATATTCCCATTCAAACAGGGAATAGCCCCACTGGGAACAGGCTTGGCCAGCGCTGAAAAGGCACCGCTGGAGGCGATGCTATGACTCAACAGATACTCGCAGCCCTGCCTCACCCGCTCATCCTCAGGGTCGGCTCCGAGCTCAGCCAGAAGCATGATTTGCCATCCGGTGCCCTGATATTTGGGAGAATAGCCTCCACCCGCTTTGACCCAGTAGCCCTCAGGTTGCTGTGCATCCAGGATCACAGGGACAGACCCGGATCCCATGATGGTCGCCTTCGCCTCCTGGACCTCAGGATCATCCTCGGGTCGATCAAGCAAACCCCAATGAGCGAAGTAGCGTACGGAGGGATGATCCGAGTCCTCTTCCAGGAGCCAGGGGAGAGGATCGTTGTTCAACAGATTTAACCAGACAGACATACTTCTACTCCTTCATGTCAAACCTAGACACCTAATGCCCATAGATATTTAGTTTGTCCGTTTCGATAAGGGAGCGCAACGTATGAACCAGATGACAGGCGATGGCCGATGTAAGGTGTTCGTTTGTCAAGGAATGATAGCCTCCAACATACTCGATCCAAGCTGGACACTCGATCTCCTGGACAGCATCGATGGAATCATCTAGCAAATCCATCACCATTTCTAGATATTTCACATCTGTCCATTCCGTATCCAGTTTTAATTGCGCCTCCTCAACGGAAGGCAAAATCCCAGATCCACAAGGATTTGTGGCGATGAGACGGGTGAGGTAATAGGTAATGTGCCTGACTTCAATATCGTGTCTCCAATCTCCAATATCATCCAAAAGCTGCGAAGCTACGGCGATATGTTTGAGAGAAGTCTCAATGGGATCGAGCTTCTCAGGCTGACCCGAAGCCTCTGTCAGCGCGGCGATTGTGGTCACAATGGGAGAGACTTTGCCGTGCGCCATCGTAGTTAGATCCTCCAGGGAAAGACTTTGGGGATCCAATTGTGTCTCCAGTTCCTTGGCAAGACCGGCTAGATGGTCCGCAGCCAACCGCTCGAATTGCATCCAGAAATTCGATGATGACTCAAAAACAGAACGATAGTTGGAAATCCCATGCAAGTATAACGCTTGATGGAATAGGGCCATTTGTTCCTGCGTTTCTGCCTGCCCATCCACCAAGTGGTCCAAAACAATCGAGGCCAGCACATACATTGTGCCGGCCTCAGCAATTTGCAGATATGGTCCATCCTCCAACGAAGAGAAGGTCTCCCAAAAGAGCCAGGGTGTGCCCGCCAGTACAGGGTTCAACTCCTGCACCCCTTCAAAGACCTCATTGCAGGCACTTCCCAAGAAAGTGCTTCTCAATGTTCCCAATCTTCTTAAGGGGGGTGGAAGCTGACGCGCAAAATCAAAGTAGCGATTGTTGAGTTGCTGAAAGAGATCCGATTGACGGCTATTTACCGGGGGCTCAAGTCGATTCAAGTCAATACTCCAAGCAACCCACCCCTTGAATACCTGTGGCTAAAAGAAGGCCATCTATGGAAACTTCTACAAATCGATATCTAATGAATGGGGCTCCACCATTGAAGGCTGTTCCGATCGGCGATATTCTCGAATTCCGAGATGAGATCGGTTAACCCATCAGCTGTTATATCAAAACGCTCCTTGAGAACATCCCGCACGACAGCGGGAGGCTCGGTTTGAAGGATTCTTTGAAGTTCTTCGTCCACTCTTGCAGCATGAAGCAGTTGATGTAGTTTATCCCAGGCCTCTTGTGGAAATTCTGTTTTCATCATCTTCACTCCTCTTCTTTTTATGGTTAAGTCGGTTCAATCGGAAATGACCCCTTGATGGAGGCTTTCACGAATCTTGCCGGATGGAGCACCGCGAGTATGCAATGCAATCCCAAGCCCAACAGGGAAAATCAAAGCGAAAATCAAATCAACAACGATGTCTGTTGCAGCCTTCTCCCGATATACGCTGTAGATCACAGGAAATGTCACAATGGAAATAACGAAAAAAGCCCATAAAGATCTTAGCAACTGGGCTTTGAAGGTTGCGGCTGCCCCCCTTCGCGGAACGACCAGCGACAATGCTGCTCCAATAACAAGCCCATAAAGGATGTAAAGCGGGACATAGATCGACGCATCCGCAACAGGTTGGAAACCTCCCGAAAGCGACATCATAATAAGAATGAAGGAGTGCACCAAGCCTGCCAAGCCAGCAAAGAATAATCGCCATCTGCGATTTGTCTTTCCCTGCCAAAGGGCATCTGCAAGTCCCGTCATAAAACCCATGGCTCCACCCAACAGCCCTCCCCAAAATAAACCTAACAACGCACTGGCAATTAATGTCAACTGAAGGGGTACTAACTCCAAATTCTGACGAAATCCCTCTGGGTTTAAAATTGCCCCTGGTAAAAGCTGAACATCTGCGACCAGTGCCATTGCGATGGCGCCGCCCAACGCCGCCCTTGCGCATTGCTTCAAAATAGTGCTGGCATATTCTCTCCACCGTCGTTGGGCCAATGCAATGGCCACCGAGAATTTTGGATACGGTCCCACATCCTCTGGCAAACCAACTTCATCTGCCACTGTCACAAAGGCCGCCATGGCAGCGGCTCCACCCCTCAAGTTCACCTCTTCCAACAAACTCTCCACCACAGTTACCAGTTGCCCTCGCATGGCAGCAGCTACAGCTGCTTCAGATCGTATGGAAGCGGCGTCATCCTGCGTGGCTATGCGCAGAAGGGCATCTGTGGCAGCGTCTGCCTCCAAATCCTTCAAGGCTCCAACGATGCGACCGCGAATGTGCGGTCTGGGATAAGAATCATAGACTTCCATGAGGGCTTCAACCGCAACATCCTCGGATCTGACCCTCTCCAACCAGGGGCTGACTTCAACCGCATGGTGTAGCGCACTGCGGATCAGGAGCGAAGCGTCTGCATCCTCAAAGGGCAGTCGACTTGGACTGGCTTGCACAATCGCCAGACTGGCAATATCCAGAATATCGACCCCTTGCGTGCGCCATTGTTTAAGCAGCCTA
>MGNI01000216.1:34417-40586 GCA_001795115.1 Chloroflexi bacterium RBG_16_48_8 | reverse complement strand
CCGTGGTGGCATCGACATCAGCTACAGGCGCTGCTGCCGTCCAATGTGGGACTGTCGGTCTTCCCCCTTTGGCCAGATATTCATAAGTAGCCTTCGTCTCCTCGGAAGGCTCAACCCCCAATTCCTCTCGTAGAGCCTTGATGCATCGCTGATAGGTGGACGCCATCCTAGCTGTATCGCCCAAACCACAATAAGCGAACATGAGGGCGCGGTAAGCTGGCTCCGGAGCGTGCCCCATAGCGATCCATCGCTCCCCCCATTCCAGGACATCCGTCCAACGTTCTTCCTCTATTAAGCGGTCAAGGAGAAATTGTATCTTCTTTTCAAAAAGGGTTCGATATCGTTCACGTCCCAAGATGACCCAGTCATCATAGAAACCGGGCAAAAGCTCACCGCCGTACATCGAGACAACTTCGAGAAGATCTTGCGTTGTTCCCCCTTTCTCATCCTCCCCTTCGAAAATAGCTGCATCCATCCAATAATCTGAATGGGCATTGAAAGCTACCGAAATTTTATCCGTGAGGAAATATTCCTTTCCAACAGTTTGCCCAAGTCGCCATAAAGCGTGCCGCAAGTTGCTCCTGGCGTTGGACTCGTTGGCTTCTGGCCATAGAAGACCCGCTAGCTGCTCTCTGCGGTGAGCTGTGCCTGCGGACATTATGAGATAGGCCAAAAGGGATTGCGCCGGGCGAGAGGGAATCTCGGCAGCTTTATGATCCTTCAGGACATTGAATTGTCCAAGCAGATAGACTTCTAATTTAGACATGTCTGATTCGGATATTTTTACAGTGTGTATTGGTCTCTCGGCCTCGAAAGGTTTCCTTCGGCGATGATGAGTATAGCACGACCAATAAGGGTCTCAAACTCCATAAGCCTCTTTCGATCTCCACTCTCTCATCGAGAGCACCCACCCCACATGATCCAATCGGGCCCTTTCGAAGCCAATTTCAAACCACAGGGTGACTCACCGCAAAAAGGCCACCCAGTCGAGAGGAATCGGGTGTATTCCACCTGATGTTGTATTTTGCCTTTGGGGTTGAGAATACAAGATGCAACACCCTGCGGAATGCACCCAGAGGAACCAGCAGATGTGCTCACATTCTGCAAAAACATGCTCAATAAACGATTTCACACACAAAAAGAAAACCCTTCCCTGCTACTGTTAGGTCAGAAAGAGAGTCTAAGAAAATCGGCCACCGAAAGAACGACACAACAGCTAGGCTGATGGAGGATAAACTTCAAGGCTCTCGGCAGAGCCTCAAATCGAAGAATGACCTTAAGGTCAGAGCTTCAGGGATAACAGGAAACCAAGGGAGGAAACCATGTACAGCAGTGAACATTATTACAGGTTGGCGAAAGTAAGACAGGAAGAGATCTTGAGGGAGGCTGAGATCAATCACCGGCTCGCCTCACTTCGACCTAAATCTACCCACAAGATCAGCCCAAGGGTGGCTTGGGCGTTGGTGGGACCCATATTTGCGGTGGTGCTCCTCAGCTTAATCGTTTGAGATGATCCTGGATCATAGCAAGCGAACTTCTGTCTAGGAGGTCACTCTCCTATTCGGATGGCTGAGGCAAACGCCCCCCACCAACCGGGGAGAGGGGATGGGGCTCACCGCCCCTGAATCAAACCCTCTCCCCACCTTTGGAGAGAGGTCGGAATTGCCAGTCTTATTCCGTTTTCAAGGACAAGACTCCCTTGCAGGAACGATTAGGGGCCTAGATCCTTGGCTTGGACCATCATGTAGGCAGCTACCGCCCTGGTAAGCCCGTCTTCAGGGCAGAAGAGCAGATCGGGCTCGGTGGCGCAGGGTTCAATGTTCCCGGCCTCCCAAGCAGCATCTACCCACCTCTCATACCACACGCCCGGTTCCACATCTTTGAAATAACCCTTTGCCTCTGGGGGCTCATAATCCGCTCCGTACATCATCCGCAGGTAAAAGACACAGCCTTCCGCCCGTGTGTGCTCTTGATCCGGGCAGTAAATGAGCGGATCTGTACCGCAGCCTGATGTGAACCCATCATCCCATAAGGTATGCACCCAATCGGCATACCAGGCGTCCAAGACCACATCATCAAAGACCACCTCCGTCGGATCTGGAGGGTCGAAATCAGCGCCATGGTTGCCCCGATCCACAAATACAGCACTCTCAGCTCGGTTAAGGATATGCTCAGGACAATACATCAAGGGATCGGTATTGCATCCCGCAGTATAGCCATTTTGATACAGGATCTCAATTTCATCATGGTAAGGATCATCGAAAGGCACATCGATGAAGGTGGGGACTTCCACCTCTCCACCTCCCTCAAAGTCGAACATGTACAGGTTGGTGCTGCCCAAACCATAGGTGCTTTGAAATACAATCTTGTCCCCAGCATTATTCGGAAAGAAATCCGGCTGAAAGGCCTTCTGGGTCTGATCGCCAACTCTCCGTGAACGATGGTGGACCAGGCGAACCACATCACCCGAGCCATCGGTAGCGACGACGATGATCTCGCCCCAATAGGGCGCCCAATCCTGGGTCGGGTCCTCCGACGTCACCTCGAAGGCGATAAAGACATATTGGTTGCGACCAGCAGCAAAAGCCGTCGTCTGGTGAACCCAGCGGGGAACATCAAGGAGCTTCGTGCCAACGCCATCATCCAGCCGAACCATGACAACATCGCCTATCGCCAGATCCGGGACGTTGAAGCTGGCCAGATCCTCTGCATTGTTGCCGGCGGTAGCGAAGAGGACCTCACGACCAGAGCTGTCGTAACCCAGATCAAAATGGATTCGAATGGGATGGACCCGTCTCTGATACTCCCAGGTCGCCCGGTCGAAAACCTCAACTCCATAATGTTGGAAGCCTTTATCATCGGTAAAGGGATCCTCGCGACCTGCGTCCCAGGCGATGACCACATACTTTCCGCTGGGGCTGATGACAGCGTAATCGACACCTGAACCCTTGCCCCCCACATCTCCAACCTCAAAAGGAACTTCGGAACCCCTAACGTCATTAAGCAGGTCGTATGCAAATAAAACAAGATCGCCCTCCGGTTTCTTTCCATCCAAAACCCAATAACGACCATCTTGTGAGATATCCCCCTCACCCCCGGCAGGCCCTATCTCCGTATATTCACTGAACTTGTGGAGCACAATATATTCCAACGTGTCCACACGATAAAGGCGAATTTCATTTCCCTCGTATTTGTAAAAGTGTTGGGTTGGATCAAAGGTCTCTTTCTGTCCATTTGCGGTGTAGTAATTCGTCCGAGGCCAGCGCACCCACCAGGGTCGAATGCCCCCCACCCCTAATTCCTTGATCTTATGCCCATCTTGACCATCAAACAGATATGTGACGTTATCGTCTACGGCAATGAAGTAAGAATCATCAATGTTGAAGTATGAGACCTCACTATTCGTTGCGTGCCCCATGTCCGTGTTGGTGAGGCGTTTGACCACTGTCCCAAAAGTGGTATCGCAGTAGGATCCCCCCAATGTGGGTGGTGTGAAGGTTGTGTAATTGGGTGGCGGAAGTGTGTCATGCGAAGAACGATTGTCCGTCGGGGGACAGGATATTGCGCTGCTTGGAGATAACATTAAAAAGGTATTAGAATGAATAGGATCGCTTGACAAACCGCCCCCAGAAGCTTTGGCGATAGCTGCACCTACAGCAATAGCAGAAAGGAAAATCGTTCCAAGGAGAAGAACCGAAAGAAAGGATCGCTTCATTAAAAAATTGTCCACCTCGAGGTGATCTCGAACAATCCCATTTTAAGGAGCCTCTCTGGTGGAAACCACAGTACATTAGTACTTGCGATTGGGGTACAGTGGTACTAGTGAAGGAGCGAAAAAGAAATCATCTCGAAATGGAGAGATAGATGATCCTCTGAAGGTCGAGGGCACTAGCCTTACCATCCCTGTTCACATCTGCTCGATGTACAACTTCGGATGTATCCTCCCGCCCCAAGATCATTTCAACCCTTTCGCCTGTGCCATCATATAGACTGCGACAGATCTTGTGAGTGGGTCCTCCGGGCAGAAGCGCAATGGACTCGTCCCACACGCCTCGACGATCCCCGCATCCTGGGCGGCATCGATCTATATTTCCCCGACCAATCGTTGTAATCCACATCGCTGAAGTAATGCTTCGGCTCTGGTGGCTGATAGTCTCTTCCGTACATCATCCGTAAGAAATAGACCACCGCCTCCTTCGTTGCGGTTCTCGTCTTTCCTCCACCAGTCCCCGTAACGGTTATCGAATAAGTGCCTGCGGGAGTTGAGGAGGACGTTAAGATGGCCAAGGTCGAGGACGCTGTCGGATTTACTGAAGGTTGGTCGAAAGAATAAGAGGCGCCTGATGGCAAATCTGAGCACGTTAAACTCACAGGCTGCGTGGTCTCACTCACAAGGATCGCCGTGACGGTCGTGCTTACGCTTGAGCCTTGGCTAATAGAAGCGCTTGAAGGGCTCAGCGAAATGGAGAAATCGAAGGACGGTGACAACCCGTTTAAAGTCAAAGGATGCGGATATGTGTAAGGTGTGTAACCTGGCTTTTGTCTTAAATAGTAATCTCGTTCTTCTTCGAGTTGGTCTGGGTGTGCATTGCTTACTTCTCCACTCTTTGCGCCTTCGTTATTCCATATCCAGAGGTCGTGTATTTGGTATTTGCTGTCTCCTTCAGTCGTAAGTGTAACTGCGTAGTTGTATCCCTTAATTGTGTTGTTGAATATTACGCCATCTCCACCGCGGATAAGTGCGGCATTACTGTCCCCATCAACGGTTGTTTCTAAGATGTTGTTGTAAACCTCTACTGCTCGAGTTCCTACAGTAGAACCATAACCTTGTCCGTGCGCGTCTACTGCTTGGCTTCCTCTATAATAATTGTCATCTTTATCATTCCAAACGCTATTGTATCTAAACACATAATGTGCTCCTGCGTTAGCAGCAACTGCGTGTCGAAATCTGATGAATTCGCAGTCTTCTATGAATACAGCGTCTGGTCCACCTAACTGCACATTCTCTTCCCAATAATTGTCGCGTTCTACTGCTACACCATAGCCTAGGTTTCTAATTGCGGGTTTCCAAATGTCGACGAATTTACAATGGTCTATTACCCCTCGAGCATCTTTGCCATAGACATTTATTCCTGAGTGGCCAAAATGTTCAAAATAACAGCCTGTTATTCGAAAATCTATTTCATTGCCGATGTAAATCCCCCTATCAGCAGAGTTAGAGTCAGGGTCGCTTATGCCTAAGAATCGAATATTTTTAATTGTAATTTTATTCCCGCTAATTTTGAAAAATCCCGAATTGGTACCTTCTGCTGATCTATAAAGAGTTGTTTCGTTTGTTCCGGTTCCTGTGACGGTGATGCCCTCCTTTGAGAGCTCTATGCGACCATCAAAAGCAAACCTTCCTGCAGGTATACGTATCGTGTCACCTGCATTAACCATATCTATTGCTGCTTGGATATCGGCAGGAGAACCGCTATTTGCAACTATTTCGGACGGCAGTCCACCATCAGTAATAGTAAGCGTATACGTTGCAGTTCTAGTTTTTACGCCACCCGTTCCCGTAACGGTTATCGAATATGTGCCTTCGGGGGTTGAGGATGAAGTTGAGATTGTCAATACCGAAGAAGCTGTCGGAGATATGGAAGATGGGTTGAAAGAATGGGAGGCGCCTGAGGGCAGACCTGAGCAGGACAAGCTCACTTGCTGCGTGGTCCCACTTACCAAAGTCGCAGTAACCGTTGTGCTCGTTTCCGAGCCCTGCGTTATAGAACCGCTTGATGGGTTCAACGAAAGGGAGAAATCGAAGGACGGTGGTCCCAGGTTTTTGGCATAATACATCATGTAAGCTGCCACTTCGCGCTTGAGCGTTTCCTCGGGGCAGAAGCGTAATGGGCTCGTCCCACACGCCTCGACGATCCCCGCATCCTGGGCAGCATCGATCCATTTCCCCGACCAATCGCTGTAATCCACGTCGCTGAAGTAATGCTTCGGCTCTGGTGGCTGATAATCTCTTCTGTACATCATCCGTAAGAAATAGACCACCGCCTCCTTACGTTTGTGCCACTGAGAAGGGCAGAAGATGAGCGGATTGGTGCCACACCCGGCAGTGAAGCCCTCATTCCACATGGGATTGATCCATTTCAGGGCCCATGAATTCAAGTCCACATCG
>MGNI01000216.1:34098-34353 GCA_001795115.1 Chloroflexi bacterium RBG_16_48_8 | reverse complement strand
AAACCGCCATCTGCTCGCGCAATGAATCATCACCCGGGCAGTACATGCGTGGGTTCTCGCTGCACCCTGCGACATAACCGCCCTGATACAAGGCTTCAATATATTTAAAATAGGGATGATCGGTGGGGACATCGACAAAGCTGCCCGCCGCTGCAGCGCCACGCCAGAGAAAACGGATGGCATCAGCGATCACGTACCCATCGGCCTGATTACTGATCTTTACATGACCTGACGTACCCTTGGCAAATTGGAAGG
>MGNI01000216.1:24770-34092 GCA_001795115.1 Chloroflexi bacterium RBG_16_48_8 | reverse complement strand
GCGAATTCCATTGTCCGGCGTTGATTTGCTGATTCACATTGATCGTGACAACCCCACTGGCATGATGGATCTCATGCGGAACTTGGGTGCCTTCTTGATAGGACTCTTGCCTATCCCCGTGCCAGCCATGCCACTCAAAGACCTCATAATAACCAGGGACTCCGATGGTCGGCCGATAGATGGCATAGCTTTCGCCATTCCCGGCCGGAGCAACGGAGTAACCCGAGCCCTCATACACGCCCCAGGCGTCATAATTGACATTCCATTGGGAGTAGTAAGGAAGGGGCGGTTCAAAACCGCCCTTAGCCAGTTTTCGTTGCCCGTCGCCAACGTATTCAGCAGCACGACTGCCAGGGCTGGTATCGTTGTTCTCGTGGTTGCCAACAACGATGTCCGCAATGACGGTATAGGGCTGTGTGAGCAAGATGATGCCATCCCCACGATTACGATTCTCGCGGTCGCCCGCCTGACCATTGAGTTCCACACTCGAGAATGGAAAGACGGATTCACTCTGTTGTCCAGCCTCAAAACTCCCGACGCCAGCCTGACCCCCAGAAGCCACAACCGATGAAAGAACAAGCACCAGCACCAGCAACGAAAAATACCGAAATCGTCTCATCCTTCACCTCATGATGATCCATGCGAAATGGACCATGATACATCGATTGAATCCTCTAACAGCTTTCGTACACACAAAAGAAACCAATACAAACCTGGTCCTTATCCGATCTCACTGCAAATATGCAGAGGCCATAAGCGGATAGAGAATTGCATCAGTTGACTCCCAATCCTCCCAAACATAGGAATGAAATCGTCATCCAGGGAGTCGTTCATCAACCCTGGGAAGACGTAGGGATGGATTCACAATCTTTGCCTGCCTCCATTCTAGTGAGGACGAGACGTCGTATAAACGGTACCGAAGTACTTGCTAGTTCGGTACTTTAATCCCAATGAAATTCGACCTCGCTATCGAATAGAAGCGCGAGTTGCTCACTCCTTGGAGACACCTTCGAAGGAAAAGGTTATAGAAACGCGAGTCCCTTGGCCTGGTACATCATATATGCCGCCACTTTGCGCTTGAGCGTTTCCTCCGGGCAGAAGCGCAATGGGTTCGTCCCACATGGCTCGACGATCCCTGCATCCTGGGCGGCATCGACCCACTTCCCCGACCAATCGCTGTAATCCACATCGCTGAAGTAATGCTTCGGCTCTGGTGGCTGATAATCTCTTCCGTACATCATCCGTAAGAAATAGACCACCGCCTCCTTGCGTTTGTGCCCCGGAGAAGGGCAACGATAAAAGTATGCGAATAGGTGGCGTCGAATTCATTGGCGTCATTGGGAAGGTCAACCCCCCCCTTCCAGTACAAGTTATTGTTCAATTGGAAAGAACTCGTCTGGCTGATAGGTGTATCTGAGAAATCGTTGAGCCAAGATGGATTCTCTGCTCCCATCGTTCCCGTCGGATCGGACCAAATATTGTTGTAAAAGCGAATCTCTTCGTTGGGCGGATTGCTACCTTCCGTGTTCAATCGCATACCATAGGCTAATGAAGGCAAGTCAGCGACGACCGTGTTGTTGCGGAAGGTGATATCCCGTCCGCCTTTTACCCCGAAGGGAGCCCTCATAACGTTGGACGAATCTCCCAAGAGGAGGTTATTTTCAATCAGCACATCTTCAGCTTCGTGATAGGGCTTCCCATCTTCCCCGATCAGGACGAAATTATGGCCCGTTGAGCCCTCCCAATTGAGGAAGACATTCCGTCGAACAATGATGTGCCTGCTTCCGACTTAAGCGTCGTCGTCCTGGTTGCTATCCTTGATCACGATGTAGCTGCTGGTGTTATTCTCATTGACGCGCCCACTCCCGGCGAAGTCATTGAAGAAGATATTGTCCTGGACGATGATGTCGGTGACGCTGTTGATGTCGATGTGCTCGTCGCTGCCGGACTGGTTATAGAAAATATTTCCTTCAATGAGGATATCCCCGGCACCGTTATTGACCTTGAGGATGTCGTTGTTGTAGCTGTCGTGCAGGATGTTATTTCGCAGCGTAATCCGGCTGACGCGATCCTCCCCGCCGGGTCTCCAATTAAATCTTGAATCTGAATTACCAGGGCATCCGCCCCAGGCTCGCTATGGGCGATGTCAAAACCTTCTATGGTGATCCCCTTACCATAGAAACAGGTGATCACTGTGCCGCTATTTCGCAAGCGGGCCTGATAGGGAATCTCAGAGCGGACGGTAACGCCTTGCGAAAAGGTTCCTCTCAGGCTGATTCGTCCCGTATAAATTCCAGGTCGAACCAAGATGGTACTGCCGTCTGGAACAGCACTCAGGGTATGTGTGATGGTGTATAGCCCAGGGATGAGCGAGAGAGCCGTCCCCGCTGCCATTGTCGCCATCCGTAGCTACGTAATAAAAATTACTTTGCAGTGCACTTCCCCCTGGAGCGATAAAGGCTGTAATAACAAGACTGCATAAGAGTGACAAGACGAGGCTGGAATGTAACCACGGACGAGTGCATGCTGAAGTCCGCAAATTGTTTGCCAGACTCAAGATTGGTACGCTGCGAGAAATTTTTTCCATCCAATTTCCTTTTTAACCCGTTGCACTTCCCTGATGCTGTCCTCAAAAAACCTACAGCGCCCCTACCCAGGAAAATTCCCACAGGATCGGAACTTTTAAGAGCTTCGTGTAAGAGCGCATGGCCGTGCGCCCCTACTGCGAATCTATCTCCTTTGCCTGCACCATCATGTAAGCCGCCATAGCCCGATCCAGGGGAACATTGGGGCAAAAGCGCAATTCGGGTGTGCTTTCACAAGCGGGGATGATCCCCGCGTTGTAGGCTGCCTCGATCCATTTGGTTCCCCACCCATCCTGCGACACATCGCTGAAGATCCCTTGCGGATCGGGAGGCACATAATCCGTCCCCTTCAACATGCGCAGGAAGAAGACACAACCTTCGGTGCGGGTGTGCCCCTGTAAGGGGCAGTAAACCAAGGGGTTTGTGCCACAACCAGCCGTGTAACCATCGTTCCAGAGGCCTGTAGACCACTTGGCAAACCACTCCCACAAAGGAACATCGACGAAGATCTGCTCTTTGGGCTGAATGGGCAGGTAGTCCCCGCCATGGATCCCACGCTCCACAAAGACAGCACTCTCAGCACGAGTCATAGTGTCATCAGGGCAATACATCAAGGGATCGGTGCTGCAGCCGGTGATAAAACCTTGTTGATAGAGCGTTTCGATATAATCATGTGCCCAGTGGCTGAGGGGGACGTCGATGAAGGTTGTGGGAGAAGTTCCCCCCAGATCCTCCCACCAGGTCTGGGGCAACTCGATCATGTAGGTGTTCAGGTCCGCGGCTTCGCCAGCGTTCCAATTGGAACCGAAGTAAATACGGGTTCCATCGCGGTTAATCGTCGCTTTGGGCGAGCCCCAATAGTCATAACTTGTCGCATGTGTGTGAGCGATTCGCCAGATTCTGGGATTCTCCTTCAGTTCAACCATGTAGATTTGATGATAGGCCCATGTGCCCGAACCACCACCCGATGTCGATACCACCGCCCAGCCGGGCTTGTTGTAGTTATTGCCGGAGATATGCATACCCGGTTCCGTGTCCCAGGATCCTGTCACGGGGAGCCTTACTAAATTGGTTCGTTTTCCCGTTCGAAGGTCCAACATGGCGATGACATCATTGGCATCGTCTTTGATCACATGAACCTGATTGCCCTCTGCGTCGATACCCAGATCACTATGCCCATCGTGGCCGAGTTGAACAGGGTCCGTGAAATCCAGGTTGTAGGATGTGGTCGGCGTGGGCCAAAAGTGTTCAATGATCACCCGATCGCCATAAGGACTGATGCTGATGGTATTTCCCCCAGGATCAACACCATAGGGATTGTCTTCTTTCAATTCCCCCAGAATGGTGTCAGTTTGCAGATCGTAGGTGAAGGCAACAAATCGATCCCAATCGGGATACTCTGGGGGACTGCCGCGTACAAAGAAGCCCCAATAACGAGCATCCATGGAAGGCTCACCTTCGACATCATTTCCAAGCCACCAACCATCCGGATACTCTATTTCAAAATCGTGAATGAGCGTGGATGTATCCGTGCTCAGATCATATTTTAGAAACCTCATGCCTCGCACATAGTAGAAGGCATTGGGATCTGTCGCATCCCAGCGGGGTTCGTTTCCGCTCTCCGTATGGGCGGGGATGGTGCCGCCATCATACTGGGATAGTCGTTTCAACAGTTGGAAAGTATGGGCATCGTAGATATAAATGTAGTATTCCTCATGCATCAACAGGATCTTTGAGCGATCGGCGTTCTCGATAGCAGACCTGGAGTACTCGGGCGTCAGGACCATACGGTCGAAGCGCGAATGACCATCCAGTTCCTTATCCGTAATGCGTATAATCCCTAAGCCAAAATTGGGGTCGATAACTGTCTCCCCTTTGGCGGGCATGGGGATGTTTGGCTCCGGAAAGAAATCCGTCCCCATCACATAATTGAACGCGGCTTGAGCATCCGGACCTATGAGAGCAAACGTAAGTGCAAGTGCAATCAACAATCCAACGAGATAAAACCTGTTTTGACATTTCATTTCCCCACCCTCCTGCTATTTACTCCTGAATGCCCATCCCCCGTCCTCGCTTTTCTCACTCCGCCAAAGCGACGTTCACAATCTGCTGCAGGTCTACTGCGTTCACGCTTCCATCCCCATTCACATCCGCCCGACCCACCAGGATGGGATCACTCTCAAAACCCAAGATAACTTGAGCGCAGAGCTGCACATCCGCTTCATCCACCAACCCGTCCTGATTGAGGTCCTCCCGCGCCGCAGCCCCTTGGCCATCGAATTCAAACCCGCCTTCTCTGCTGAAGCTCACCTGATGGCTCCCAACCTGCACGTGGAACCAATCCCCATCCTGAGTAACCGTGGCATCGTCCGCAGTTACTCCCGCGGCCCCCACTCCAGCATCCACCGCCTGCATCACGTGCAGGAAGATTGTCTCTGTTCCCGCTTGGCGGGGCATAACCCCAATCTCTGACCCCGAGAGGGAGACCGAAGCGCTCACCGGCAGCAAGCGTTTCATCCACAGCATGCCGTTCCCGTTGGTCACTGTGAGGAGGTTGTTCCCCTGATCCTGAGGAGCCGCCGCAGGGTCAACTACCCACTTCTTCTCAATATTCGGATTAGCTGTTACGACCTTATCGAAGACAATGAAGATATCCGGCTTGAGGTAAACCAGTTGTCGGGTGAATTGGGAGAGCTTGGCGGGATCATAGGCATGGCTGGCATCGCCCAGCATGTAGTCGTAGGTATCGTTGCTCTCGAAGGCCAGGATGCCGGGTCCCACGTCGTAGATCGAACCCGGGGCATAGGTCTCGACCCCCTGCGCGATGGTGGGGAAATTCGAGATGGTGCGCTGGGTTCCACCGTCGATGTGGACCGTGTTCTGGAAGCCCTCGATGAGCTGGCCCTTTCTCTCCAGGGTGAAGGAGTTCTGGGCATAAGGGTCAAGGCGACTCCAGTGGTAGCGCTGGCTGATGAAGAGTGCTGCTAAATCGTCGGGGGAGGTGAAGCCCTCTCGCATAAAGACCCAGCCTAGCTTGTCAAAACGTCGTGTGGTTGAAAAACCAATTTCCTCTGGAGAACGAGGGTTAACCCATTTATCCTCGAAAAGCAGCTGATCGATCGTGTCCCAGGAGCCGTAGTCGGTGAATCCCTTCCCAAAACTGGTGCGAATCCAGGCCCCCAATTCTCCCAAGCGCTGCTGCTCTACATCCGGGCTAAACCTTCTCCTGCTGTAAGCACGCATGGGTAAAATCCATGCCATCCGGTTCCACTCGTCCGTGGCACCCCCCACTTCCAAATAGGTCGCTTCGTAGAACTGGTCGAGCTGCGTAGGGCGGATCATGTGAGCCTGAAATTCCACAAAATACTTGAGCATGCCGGTGTTGAAAAGTGATTCCTCCAAGGGTTGGCCCGTGGCTGTGGCATGCGCCAACAACACCGGAGCCAGCATCAGAATTACAACATTGTCGTCAGACTCATACATGCCTCCCACCAGATAAGGACCCGAAATCCTGCTCAGTCCCCCATGCCACCCGCCGTCTCCCCCTTGTTCGTTCAGCGCAGGCAGCAACCTTCCCACCACGTAGGTATCAAAATCATCCAGATAATCCTTTGCTTTGGCGTTGATACCTGCATAGCCGGGATCATTGGTCCGGGAGGGTTCGTAGAGCGCAAGCCCAACCATGGCATAGTAGAAATTGTCCGTGTTCGTCGCATCAAAAAAGGGGCCAAGTTCAGGAGCCTGGCTTTTCAACTGATCCGCGTGGACAATCAAGCGCTCCCGAATATGGACCTTGTTGGCTTCCGATAACACGGGATTTCCATTGGTAAAGGTCTCATCGACGAGCCAGTCATAGGCAGTGGAGCCATAAAGGCAAACGATATAAGTGGTCTCATACTGCGGAGCCATCTCCACGAGATTGATTAGCTTTTCCCTGGCATCCGTAAAATACTCATCCGCCGTGTGGTCAAGGTTGTAATCGCCGGCATAACCTTGCCCCCAGCCTAACTTTTGCGCTTTGCCAGCAATGATGGGCTCTAAAACTCTGTAAGCAAAATCATGGTCATAATTGCGGTACATATTATCCTCACCGTACGAGGATCCATCATTCTCACCGGCAGAATATTCAAACTCAAATTTCGCCTGGTCATTGGCCGAGGATTCCCCCCAGGGCCAATCCTGTGTTTCACCATGCAGAATTCTCCAGGCAAAACTTCCGACGTTATTCGGATCCCAATCCCATTCGCCTCTCATCCACATTCTGGGGTGATCGGGAACGATCTTATCTGCTGTGGAGACCTGCCCTGAACGAATTTGATCTTCCATCGGGACTGCCTCTGCCAGTTGTGCCGAAGACAATATTCCCAAACAAAGCAAAGAGATCAATAGTCGTTTTACCTTCATCGTTTTCACTCACCCATCGCCATTGCAACCCACTTTTCCAGCCAACAACGCTTCCTTCCGCCAATGATCGTGACCCTGTTGGTCACTGACATGCATAAGCCCCGATATCCACCCCCGCTTCCCCCGCCCCGCACGCTGGGCTTCCCGGCGGCAAATGAAAGTCACCCGAAGAAGCATCCAGGAAAAGTGGATCGCCATAGACGGGATGGTCATCTGATACCCCCGTTCCTACAGATTGGGGCTGCCAGTAGAGGTTATGATCGAGAAGAACATTCGTAACGCCACTGCTATCGATGTGCGAGGAGTCGGATGCGGCGAAGATGTTGTTCTTGGCGGTGATGTTGCTGATCGAGCCTCCGCTTTCAGCCGATATTGTCAGAGCATAGTGACTTGCATAAATTGTATTGTTGTAGATCTGGACATTGCGGATAAATGTGCCACCATAATTCTGAATTTGAATACCATTCGTACCATTGTTTACCAGCACATTGTTCCGGATCACAACGCCGTCAAAGGAGATCTCAGGTCCATTGCCCAGGACAATGCCTGCTCTCGTCTCGGTATGATTTACGGTGTTGTTTTCAATCAAAACATTTTCATAATGATGGACATAGTCATAGCCCTTGTCCTCATCATAGACATGGATGCCATATCCATGGGCCTTTTTGATATAGTTATTGCGAACCACATTGTTCGCACCTGCATGCAGGTAGATCCCATGATCCGTGGTGTTGCTCTGGTTGACCTCGATAAAGTTGCCTTCAATGAGACCGTTGTCGCCTCTGTAGCTGATCGCCTCATATCGATAACCTGTACCGGTAACCCGATTATTGAGAATCTCAACATTTGTCGGCCTGACCCCTGACCCGGGTCGCACCGCGATGCCACTGCTGCCCGTCATGGAGAAACCCGAAACTCTCACCCAACTGGCTTCGATAACGATCCTGCCCGTAAGTTCCACGGTTTCCCCGGGATAGGCTGCCAGGGTCCACATTCCACCCGGCTCACCTCCATGGCCCAATGACCCTCGGATCCACATTTCGCTTTCCGAATACGTACCCCCTCTTACATAAACTGTATCCCCCGCGCCGGAATTCCTGACAGCATGCATGATGGACCCCCAGGGTCGCTCCATGGAACCATCATTCGAGTCGCTCCCGGATGTGGAGACATAGTAAGTATTCCCAGTTGGGGGGTTCAGAATGAGATTGATCAGAAACTGCAGGTCGAGGACGTTTAGATGACCATCCGTATTTAGATCTACACATAGATTTTCAGGATTATCTAAAAGGACAGCATTGACCATCCAATCGAGATCTGTCGCATCCGTCCGACCATCTGCGTTGAGATCAGCATTACATGCCTGAGCAGCAAAGGGGGAGAGGCTGTTGGGTTGTGAACCCTGGAGATCCATAGCGAAATATTCACCTCTCTGATCCTGGATGGATGACGCTCCCACCGCATAGGTGCCGACTAAAACGCTCAACAAAAACATTAGAACCAGCCATTTTTTATTCAACCATTTTCCACTCAACATCATTCGCTCTACTCTCCTACTCCCCATTCCATCCTGTAATTTTCGCCAGCATCCACCATACCGCCTTAGCCTTGTTTTCACAGCTTTCCCAGGTTGTGTGTCCCCAATCATCGCCGTGCCACTGAGGGTGTTCCAGGGGAATGTCTGTCACCAACGGTTTTCTTCCATAGTCATCATAGTCATAGACATCCGGCGTGTACTCGTCTCCATACCAAACGTCCAGGTCAGCAAAGTCAAAGAGAACTTTGTCATGCTCTCTGGCATATTGGCGAAGGGCTTGATTGAATAAATAGCGTTCATAACCCGAATCGAAACCCTCCTGTGTGTTGCCGGTCATGTAAACAAAAGTAACGTCTGGGTTGGCAGCTTCGAGGGCTTCCATTTGGGAGGTGTACAGATCGATGTCATACCAGGATGCCTCGCCGCACCATGCGAACATGGCCACATTGATGGAAGGGTTGGCATCCAGGATGCCCTGGACTTCCGAAAAGAACATATCGGGATCGTTGTAGGTACTGAGAAAATCGAGCGTGTTCGGGACCTGGGGGAGAGAATATCCTTCAGCAAAGGCATAGAAAGAATCGCGATCCGATATGCGGTCGAGACCCCCTGTCAACTGTGCGCCGTGCGAGGCGTGACCATAGTACACACGAGTGTTTTGCTTGACCTGTTCGATCCATTCATCGGGTATCTGGCTCAAGTCTACTGTGGTGTGGTCGGCAATGATCGCCCCTGCCGAAGGGTTGGGTGTATGCGTTGGCGAGGGCATCGGCGAAGGCGTCGAGGTGGGCAGGGC
>MGNI01000216.1:20194-24738 GCA_001795115.1 Chloroflexi bacterium RBG_16_48_8 | reverse complement strand
ATCATCGTGGGTGTTGGCAACGGTAAGTCCTTGGCCTGCACCATCATGTAGGCACCCATGGCGCGGTCTAGTGGATCGTCCGGACAGAATCTTGGCTCAGGCTCCGTCTCACAGGCCGGGATCAAGCCGGCGCTGTAAGCTGCCTCGACCCACTTCGCGCCCCACCAGTCTAATGAGACATCTGTAAAGATCCCTTGCGGTTCGGGTGGCACATAGTCCACCCCATGCATCATGCGCAGGAAGAAGACACTGCCTTCCGTGCGCGTATGTTCCTGTAGGGGACAGTAAACCAGTGGATCCGTACCACAACCATCGGTGTAGCCATCGTTCCTCAAGGCCGTGCTCCATTTGGCGAACCACTCTGAGATCGGCACGTCGGCGAAGAACTGCTCTGTGGGTTGAGCTGGCATATATTCCGCCCAATGCGTCCCACGCTCCACAAAGACGGCACTCTCAGCACGATTCATGATCTGATCAGGACAATACATGAGAGGATCTGTGCTGCATCCCGCCACATAGCCCTCTTGGTAGAGCACCTCGATGTAATCATGATAGGGATGATCGAAGGGCACGTCGACGAAAGTGGGTTCTGAGGGAGCGGCAGAGCCCAGAGAAACGACCATGGATAACAACGCAATGGAACCGACAAGGACTGCAATGGATACAAAGTATGATGATTTCATGGAGATCATTCCCTTCTGCACTCTAAAAACCCAACCTTTCTCTTGATGAGGCGGATAAGTAGAGTACACTGCTCTCGTGGTTGTCAGATAAAATGCTCATTTGTTGGCAGCGCCTCCGCGAATACACCATCCGTTTTTTATGCTGGCAAGAGAAATGAGCCCATGGACAATCCTGAAGCTGTCCGTAACGATCCCCCCTACCAGTTCCCTCTAGAACCAGGGTTTATGCATACCATCATCCTAGGCGCGCCATGAGCACTGTTACATGGTACGGAAGTCCAATGGGGCTGGGTACGTTGGTACTAAAAGACCCTGCCCCAACAGTGGTATTGGATCAGGGTCTGTTTTGCGCAGCGTTCGATTATCTTTTCGTTCTCCCTGCAACAAACTGCTCTGCAGCTCGAACTTTCCTGTGAATTGGTACTGTAAAGAGAGGGACCAAGGTACTAACAAACTGTCCCTTTCGCAGGCGTGAAACATTCGTCAGGTTAATCCTGCTGAGAAATCCAACCTTGGGTCTGTCTTTTTTTATCAAAGAATGGATTCGGAAATGCAAATGGAGGGTATCTCCCCCAAAAAAGGAGAGATGGATTTTACCGTCTTTGCTGCCGCAGCGATTCCCACGACAGTTCAGAGCTCCTGCTGAACCATACCATGGTGATCAGGATCCAAATGCCTTCAGCTACAATCCAGGCCACTCGGGAAAGCAATGCCAGGCTGAGGGCAGCTCCGACAGGCATGATATTTGCCAAGAGGAGAGTAAGCGCGCTCTCGCGGATACCAATGCCAGCGGGAACGAAAACAACGACGAATCCTGCACACCAGGCTAATGCGAATATGGAAGAGGCTTCTAGCCAAGTTAGACTTTCAAGTTGAGGATAGATCGCCAAAGCCATCTGGCGGAAGGGTAAACCGAAAAGAAACCAGAAGGATACACTTCCTATCAACGTCCAGGGCAGCCATCCAACGTTCCTCTGCCTGGGGTCTACCTCGCTGTAGGCAGTCAGAGGAGATTTAGAAATTAACTTAAGGGATGAAAACAATCTCCAGAACCATGGCATTTGGATGAGCAGGATCACCCCCGCACTCACCAAAGTACCTAACCCTATCGCCCAGCTTAAACTCTTTGATAGCGAAAGCCCTTGAAGCAAGCCCAGAAGCCCAATAAAGGCAGCCCCCAAGAACATTGCGGTGGTTTCTCTGAAAACGCTCACAACAGATTGCGCGCTCCCCACGCCCAATAATTGATATACCGCCACCCGTCCAGGGAAGGCCCAAATGCCCCCAGGGAGGTATTTGAAAATCTGAGTAAAGAAGTAAACGCCAGTTGCCTTTGGATAAGAGAATGGACTTCCTAAATGCCGTAGCGAAGCCCATGGTATGATGCCCACTATTGCCAACACAAATAAGAGAAGGAATTGTGCTGTCGCGAATTTCCCCCACAAAATCCCCTCTAGTGAAGTCTGCAGGTTAGGCCATTCTTTATGGATCGTGTATCCAAGTGGAGCGAGGGCAGCCAAAATCAAAAGGAGGCGAAACCCTGCTTGGATCACCCTCCTCCCAGACATCCTCACGCCTTCCATCCGCAGTCCTATCTTAAAGTCTTTGTGAAAAATCAGTCTGGATCTTCATCGATCAAAATGGTCTCATCGCCATGATAATAAATTCGAGCGCTCGCAATTTGACTCGATACTAAACCTAATAGACAGGTCAGAATTGCAGCGATAAAGAGGAAGATCGCTGAATTGGGCAGGACCAGTCGTCCTGCATTCCAAAGACCCGCAATCCAGGCCAAGACCCCGAGAAAAGCCAGGATGCCTCCGGTTGGAAGAAAAATGCGTAGTGGATCGTAGAGCATAATCATACGCAGAATGATGATCACAAATTTAGTCCCGTCGTCCCATAGTTTAATTTTGCTCTTTCCAGAAGTGCGAGGTTTTACGTCGATGGGTACAAATGCCACATTGTATCCCGCCTTCAAGAAAGCCAAGGTCGTGGTAGTCGGCGCTGAAAAACCCGCTGGAAAAAGGGGCAGAAAATGAAGGACGACCGAGCGGCGCATGGCCCGGAAGCCTGAGGTGAGATCCTGAACATCTGTGTGAGACAACCAGGAGGCAAATCGGTTGTAAAACTTGTTAGCTAAGCTGCGATACCAGGTCCCTTGATATGTATTCATCCGGGCCCCAATCACGAGATCATACGGGGGGATCTTAGAAATCAGCTTGGGTAGATCTTCCGGGGAATGCTGCTCATCTGAATCCATGGTGACAATGATTTCACCAGACGCGACACGTGCACCTGTGCGCAGCGCTGAGCCGTTCCCTTTATTGTACAAATGCCTCACAACACGAAGATGCTCCGGGTTTCTTTCCCTCAACCCCCTCAAGACCCTTGGGGTCTCATCCTTTGAACCGTCATCGACTGCTACAATTTCAAAACGCACATTTTCAGATTGAAGCGTTTCTACGATCCTGGGGATCAATTCCCGGATGGCTTCTGCCTCCTCATAAATGGGCAGGACAACAGAAACCAAAGGTTCGTGAGATTTGCTGTCGCCTATTGCTCTAAGGTCATCTTGTTCATGCATTTCCGCCATAATATGACGAAGCCCTCACTTTTGTAAATGACGTTTTCCTGATTGCAGAATGCTCGGGTGAAATGGTTTTATCCCCGGATTGACGGATTGGATCCATAGGGTTCGATGATCATCACTTGTTTAACACCTCAGGATAACCGAAAAAGGATATGTCGATGAAATGTGCCAGACGTTCCGTCTCGAGAAGATCAAAAACCACATCCTCCGCTCCCTCTGGCCAGCCGAAGATAATCAGCACACCGCCCCTGAGTAATTTTTCACGCGTGGCTTCGATCTGCTCCTCATAATCTTCTCTTTCTTCCAGTTTGTAATGATCGAATGCTATCGGCCACATGTAGGCTGTTCGCTCCGCCATCACATAAACCATCTCGGGATTATTGGAGATAATGGGCGCCTCTGGGTCGAGTTTCTCAAATTCTTGAACCGCATCCAACCTTTTATATTTATATTCAAAATAGCCCCCTACTAAGAGGGGATCGCGGACCAAGTTAACAATCTGCAGAGCATACAGCCCAAGAAGGAACAGGCTGATGGACAACGCCAAAATTCTTGGCACGAGCCCGCCTGTCCACCTTTCAAGAAGTCGATGGACGGCGATCACAAAGATCATCACCACGGCAACAAACACTGGCGCCAGATAGCGGGGAGGAGCTCCTAGCGTCGTTCCGGCATCGAGCAGTGTGGAATTCACAATCAAGACCGCAATGTAGCTGGCGATATAAAAAGCCAACACCCACGGCAGGGACCAGAAGTCCTTGCGAGAAGGCCTTTTATCTTTAAAAATCCCACGCAGTTCTTGGATATAGTACAGGGTTGGCCAAGGCACTGCCAGGATGAGAACAAGGACATTCCTCACTGGACGTGAAAGCCCCAGGATCCGTGGGGCAAACCAAGATAAAACTTCTGCAAGAAAGACGCGCACCAACGTGAGTTGCATCGGATGAAAAACAAGCTCGCGGTTTAAAGCCGTACCACCAACGGACGTGTTCCTTCTCAACCAGAGATAGAGAGGCACAAAGGTGAACCCGCTTAAAACCACGCAATCAAGAAGGCGCCTCCTCCAATGGGTTTGGCTCAGCAATAAAATGGACAATCCGCCCGCGGCAAGAAGGCTCAACCCCACGAAGCGTGTCATCGTCGCCAGACTTATCACAATGCCTGAAAGAAGCAGATACAAAAGGCTCTGATTGCTCAGATACCGGGTCAGGGTGTAGAGTGCCAGCAGCATCAAGAAGATAAAGAGAGGTTCAGTCATGACCATGCCG
>MGNI01000216.1:19679-20186 GCA_001795115.1 Chloroflexi bacterium RBG_16_48_8 | reverse complement strand
TTCGACCAGGGATAACGAGGTCAGGATAAACGCACTCCCGATGACAGATGCCCATAAGGAACGTAAATGGCTCCATATCAGCAAGCTGACCAGGAAGATACTTCCCCCAAAGAAAATTGCGTTCAATATCCTGGCGCCCTCAAAAAGATCGATCCCGGTCAATCCCACCCCGGCGAGTACTATGGAGTATAGAGGCGGAAAACCCGTGATGGGTCGGATTTGACCTTCGCCAGAAAACCGTGCGTAACCTTTACCCGCCAGGATATTTTCTGCTCCCATCACGTACTGTACAGAATCCCCGCTCACTCCAGGGACGAGACGCGTGTAATGCAGAATGAGAGCGAGGCCCAAGCAAGAGAGTAAAAATGAAAATGCAAGCCAAAGCTGTTTCTTCTTGTTCATCGGAGAAAGTTGTAACATCCTTCGATTGTGTTCCGACCGCAATACTTCTGGGTCCAAATCGCCAACGACTATTGTTTCTGAACAATCCTATGCAGGCTGGTAAAC
>MGNI01000216.1:15953-19585 GCA_001795115.1 Chloroflexi bacterium RBG_16_48_8 | reverse complement strand
CAGGCACGATCAATGCGATCATCGTCAGGTGGCCGCATCTATTCAGCGATGGCCTCAGGGTAGCCATAGAAAGCGCTGCCCAAGAACGCATCCAGAAGTTCTGCATCGAGAAGTTCAACCACCTCCGATTCGCGTTCTGTCATGGGAGTGAAGATGACAATCACGCCACCCTGATTCAGTTTCTCTCGAGTGGCTTCGACCTGCTGGTCATAATCCTCCCTCTCCTGGGTGGTGTGATAGTCAACCTTCAAAGGTAGCAAGTAGGCTGGACGATCGGCGAAAATATAAACCATTTCCGGATCATTGGAAATGATCGACACAGAACTCTCAATGGATTCCAGCATCTCCACCGTATCTGGACGTTGCTGTTTAAGACCCGTATAGCCTATATTGGATAGGGGATCTTGAAGGATCCCCAGGGTCCGATGGGCATAAAGCCCCATTAAAAGAAGACCGATTGCTGATACCCCCACCTGCAGAATCCTCCGCTTCTTCCACTGCTCAAGGATCCGATGGAGAGCCAAAATAAAAAGGATAACGGCTGAGACATAAACCGGGATCAGATACCTGGGTACAGTATTAAAATCCGAGATGGCGTCTAAGAGAGTTAGATTAAGGAACAATAGACCCGTATAACTGATCATGAAAAATGCCAAGATCCAGGGTAGAGTCCAAAAGGGTTGGCGAGGTTGTTGTCTTTTGATGATCTTTTCCTTAATATCTTGGAGAAAGAAAATGACTGGCACAGGAATAGCAAGGAGGAGCATGAGAGCTTTCCGCAAAGCGTGGGGGAACTTCAATTGGTATGGAACAAACCAAAATGACACCTCTGCACGATAGGCCTGGATCAGCTCGGTGCTCATTGGGTGGTAAACAAAGGACCGGTTAACAGAGGTGCCAGTGAGCGCTGCATTCCTCCTCAACCACAGCAAAACAGGTGCTACGCTGATTGAACCAAAGACCACACAATCCATCAACCGCCTTCTCCAATTCGTACCACTTAAAAACACAATAGAAGCTAGACCAGCTATCGTCATACTCAGACCGACATAACGCGTCAGTGATGCCAAGCCTAAAAGGGCGCTTGCCAAGATCAACAGATAATATTTCCTGGTATCGAGATATTGGGTTAAAGAGCAAATAATCATCAGCATCAGGAAAATAAATATTGCTTCTGTCAACACCCAGCTGTGATAGAAAACCATTTCCTTGGAGACTAAGATCAAGAGGGCTCCAAACAGGGATGCCCAATAAGAATGGCTGTAGCGGAAGATCAAGAATGCCACAAGGAGAATATTTATTCCGAATAGGAGGGCGTGTAGAACCCTCACGCTAAAATAAAGATCCAACCCTATGAATTTCAACCCAGCTAAAACGATGGAATAAAAAGGAGGGAACATGGTAATAGGGCGAACTTCTCCACCACCAGAAAATCGGCTGAACCCATTCCCATCTAGAAGGTTTTGAGCCCCCATCAGGTAATGTACCGAATCGCCCGTGGTCCCTGGGCCATACCGGGTTTGATACAGGATCACTACCACGCCCAGTACACCTATGATGAGGGTCAAGCTAAGAGCAAGCTGATTGAAACGAGATCTCACAGCTGCTTCTCCCCTATCGACATTTTCTTCATCCGAATAAGATGGAATGGATTTCCTAAAACAAATCCCTCACATCACCAAAGCCCAGAGGCGCATTGATTCATGCCCATTCTACCATCCTGACCGAGGGATAGGTCATGCAAGGTTCTCAATTTATCCGAGTTAAATACAAGACTCACCTAAAAAAAGGCCTTTCAGCCGAGGGCTTGCTTATCGCTGATAATCCTGAATCTTAGGGTAATTTGAAGCGCTCTCCGCCTTCTCAACCAGAGACCCGATCGGGTGCATGCCAATCATCAATCTGCCCCCGCTGCTACCAGCCACGATCGCCATGCCCACCACTTTCCCAGTGTGTTCGCTGAGAAAAGGCGAACCGCTCATCCCGGCAGGCGAAAAGTCATCGTCCATTACCGCCCAGGCCCCGTTCCTATCAACCCTCATGATCGTGCCGGAATACACACTCATCCCTCCCGAGCCATCTCCCAACCCGCTGTAAAGCATTACCCTCTCGCCCGCCTGTGGCTCACCTCGTGGGTCAGGGCTTAAAACCAGGTCCGGATCAATGGCAACATCCACACATAGCAGCACGTAATCCACCGTCATGTCCCGACCGTAGCGCGGCTTTCCCGGCTCACCATAGAGTGCGTCTATCTCTGCAATATATCCCGATTGCCCGGCGATGCTGAGGGCTATCGTTACGAGCGAATGATTCGACTTGTGAAGTGCGACACTATGCGCTGTCGTGACTGCGATAACTGTGCCCCCTTCTAATTTTAAAAAGAAACCGTTTCCAACTGGAATATAGTCGTTCTCTCCATATTTCGCCCACTCCTTCAACCCGACTTGGTTTTCTGGAAGCAATCCTTCTGAGACTGAGATCGTAGGAGGCAAAGGTATCGGACCAGTAGGGAGATCCATGAAGAACCGGGAGAAATAAAGGTACACAGCCACTGTGCCAAGGGACAAAATGAAAATCGCAAATACCATTCCACGAAGTACAAATTTCCAATTCATCAAGCACCTTTTAAGATGATAGGCAAACCGCCGAAAGTATTTTGATAAAATGAGTTGCCTGAATGGCAGTTTGCTTAAGTGATTGGCTAGGTTTTACGTTCGCTGTTCGTCAAATTACTTCCGGCCAATCACCTAGAACTAACCATCCTTAAATACCCTGTGGGGATTGCGCTATCCAGGGCTCACCCATGAGTGTTGCAGTATAGCTCGAATCCCGGGATGGCGCCCATTACCTTCATTGCATTCCCTTGGTCATGGTTATTCTTTGCCGACATTCCACGATGTCATTGCGATCATGTTCCATCCGATCCACAAGGGCTTCTCCACCCAATTTCGAATTGTCCCTTGTGCGAGGTTTTTCTGCTTTTTCGGGGTTTTAACCATTGCAACTCGATCCATTATCAATGAGAATAGATCTGCGGCTCAACTGAAGCGAAGCGGCAGAAGGAGACGGATGTGCGCATCCTGCAACGGGTCATCCTTGTCGGTCTTCTTACAGGAGGGATGCTGTCAGGGGGCGCATTCTTCCTTTCCAATAGCGTCACCGCTTCCCCGACCGAGCATCTGGTTGTCTTCCCTCTCATCTTAAAACAAACCCCCTTGCCCGAAATTAGACTTTATAACATCCAACCACAGACCTTTCCACTGCCTTATGGATATGGGGTGACTTTTGAATACGAATTCTCAAATCTGGACGATCCAGAACGAATTGCTGATTATGTGACAACGCAGTATTCCCCAGACGGTGGAACCACCTGGATCACAGATGAGACCCAACGCCCTCCTGAATATCGTTGGAACAACATCCATGGAGATCTCGTCTGTGGCCAAGCCCTGCACAATTTACATAGCAGCCACACCTACACACTTCGCATCATCCTCACCTGGCACGATGACCGCGGTACCCATCAGACCATTTCCGACACAGCTGAAGCCACCGTCGCAGCATACGACTGCCAGGATCTAGATAAGGACCAGGCGCCGGATTCCCTTGAGCAAGCACTTGCGGAGAAATTC
>MGNI01000216.1:15593-15908 GCA_001795115.1 Chloroflexi bacterium RBG_16_48_8 | reverse complement strand
TTCTACGCTTTCCAAGACATCTTCGGAGGCTCTGTCCCCTACACGGTTCAACCCTACATTTCCAACTTTTACGTAGCTGGGGTAGAAGGAGAGTCGAGTCCGACATACGGAAGCTATTGTGACAGCAACACTTTCCAGTGCTTGGAGATCCGCTATGGTTTAGCCTATGTTTGGGACTGTGGCGATGATCCAAACAATGGATGTAGCGGTATCAATAACCACCTCGGCGACACTGAATTTTATGCTGTCTTAGTCGCCCGTGAGGCTCCAGATCAGAGCTGGAGCACACCATGGGAAGATGCTAAAGAAGATGTC
>MGNI01000216.1:12397-15583 GCA_001795115.1 Chloroflexi bacterium RBG_16_48_8 | reverse complement strand
AGTGAAACTTTCGCACATTGGAACACCATCACGGACTCCAGCCGTTGTCATTACTACACTTCCCCTCGCATTCGTCCTGCCACCCTTTATGTCGCTGAAGGCAAGCATGGAACCTACCACAGCGTACGTGATTGCGATAACGGCGGGCTTTTTGGGTCCGATTATTGCGTAGATGAGGCACATGAAGGACTCAATCTCCGCAGCGATCTCGACCTCCATGAATTACAGAATATCGGCAATCCTGATGAGCACTTCCTCTTCGATACCAAAATTATCCAGCCCTCCAACCCCTCCCAAAAGACCTACGACATATGGTCGGGAGAAAGCTTTGGATCGGTAAGTCCCTATCGTGATAGCTTCACCGCGCAGTTCACCTGGGGTTACTGGTGGTGGTATAACTCGCCCCAGAACAACGGTTGTGGGGATCTTTGTAGCTGCCGCAGTGGAGAATGAGGGATGCGGGGAGCATTCACGGATTATCTTGGGATAGCGCCTAGGCTCCCGCCGCTGGTTGAGCTTGTCGAAACCAAGGCGGGGTGGAAATCCTCGCTTGGAACTGATCCCATAACGTCTACAGGGTCGGCTGATATTAGCATTTTCATTCAAGGCCAAGGCCATAAATTCCAGTCTCAGAGACATAATAGTTATATCCTTCCAAGGCATAATCACATTCCTTCTGGTGTGAACCATACCTCAAAAAGTGTTACCCATGTCCCAAGTCTATACATTCAAGCCTAAGGGTTGGTTTAATTCCCCATCCAGACAGTGGGATTAATCATTACGAAACTAAATAGGCTAAATTTCACCCTCTTGTAAATTAGCTGTTCCTAATATATTATTAAGTTAGAACGAAATAAAAATCGCTTATCGTGATATTTGCTTTCTGGTAAACTTCAAATGAGGTTCTTTTTAAGGATGTTGTTTTTCAAAACCAAACCCTTCGCACAAACCTGGTACAGAACACACCCCTGGCTTACCAGATCCCCCAACGGTAGTGGAGCTAAGGACCATGCCTGAACCCCTTCTGGCTTTATTAGGAGGCGCTTTGCTCGTCCTCCTCAGCTTTTGGTTTTTCCGCCCAGAACGGGGCATCTTGGCAAGATGGCAGCGCTCGCTGCATATAACAGAGCGCATGCTGGTTGAAGATGCCCTTAAGCACATTCACAATCGCGAGATGGCTGGAGATCTGCCCACGATTAATAGCATCGCCGGAACTCTCCAAATCTCTGATAAGGAGGCGGCTGAGCTTGTGGCGAAGATTGAAGCTGCGGAATTGGTAGAACAGGAAGGAAGCAAACTTCACCTCACTTCCGGTGGGCGGGAATCCGCGCTCCATATTCTCCGTGCACATCGACTCTGGGAACGATACCTGGCTGACAGTACGGGTTTTTCCGAATCAGAATGGCACTCCCAGGCAGACCTTTACGAGCATCTCCTATCCTCAGCAGATACAGATGCCCTATCTGCCCAACTTGGGCACCCAATTTACGATCCTCACGGAGACCCCATCCCCTCCTCCAACGGCGAACTGATACCAATTGCCGGAACACCACTCACAGCCGCAAATCTTGAAGCCCCTCTACGAATCGTCCACATCGAGGACGAACCACAAACAGTCTACGACCAATTGGTGGCAGAGGGTCTGCATCCCGGGATGATCGTGAACGTGATAGAGACATCCCCGAAACGGGTTCGTTTTTGGGCAGAAGGAGATGAACACATCTTGGCTCCTATTGTCGCTAGCAACATTTCTGTTGCGCCCATACCAGAGGAAAAAGAATGCGAAACACTCCCTTGTGAACACCTATCGGACCTCAAATCGGGGGAGGAGGCGGTTGTGTCTGGTATCTCTCTGGCTTGCCGCGGTTTTGAACGCCGCCGCCTTCTGGATCTTGGAATCTTGCCTGGAACGGTCATTCGAGCTGAATTTGCCAGCCCATCTGGAGACCCTACGGCATATCGCATACGCGATGCTCTCATTGCTCTGCGAGATGAACAGGCCAAACTCGTCCAAATCACTCGCCCCGAGAAGGAGGCAGCATGACCTCCGAAGAAAAAACCCTTTCCACCTCAGCCTGTGAATCCTGTCCGGTCCACCATAGAGCTAACTTACTAAAGCTCGGGGTGGACATGACCGATTGGGATTTCGTTATCGCCTTGGCCGGGAATCCCAACACAGGCAAGAGCACCGTTTTCAATGCCCTCACGGGATTAAAACAGCACACCGGGAACTGGCCGGGGAAGACGGTCATACGCGCCGAGGGTGGCTTTGAATACAACGGACAGCAATACAAACTGGTCGATCTGCCTGGAACCTATTCCCTTCTCTCGATGAGCCTGGATGAGGAGATCGCACGCGACTTCATCCTCTTTGGCGGCCCAGATGTCACCGTGGTGGTTGTGGATGCTATCCGCCTGGAACGTAATCTGAACCTTGTCCTGCAGGTCTTGGAGATCACAGATCGCGTGGTGATCTGTTTAAACCTGATGGACGAAGCCCGCCGTCATGGTTTGCAGGTCGACGAACGCCGGCTGGCGCGAGATCTGGGTGTCCCTGTCGTTCCCACCGTTGCTCGCTATGGCGAAGGTTTGGATCAGTTGGTTGCTACCATCCGTGATGTGGCTTCCGGGAGGGTCATCTGTCAACCCCATCGTATTCAGCATCTTACTCCCGCATTGGAAAGTGCGGTTTCCCAATTAACTTCACAAATTAAAGCACTCTTTCCGGATCTCCCCAATGCTCGTTGGGTAGCCCTGCGCCTCCTTGATGGTGATAAGCGTATTGCAAACGCCATTCAAGATGGAGAAATTGGCGATTTGAGTCATGGTGCGCCCGATGCACTTGAAAGAGAAGGGGATTCAAAGTTGGGGGTGGTAACGTGAGTGGCGAGACTGCCAGCAAGTCGGGAGAGATCCTTCAAAAGGCCAAGGACCTCCGCTGGAGAATCGGCGGTAACGTCCATGAGACTTTGGTGGAGGGGATCTACACAGATGCTGCTCGCATTGCCGACAGAGTTGTGACACGACCAGGCGAGCAACCTAAATTCGACCTGGATCGAACCATTGACCGTGTGGTCACAAGCCGTACCTGGGGTTTCCCCTTGATGATCCTGCTCTTCACCCTGGTCTTTTGGATCACCATATCTGGTGCCAACTACCCTTCCCAAGCGATTTCTTCTATTCTCC
>MGNI01000216.1:6031-12367 GCA_001795115.1 Chloroflexi bacterium RBG_16_48_8 | reverse complement strand
GTGCAGCCAACATTGGCATCCCCTGGTGGTTGAGCGGGGTTCTCATCGACGGGATGTACCTGGCTACAGCCTGGGTAATCAGTGTCATGCTACCACCCATGGCAATCTTTTTCCCTCTGTTCACACTCCTGGAAGACTTCGGTTACCTACCTCGGGTAGCCTTTAATCTGGATAGGGTCTTCAAGAATTCCGGCGCCCACGGCAAGCAAGCCTTAAGCATGATGATGGGATTTGGATGCAATGCGGCCGGCGTGATCGCCACACGTATCATCGACAGCCCCCGAGAGAGATTGATCGCCATCATCACCAACAACTTTGCCCTCTGCAACGGCCGATGGCCGACGCAGATCCTCGTTGCCACCATCTTTGTGGGCGCGCTAGTCCCTCCCTATATAGGGGGGCTCATCTCCGCGCTCACCGTAGTCGGCGTAGCTATTTTGGGAGTTCTTTTCACCTTCGTCGTCAGTTGGTTGCTTTCACGTACCTGGCTCAAGGGCGAGGTTTCCATCTTCAATCTAGAGCTACCCCCCTATCGACCTCCACGCATCTGGCAAACCATCTACACCTCCATCATCGACCGCACCGTTTTTGTTCTTTGGCGGGCGTTGGTCTTCGCCTTGCCCGCCGGAGCAGTAATCTGGCTCAGCGCTAATATCACCATTGATGGGATCAGCATTGCCGAGCACTTGATCCGCTTCCTGGATCCCTTCGCCATCCTGCTGGGCCTTAACGGAGTTCTCTTGGTGGCATACATCGTGGCCATCCCCGCCAATGAGATCGTTATCCCTACAACCCTCATGCTAACAGTACTCATCACGGGCATGCATGGTGTTGGTGAGGGAGCGGGTGTGATGTTTGAGCTCGAATCTGAGGCGAGA
This sequence comes from Chloroflexi bacterium RBG_16_48_8, assembly GCA_001795115.1. Taxonomy (GTDB): domain Bacteria; phylum Chloroflexota; class Anaerolineae; order Anaerolineales; family E44-bin32; genus MGNI01. The sequence continues at coordinate 11,489 of MGNI01000216.1, read as the reverse complement.
ACTTTAGCCATCCTCACGGCTGGGGGGTGGACCTTACTGACAGGAATCAACCTGATGCTCTTCAGTTTGGTTCATAACCCCTGCAGCACAACGCTCTACACCATCTACAAGGAGACCGGCAGCTTGAAATGGACCGCTGTCTCTGGCCTTCTACCTTTAGGAATGGGATTTGTCCTGACCTTTTTCGTGGCCCAAGTGTGGCGATTGGTGGAGGCGTTGATCTAAGGGTTCAGCCCTGCTTATAAATCTTGACCACGTACGATGAGGGTGGATATCCTCGAAACTTGAAGTCTTTAAAACCCGATGGTGTTCACTTGAATTCCTTTTCTTGATACCCCTTATCGATGCTGAAACCTCCGGCAGAGGGTTAACCTAAATACTGGTTGCGAATGCCCCTCCAGTGCTTGTGTTTGAGAATGCTTCCACCTCAAGCATCCTCTTGATCCACAAGCTCTAAAGCTTGTAATAAGCTGTTACAAGTGCTATAACTTGTATAACGGCATGATTGGAGTGAATGAATGGACCTTGTAAAGGAAAAAGTCTACGCTGTACTCACTGGCGATATCGTTGGGTCAACTAAGCTACCAAGTACCTCTAGACAGACTCTACAGCAAGTCTTGTACAAAGCATCAGAAAAAATATCTCATTATTTTCGAAATGATGTGCCTTACAACATGGATGTCTTTCGTGGAGATAGTTGGCAGTTCATCGTCATAGACCCATCGAAATCTCTCCGTATAGGACTCTTTCTTCGCTCATTGATACGGGAGGGGGTGGATGGAATGCGAGTAGATACACGTATCTCAATTGGCATGGGTACGATTAGCTTTATACCCGAAAGCAATGTATCAAGTGGTGATGGCGAAGCATATCGTCTTTCGGGTGAGGCATTAGAAAAATTAAACAGAGCCTTTAGAATGAAAATTGAATTTCCTGAACATCTCCAATCGGACTTAACCGCTGCAATGGACGTCATCGTGAAGCTTATTGACCTTCAGGCAAGGCATTGGACCCCGCATCAAGCGAAAGCGATCTCTGGAGCTATGCTTGGGTTCACACAAGTTGAGATTGCTGATCGCTGGTTTGAGAAGGAAATCACTCAACAAGCGATCGCGCAACACCTTGATCGAGCAGGATGGTCGACGATAGAACTCGGCATAGATTTTTTTGAAACTGTAATACCTCGGCTGTTCAAATAAGATAAGCGATACCCATGTTACAAGCTTCAGGGGTTGTAATGAGCCATTTCAAGTCATAGAGCTTGTAGAATAGAGAGAGGGCAGGGGCAAATGGTACAGCCAATATTTGAGATAGCAATCCCATTATTCTGCGCTCATACAATCGTTGATTTCATCCTTCACCCCGACGATGTCGTTGAAAGAAAAGGAGGATTCCTGAACTTTCTCAAGCATGTCCTATGGATAGGGATCCTCAGCTATGTTTTCGTGGGGACCATTCCTGCATGGCAGATGGTCCTGGCAGTCATGGCGTTCCATGGAGTCATTGATTATTTAAAGATCAGATCCCACAGACAAGATTTTAAGGCATTCATGATTGACCAGTGTGCACACCTTACAGTCATGATCCTGCTCTCAGCCTTTCTGGCCTCATCCAGGTTCTATTCAGAATCAAGTATTTGGAATACACATTTCGGAGAAACAGTTTATTCGCTGCAGGTATTTGCCATTGGGGCTTTGCTTTCTACGTATGTTGGAGGCATAGTTGTGGGTATTGCTGTACAGCCGTTATTGGCTCAATTGGAACAGAAAGGCAATGACTCTCGAGGAAAGAGTCCAGATCTCAGTGAGATTCACGCAAGAGGATTAAAAGACGCCGGGAAAATAATTGGTTATCTCGAACGATCCTTGATTTACCTTTTCGTCATCGTTAATCAGCCCTCATCTATTGGGTTCCTGATCGCTGCAAAATCTATTTTTCGGTTTGGTGAGATCAAGGAAAGATCTAATCGAATGGAGGCTGAATACATCATTATTGGAACTCTCCTGAGTTTCCTATTCGGTCTGATGGTTTCCTTCGCCGTCAAAGCAATACTGCAATTGTTATCGTAAGGGTGAAGCGCCCGCCAATCATCTTGATTAAGTATCTATGAAGAATATTAAATACATCGCCCTTCATCATGTTTATTTAAATTAAATGGGAATGTCTCGCACATATTCATTTAGTATCTATTAAACTCACCTCAAGCCGCTGGAAAAGCCAGGTAGAAGACCGCGCCTCGCTCTGGAAGACCGCGATTCTCCGCCCAGATTCGACCGCCATGCGCTTGGAGGATATGTCTGGCGATTGCCAATCCCAGGCCTGTGCCTGGGGTGCCCCAAGCCCAATTGCTACGGTAGAAGCGTTCAAAAACGCGCTCTAACTCCTCCGGGGGAATCCCGGGTCCTGCATCCATGATGGAAAGTATCACACGGCCTTCCTCTGTGAGATTTTCAGAAGAGATAACGACCTCCCCACCCTCTGGACTGTACTTGATGGCATTATGCAAAACATTCAAGATGGCACGCGCTGCCTGCTCTCGATCCGCTAAAACTTGCGCTTTGGGGTCGATCGTAAGGATCGTACTGACATCACGTCGTTTTGCATGATCCTTCAAGCGATCCACCGGACCAGCAACCAAATCCGCCAAGTCGATGGGTACCAAGCGCATCACCTGTCGGCCCGATTCGATCGCAGCCAGGTCAAGCAGTTCTTCGGCCATCTGATGAAGTTGATCCACCTCAACCACCATCTTCTCCACCAGATCGCTGGCTGTCTCCGGGTCTTTCCCTGCTGGTCCGCCCAGCGTATCTGCCAACAAGCGCAGTGATGTGAGGGGAGTCCTGAGCTCATGAGAGAGGTTGGTGATCATGTCCTGACGAGCACGACTCAAGCGCTGCAGTTCAACAATATTCGTGAGCGCTAATCCCACACCATTGGATACCGCTAAAGCCCGAGCTCTATGGGGCTGATCCTCAATGAGAATCACACGCTCAATCTTCTCCCCAACACCCAATTCCATAACTTCCATTGCAAGATTCTCAAGCTCAAGGTTACCCGTAAAACCGATCAACGAAGGTGCCTCGCCAAGAACACCAAAGAACTGATGAGCTGCAAGGTTGACATATTGCACTCGAAGATCCAGGTCGGTCACAAGCAGTAAATCACCGGTGGCATCTAAAACCCCCTGCAATTGCATTTCGCGCGCTTCGCTCTCGGACAAGCACTTTTCGGCTTCACGCTGACGCCGCCTGGCCTGCAACCTATATCTCATACGCCAGGCCACTTCCCGACGCCATAAGATTAGAAAGCCTAGCGCGAGAACCCCCCAGACGACTGCGACCCATCCATCCATCATTCAACCTTCAAATCGGTAGCCCACCCCTCTTAAAGTGACGATACGCTCCGGACGAGAGGGATCCGTTTCGATCTTTTGTCGCAACCATCGGATATGCACATCAACAGTGCGTGCATCTCCCAAATAATCATCCCCCCACACTCTTGCAAGAAGCAAATCGCGGGTAAGGACTGCACCAGAATGCCGCATGAGAGTAGCTAATAAGTCAAACTCTCGTGGCGCCAATTGAAGCTCACTCTCGCCCAGATAGACTCGATGGGCGATCAAATCAATCCGTAAATCTCCAGAGGATAGTTCATCTGTGGCTGGTGCAGCTGCCCCTCGACGTATGGCAGCCCGCACCCTTGCTAAGAACTCCCCCAAAGAGAACGGTTTTACAATGTAGTCGTCCGCCCCCGTCTCCAATCCTATGATTTTATCGGTCTCCATGCCCCGTGCGGTGAGCATGATGATGGGAACTTGGCTCTTGCGGCGCAGTATGCGGCACACGGTCAGACCATCCAGTTTGGGAAGCATCACATCCAGAACCACCAGGTCTGGCTCCAGATCACGCGCAAGCGCCAAGCCAGCCTCGCCATCCTCAACAGAATGGACTTCATAGCCCTCCGCACGTAAATTGAGGGCTAAGGTATCACGCACCACAGCATCATCTTCAACGATCAAAATGGTGGTCATAGGATCATTATAGATCAGGGAGGTCATTCATGGGCAGAGGGGATAGGATTTTCCAAATAGATTGACCTTCTTGCACATAAACACAAGCCATCATGCAGGGGAAAAAATCCAATAGGACTGAAATTTGCGAACATCTCAGGTCAGGCTTGTCACCCCCTGCCCCGGATTGAGCTCTGTCATTTCCCCACTGGACATAAAAATGACCCGTTCTGCAATGTTGGTAACACGATCGGCGATGCGCTCGAAGGTCGCCTGCGGTCGGTCTTCGTATAGAGATTCGTTGACTTTCCTGGGGCTGCCATGCACTAAAAGCAAATGGGGGCGATGATCCTCGAGCCGAATCTGTATGGGCAGGGATTGAAGGAAACGCTTGTTTTCTGGATGGGTAACCTCGCGGCTCCATCTTAATGAGAGCTCTCCCATTCTAGACAGAAATGGATCCCTATAAATACATCCATAATCAGCCAAATCTAAGCCCACGCCCTCGTCATCATTTCCTAACACCTTCGGAATTTCATGATCACGGATAAAAGGGATCACTTCATTGGGAAACGCCCCATAACCCACTAAATCCCCGAGGCAATAGACTGCATCAGGTTTCTTGATTTTCAGATCACCCCAAACAGCCTCCAGCGTATGGATATTGGCATGAATATCCGAGAGCACAGCAATCTTCATGGTTTGATCTCCACTTTCTTCACCTTCATCGACTATCCAAACCGTCCTGTCACATAATCTTCCGTGCGCTTATCTTTGGGGCGGGTGAAGATGATCTCTGTGTCATCCAATTCGATCATCTCGCCTGAACGATTCTCATTGAGCATCATCATGGCCGTGAAATCAGAAACCCGGGCTGCCTGCTGCATGTTATGTGTGACGATCACAATGGTGTAATTGGTCGCCAACTCCCGCATCAATTCCTCAATCTTGAAGGTCGCAATAGGATCCAATGCTGAGCAGGGTTCGTCCATTAAAATCACATCCGGCTTTACAGCGATCGCCCGGGCGATGCATAGTCTCTGTTGCTGCCCGCCGGAGAGCGAGAGACCACTCTGATCCAATTTGTCTTTCACCTCATCCCATAAAGCTGCATCTCGGAGCGATTGCTCCACCAACTCGTCCACATTTCCCTGATAGCCGTTGATGCGTGCACCCCAGGCAACATTTTCATAGACACTCTTGGGAAAGGGATTCGGTTTTTGAAAGACCATACCAATGCACCGCCGCACCTCCACAGGATCGACATCCTCCTCATAGATATTCTTGCCATGAAAGATCACTTCTCCTTCCGTACGGACTGTAGGCATCAACTCATTCATTCGGTTGAGGGCACGCAGCAGCGTGCTCTTTCCACATCCGGAGGGGCCGATAATAGATGTGATCTGTTTGCTGAGAACGGGGAGGTCCACATCCTGTATGGCTAGAAAA
>MGNI01000216.1:4521-5946 GCA_001795115.1 Chloroflexi bacterium RBG_16_48_8 | reverse complement strand
CCAAGGAAATTAGTTTTTCTTGCGTCGGAAGCTCAGCCACCATGATCCCTCCGTCGTCGGAAGCCAAGATACGTTCTACCATTCAGACTCCTCCTGCGCTCATAGTGCCTGCCGCCTAAAGCGGTTTCTGAGCAAAACTGCAGATGCGTTCAATGTCAGAAGCAGAACCAATATCACAATAATTGCTGCTGCTGCAATGTTGCGGAATTCAGCCTGGGGCCTTGCGGTCCACTGGTAAATCTGGATGGGAAGTGTGGTGAATTTTGAGAAGGGACCATCCGGGTCAAAGGTGATAAAGGTAGAGGCACCAACCACGACCAGAGGAGCCGTCTCACCAATGGCACGTGAAATGGCCAGGATGGTCCCCGTCAAGATACCGGACATTGCATTCGGAAGCACATGAGACCATATCGTCTGCCACTTGGTGCCGCCTAACCCAAAACTGGCTTGTCGCAAAGAATTCGGCACAGCTTTGATGGCTTCCTGCGCATTGATGATGATCAGAGGCAGGATCAAAAGGCCCAATGTCAAACCAGCGGAAAGGATGGTTCTTCCATTGGCCGTTGTTGGGTCATCCAGCACACCGAATGCTGCCCCGCTGGTGATAGGCTCCAACACACGCACAAAAATAGCCAGCCCTAAGATACCGTAAATGATCGAGGGGACCCCAGCCAGGTTGTTGATGTTGGTTTGAATCAGGCGATTGATGGATGTGTCGGCTGCATACTCTTCCAAGTAGATCGCCGCTCCGACTCCAAAGGGGAAAGAAAAAAGTATCGTGATCGCGATCGTCCACAGTGAACCCAGGATAGCTGTGCGCACACCGGCTTTCAATGGATTGGATGATTGAGGGGAACGGACAAACCTCAGGTCGATCCAGGAGAAGAAGTCGAGGGTTGAATCCGGATACTTTTCTGCTCGTTCTCGCTCTACCTCTGCCCGCCTGAAGATCGAGTCGATCAAGGACCACGTCTTAACCACCTTAGGCTCAACCACTCGCTCAAAGACCAATTCGTACACCTCTTCCCATTCTCTCTCTACAAGAGGCTGCTCGCTTTCCAATCTTCGGAAGAGCCCTGTTGACACGTTCGCCTCCAGGATCCCGATCAACTGCTCCTGCGTGAGGTTCTCCAGAGGAATTCCCTCAATGGCCAAAGAGGCGGGATCGATTTCTACTTCTACAGCTGCAAGCCCAAAGGTTTGATTGAGGATGTTGAAAAGCAAAGCTGCCAGAACAATGATGCCAATAACCGTGGATACCTGGAAAATGTGCCGCCATATCCCGCTTACGCAATGACGCTTATGCAGATCATCACGGAACGCTTCCCCACCTGGATTTGTGAGCTCGGGTTGCCCTGAAATCTGATCCCTTAGACCTTCCCTCATTCGTACACCTCCCGAAAGCGGCGTACGACCCGCTGGCTG
>MGNI01000216.1:1420-4477 GCA_001795115.1 Chloroflexi bacterium RBG_16_48_8 | reverse complement strand
GGCAAAGATACTGTTGTAATCGATCGAGAGGTAGCTCAGATCACCACCGCTAATACGCACAATATGCCCGGTCATCGTTTCCGCTGCTTCAAAGGGGTTGAACGTGAAGGCCGGGCCAGCCCCGGCCGCGATGGCGACAATCATCGTTTCTCCCATGGCGCGTGAAATAGCCACAATAAAAGCAGCCGCAATCCCAGAAAATGCCGCCGGAAGGACGACTTTCATCGCTGTCTCTAACCTTGTCGCCCCGAGAGCATAAGCAGCTTCACGCAATGAACGCGGGACAGCGTTGAGGGCATCCTCGCTCATCGAGCTTACGAGGGGCAGAATGAGAATGCCAATCACAATACCTGCAGAACCCGTGTTATAGATCTCCACGACGTCACGCCCCAGGATTGAACGAAGGAGAGGGGTCATGAAAGTGAGCGCGAAGTAGCCATAAACCACGGTTGGAATTCCGGCTAGGACCTCGAGAATCGGCTTCAAAATAGAGCGAGCTCGATCAGAGGCGTATTCACTCAGGTAAATAGCGACGCTTAACCCGAGCGGTAGTGCCACCAACATAGCCGAAAGCGAAGTCATCAACGTCGCGTTGACCAAGGGAAGAATGCCGAATTCTCCAATCTGGGGATTCCACTTCGTGTTGGTGAAGAACTCCTTCAGCCTAACCCGATGAGACGTGAAGATCTCGATCCCCTCACTCGAATGGGGAACGATTTCAGTATTCTGGAGCCCTCGCTCAACTGTGATCCAGCTTCCATCAATAAGGACGACCTCCATCACCTCATCCTGGATGCGGATCATTTCCCCCTCCTCAAGAGACGCACCCGTTTCACTGACCTCGAAGGTGACTATCTCCGAATCGATATTCATGACCAGGGTCTTGTTGGAGTTCTCCCACAGTTGTTGTGTGAAGAAGGCCAAAGATTCTTTACTGAGCTCGTATACGATCCCTGCGGTGGTCAGAATAGAGAGCGCGCCACAAATAAAGAGAAAGCCTTGAATGATCGCTTCTCGGATGTGGGGGCGTTTACGAAGATCCAGCGGTCTGGAGAAACTCACCGCTTCTGGTTCACCCATGCTTCCATGTGTCGTTACATTTACAGTCACAGCACCTACCCTCATGTCGTAGACGAGGCATAGGGAGCGACATCGCTCCCTATGCTAAAGGAGATAAATGGAGTCAAAACCAGACTTACTCCATCGCATCCAGCCAGGCCTGTTTGGCTGCATCCAGGTCCTCCACCGGCGCCGGGAAGTAGCCCACTTCTCCAATCTCTTCGTTCACGTAGGTCAGGAAGAAGTTGATGTACGCCGCCACCTGGGGCTTGGATTGCATGATGGTTGCATCCGAGTACAGGAAGATCGGCCGCGCCAGTGGATACTCCGTCCTGTCCACCGTTTCTTTTGTTGGCTCTACACCCTCAATGGATAGGACCTTCAATACGTCCGCGTTCTCGGCATAATAGGCGTAACCAAAGAACCCAATCGCATAGGGGCTCCCCATGACACCCTGCACCAGCACGTTGTCATCCTCACTCAACTGGGTGTTGGAGGCGCTCAGAATCGGCTCCTTGTTCTTGTCGAAAACTTCCTCCACGAAGTAGTCAAAGGTGCCGCTGTCTGTACCAGGGATGAAGCGCAAGATTTCCTCATCCGGCCAGGCCGGGTTCACATCCGACCACGTCACAGCCTCGCCGAAGATCAGCGCCAGCTCTTCCAAGGTGGCATTATCGATGAAGTCATTCTCCTGGCTCACCGTCACCGCCAGGGCGTCCGTCCCGATACGGAATTCGATCGGGTAGCGGCCGATGGACTCACAGGCCTCGCTCTCAGCCTCCTTGATCGGTCGGCTGGCGTTGGAGACATCCGTCTCCCCGGCCTTGCAGAAGCGCTCAAAACCAGCACTGCTGCCGATGCTGTCGATCGTGATCTTCCCAGAGTAGCCCTCATCCTCGAAGCGCTCCGCCATCTTCTCCGCCAACGGGTAGACAGTCGAGCTGCCAGCCGAGATGACATCGCCGGTTACCTCAAGAGGGTTGACTTTGGGCAGCATGCCATCCTCAGCAGATTCTTGCACCGCTGGCACCTTTGTTGGCACAGATGCTTGAGTTGATTCCGTGTTCGATGAACATGCCCCAAGAAAAACGGTTAAAGCCACAATAAGTAAAATCGAAAGTTTAGATAGAAATCTCATTCCAAAAATCCTCCTTTTTAATCATTCCAAGGAGGATCTTATCCGAATGTGTTTAAAGCAGCGTCAAGACAGGATTAAGATCTCTTAACAGGAAACCCTCCCAGAGGGGTTAAAAACCACCGGGAGGATTCATAAAAGCGGCAATCAAGCCGCCCTTATACGTTTTCATGAAATGGGTAAGGCAGAGCATTCGCAATTTTCACATGTGGCATTTAGCCAAGACAATCAGCGAATACTTCGCCCCTACGGAACACAGATAACAGATTACTCCTTATTGATAACGGGTCACTGATCTATTCCCCCTCCTCAGCCTCTACAAAAATCACCTCCGGGAATCCTAACTGAAGCAGCATCCTGGAGAGGAAATGTTCGGCGTTCTGCTGAGCCAGATCCAGGATCCCATCCTCGATGGCAGCCTTCCCGATCTCCTCTTCGGCCACCCTGCGGGCGGCTGTCTCCAGATTCACATCACCCTTTGTCAGGAAACCCACTTCACGATCGTAAATGTAGGATTTCTCGTTATCCAAGGATGCGATGAAAATCTCCGCCTGCGGAAGGCGGACGTAAAGGACTTCGTTTTCCACCCACAGATCCTCTGGTCCCACCTGCGCCAGGTCCACACCCGCGATCACCACACCGTGTGCTACCAGGAGGAGACGATCACCGAAGAGCACTTTCAGGAACTCCTGTCTCGTCTCAGCTGTGACCACCTTCTCAACGGTGTACTGGATGGTCTCCAGGCGCGCCAGGGTACGGATCTCGTGTACGATGGTCACAGGATCGGGTAGGACCGTGGGGGTCGGATGCAGCACCTTGGCCACCTGGGTGCCTACCTCACCTGTAAGATCACTTACCGGCTT
>MGNI01000216.1:1067-1343 GCA_001795115.1 Chloroflexi bacterium RBG_16_48_8 | reverse complement strand
TAGGGAGAATGACGCTTTTTAAAATTCTTTCCGCTTTCATATCAACCCTCCAACGGTTGCTTTCAAAATAAATCTCAAGACACAATACCGCACCGGATAAGGCAGCTGGACGGACCAGGCCTCTCTTACCCTTTTCATCCACCCACCCAAGTCCGTTTTACACCCATCTACTTACCATGACTCAATTAAAGATAACCCCTCAGAATGCGATAAGACATTCTAAATAAATCGTTAAAAACAAGATCACGCCATTTCAGGGTTTTTCAGTAACAATGG
>MGNI01000216.1:704-922 GCA_001795115.1 Chloroflexi bacterium RBG_16_48_8 | reverse complement strand
GCCCAGAACATGAAAGCCTTCGGCTTTGCAGTAAACCTCAATCTCACTGGATTGCCTTTGGTTTAAATCCGCTTTGTTGATCACAACTTGAGCCGATACCCCAAAATGTTTAACCGTACCTATGATCCGTTCTAGATCATGGATGCCAGAGACGGTAGGCTCAACAACCAGGAGGGCCAGATCCGCACCGGAGAGAGTGGCGATGACCGGGCATCCAA
>MGNI01000216.1:521-663 GCA_001795115.1 Chloroflexi bacterium RBG_16_48_8 | reverse complement strand
GACAATCCCAACTGGCGTGCCTGCCCTTTAACCAGCGTTACCAATTTGCCGGAGTTGGGTTGCCCGGCAAAGAGATGAGCGTGGAAAAGTGGACCAAAGCGCGTATCCGAGCGAAACCACAGGCCAGCCTGCTGGGGCTGCA
>MGNI01000216.1:0-473 GCA_001795115.1 Chloroflexi bacterium RBG_16_48_8 | reverse complement strand
CACCTGGTAGAAGACCTTTCCATTCATCGAAATGGTTTGAATCGCCTCGAAACGGCACACACTCATGCAGGTCCCATGGCCTTTACACCGATCCTCATCAATCGATGCCACGTCCATACCCATGAAATCATGTTGCTCACTCTTCTGTGGATCAAGGACCAACTCTAAATTAGCCGCATCCACATCGGCATCGACCAACACAATCCGCTGTTCTCGGGAAGCGAGATGCGCTAAGGAGGCTGTGACGGAAGTCTTGCCCGTCCCTCCTTTTCCACTGAGAACTACCACCTGTTTCATTCTTTCTCCGTCCTATGGGTGGCACATCGACCGCCCCAATAAACCTGCTGATCGTTAAGGTAGCAAGGCCTTCATGGATGTGTACAGGGTTCGAAAATGAGCGCGATATTCAGGAATGGATTCAACCAAGGGAATTCCCTCAGCGCCCGCTTCGGCGATTTGTCGTTGATACGGAA
>MGNI01000215.1:27429-27637 GCA_001795115.1 Chloroflexi bacterium RBG_16_48_8 | reverse complement strand
GGGACTGGATATCAAACTTCCCATCCTTCTACTCATCGGATATCGAGGCTGGCTGAAAGACATGCCTATGAAGGATTCATCTGCCGTGTTGCTTGAGTCAACCCTTGATGCATGGAAAATCCCTGCCCATCTTGTTGAAACAGTAGAAGATGCCGGAAAGCTATCGTCTTTCTATCAAGAGGCTCATGAGAGATCCAAACCTATCGCG
>MGNI01000215.1:20581-27390 GCA_001795115.1 Chloroflexi bacterium RBG_16_48_8 | reverse complement strand
AATGATTCCTGAGAAAGAAGCCCTTCAAATCATCGCTCAAAACCGCAAGGATGCGATCGTCATCTTGACCTACTTAGGAAAGGAATGGCCTGAGAGATCCTCGGAGTATCCTGAGGTTTCTTTTGTCGGCTGCATGGGAAAAGCTGCCCCCTTTGGATTGGGATTAGCTTTGGCCAGACCGGATAAACAGGTCTTCGTCCTGGAAGGGGATGGCAGTCTGCTCATGAACCTCGGCACGCTTGTGACCATCGCCAACATGGCACCTCCAAATTTCGTATGCTTCCTTTTTGAAAACGGTGTATATCAGACCACCGGCGGTCACCCAATACCAGGCGATGGAAGGATCAGCTTTGCCGGATTCGCGCAAGCTGCTGGGTTTCCACGAGTGTACGAATTTGATCAAACCGAGGTATTTAGAAGCCAAATCAAGGAGATCCTGTCGGTGCAGGGTCCAACCTTTATATGTTTAAAGGTGACAGAAGCAGGAAAGAGGCGTCCTATTAAATTACTAAAAGCGGATTACGCCCAATTTAAAGAAGCGTTAGAAAAACTAACGTGAGCAATCGAATCGGGCTTGTTGCAGTTTACTCCCCTTTGTTAATTCGTAGGAATGAATGGATCAGCTGCTGGCGGGAGAAATGCCCTAATGTGACAACCTCAACCCACATTGGCCCCCCCAGCAGATGCCGGGCAATAGCAGGCACATCCCAGCCTTTCTCATGAAGCTCAAGTACGCCTCCCCCCAGATCCTCTAAATAGGCGATTTTATCGTTGAGCGCCTGCATCGGTTCTGCACGCACCTGAGCACTTCCAGGAAAAAGGATCGCCAGATGCATTTCGGATATGCTTTTCAGTGATGCAATAATCTGCCAGATGTCATAGCCTCTGCGCAAAGCTCGATCCTTTCCTCCCACATATAAATCCCCTGAGAAGAGCCATGCCTCTTCCGTCTCATAGAGGCAGAGATGATCTTTACTGTGACCCGGTGTGTAGATCACCCTGAATTCATGGCGCTCTGTTTGGATCATGTCATCGTTCGAAAGGGCCTTAGCCTCACATGCCTCTGGCCAGCCCCAGAAGAGCCTTCGATAGAAGTGTAGGGGTTGCGTTCCCCTTGGATCCTTGAGGACAGGTAGGGCCAATGGATGAGCGAAGATCTCTAATTCAGCCCGGAGACGCTGCAAGGGGCCATTTCCTCCAATATGATCCTCATGGCTGTGGGTGTTGATGATTTGATGAAGTGGTTTATCGCATAAAGCTTTCGCCAATTCCAGTGCGGTATGTGCGCATCCCGTATCCACCAACAAGCCATCCAGATAATATGCTGTCGTCCAATAACGACCTCGTCCCGCAATCGTTCGAGCCAGATCAAAACGCAAGACATCACCATATTCAGTTGTCTTATGCATCCCATTCATTCCAAGGGTGATCCGCCAAAGCCTGATGTTTCAAAACCTAAGGATCAACATCTCTATCATAGCTGCTTTCAATGCTGTAACCCAGTGAAGCCCGGGTAAGGGGTCCATTCCATTAGGTGTTACATATTGTATTCCTACGGTGAGATTTGGGGGAGACGGCCATCTATGAAAAGCTATGAACTTGAATAAAGGTAAAGAGGAGTTTACCTCATTTCTGTGACAGGGGAGCGTTTTTGTAAAGTCTCAGGGACCATCAATAAGAAAATGGTCGCCGAGAGCAGTCCTGCAGCTCCCATCACCAATGCCGCTACAGGCAGAATGAAAATATCCGCCACAGCCCCCACAACCAAGGGCCCTCCAGAAGAACCCACATCCCAATAAGCCTCCAAACACCCAGGAACTCCCCCTGCTCCTCCGCTGGTGCCAGATCCGCACCCAGGGTCAACATGGCGCCAGAACTAAGACCATTGCCCAAACCCATCAGGCAGGCTGCCAGTGTCAGACCCGCAGCACTTTCCGTCAATGGCAGGACTCCCCCATCCCAACAGCCATGATTGCAAAGGCTGGCACAATCGCAACCTTACGCCCGAGTCGGTCCATAATCCAACCCGCCGGCAGGAACAGCGTCACGTCGATAGCCGCCGCGATGCTGACAATATAACCAATGACATCGACATCCAAACCCAGGATATCCGCGCCATAAAGCAGGAAAGGAAGGCGTAAGCCGAAGGTTGCTGCAACCACCCCCCCTACCGCAGGACCAGCGAAACTCCCCAACCTGAAAACGCCACCCAGGAGGGCGATAATTCTGCCACGATTGGGGATGGAAACCGAATCCGCCAAATAGGCGTGACGCGCGAGATTGAACAATGCGATCCCAAATCCGGAAAGAATGCGACACAGAAGCACCTCCGGAATATTTCTTGTAAAGAAAAGTACCACTGTCGCCAGTGAAGATAGGGCAAATCCGAGCATCATGCTTCTCTTCTTGCCCAATACCCTCAATAGCATCCCTGAAGGAATATCACCCAATAACATACCAAGGTATAGCCAGCCACGACCAGACCCACAAGCCCGTAATTGATATCCAAATCTTTGGCAAAAAGGGGTATAACAGGCTCCAACAAACCCTGACATAAAGCCAGAATCAATGTTGGTAAATACAAAGTCAAGATGAGCTGGTTTCTCTTGATATCTTGAACGAAGCTACTATCGGTCACAAAATGAGTTTTTCTATATCAATCCATGAACCAAATGGACATTGGCTTGATCCTTCCAAAGCGATCTCTACACCACAGGATCGAAGAGCATCGATCCTGTGGATATATTCCAAGAATGGTTGAATTGAGTGCCGCCAGGCTGAACGCTGGTATAGTTTCAGGGAGCGCTACTCCACACTAACCAACTCTCCCCATAGAAGAATGTGATGCAACAGTTCTTGGAATACACCCCCCTTAAAATTGACATTGACTGTAATGTGTCATAGTATAGATACGAGCCGCCGAGACATCATATCATCAGGCTACTATACCACAAAGCTTTAATCCATAAAACCAGGAGAACGCGAAAGACCTCGCTAATGGCCTCAACATGGATTGTTTACCAGAGTAGCATGCAGAAAGATCGTCCCAAATGACCTCTATGTATGAACCTGTCCGCACCAGCAGACTCTTCGAACAAGTTGCTCATCAGATCGAGCAGCGGATTTTAGAGGGGGATTTGATCTGGGGGGATCAATTGCCTTCCGAACGAGATCTTTCCCGGCAGTTCCAGGTGAGTCGCACGGTGATCCGCGAAGCCATTAAAGCCCTGGCACAGAAGGGGTTGATTGAGATCCACTCGGGCAGAGGCACTTTCATCACCAATGACACCTCCCTCGCTGTAAGAAATTCTCTCCATTTAATGATCCAACTTGGGGGACAGGAACGAACATTGGACCTGATGCAAGTCCGGGAAATCCTCGAGCCCGAGATCGCAGCGCTGGCAGCATCCCAAATAGAGCCAGAACATCTCGCCAGAATGCAGGATTGCCTCGATGTGATGGATGAAACATTAGACCCGGATGTTTGGACTAGTGCCGATCTGGAATTCCACACGATCCTAGCGGAGGCGACTGGAAATCCCCTGATCCCACAAATCATCAATGCCATTATGGATCTCCTTAGAGAACAGCGGATACGCATTGGCCTCGCCAAGGGTGGTCCAGAACGGGGACAGCTTCACCACAAACGGATACTCAAAGCGGTAGCACAACATGACCCAGAGGCTGCCAGAAAAACCATGCGTGATCACCTATTGCAAGTCCGTCAAGACACGGAGAGTGCGACTCGTTCTGCGTTTGAGTTCGATGCCTTCAAAAAGGATGAGGATGAGATCCTTCGCAAACATATCTGGCAGCTCCATCAGAAGCAAAAGGGAGAAGTAGAATAAAGCTGAAATCTACTTTTCATGGTCAAGAGGAGGGGCATTCTTACCAAAATCTACCCAACTAGTGGCACCATAACCGATGAACACCAGAATCATCTCATATGAAAAAGGGAGGCAAAGATGACATTAGGAATGATGGCTACCGATGTTGAAAATCGGATCGACTTCGACGCCATGCGGAATTACAGGCTTAACCGCGCCCGTCAGATGATGGAGAAATACCTTTTAGGGTCCCTGCTGTGTTTCGACGAGGACAACATCCGCTATATCACTGGAACAACTCTAGCGGAATGGACTCGGGGGAAATTTTTCCGCTGGTGCGTCCTGCCCAGGGAGGGAGACCCCGTCCTTTATGAAGTGGGCACCGCAGCCGTCTGGAAGCAGCGTCTTTGCCCATGGCTGAAACCAGAGAATATTCGCCCCTCATTGCCCTGGCATCGCGGCGCCAATGTGCATGAGATCAATGTGGAGACAGCTGGCGCAGCCATCGCCGAGATCAAGGCGGTCCTGGAAGAGAATAAGGTTGCTGACATGCCTGTAGGCCTTGATCTGCCCGAGCTTTATATGCTGGACGCACTGAGAGACGCTAACCTCCAGGTTGCCAATGGCTACAACGCCATGTTCGATGCACGCGAAATAAAATGCCCGGACGAATTGAAGGTCATCGAATTGTCCGCCTCTTTGGTGGATGGCGTCTACGCTCAAATTGTCGACTTCATCAAGCCAGGAATCAAAGAGAATGAGGTTGTAGCTCAGATCATGGCCTGGTTAACGGAACGTGGTGTCGATCGCATCAGCGGGATCAACTGTGTCTCTGGGCCTCGAAGCAACCCCCATCCACATGACTATTCCGATCGCCTGATTCGCCCCGGGGATCTGGTGTTCATCGATATCATGAGCCATTATCTGGGCTACGCCACATGCTATTACCGAACCTTCGCCATTACACGCGCTACTCAGAACCAGAAGGATATCTACAAAAAAGCCTACGATTGGCTGCAAGCTTCCATCGATGTGGTACGCCCTGGAATCACAACGGCCGATATCGCATCCACATGGCCTTCAGCAAAGGACATGGGTTATCAGGATGAAAAACAAGCCTTTGGCCTTGCCGTTGGGCATGGGCTTGGCTTAAGCCACCATGAAAAACCCTGGATCTCACGTGCCTATTCCCTCAAGCATCCACAACCTGTCGTGGAAGGTATGCACTTTGCGCTTGAAACATTTTGTGGTGAGGGGGAGGATGGCGCCCGAATCGAATCCCAGCTCATCGTCACCAAGGATGGACATAAGGTCATCACCAAATGGCCTTGTGAAGAGCTCATGGTGCTGGCTCCGAGGTAGTGATCAGCGTAAAGTAGTGTAAATGATGGAAGAACGTATCACCTATTGTCATCCCGAGCGCGGCCGAGGGATCTCGGGCGACCTGTGGTCGTCTTACGAAGTCCACTGCGTAGACTTACTTCCTACTTTTGTGCCAAGCTATTAGGAACATGAGATCCCTCCTCCCTTTGGTCGTCGGAATGGCATCATATCTGACGCTTCTATTAGAAAGACGGGTGTTTTTCCAATTATTTTATAATGATCATTGAGAGCCACATGCTGTCTTAAGGAGAAAACCCTTCAGTGCGGGCAGTTCAACTCGATCAATTCGGTCCAGCCGAAAATCTCAAACTCGTCGACCTTCCTATCCTGGAACCAATCGGGGATGAGGTTCGGATTAAAGTCGAAGTTGCTGGAATCGTCTTCGCCGATACCCAGATGCGCAGGGGAGATTATATCCATCTCCCGCCTCTCCCCTTCGTGCCCGGACGGGAAGTTTCTGGGACGATAGAAAAAGTGGGAGCAAAGGTCAAGCACCTCCAACCCGGTGAGCGCGTCATGGCTTTCATACCGAAAGGCGGATATGCAGAATATGCCTTAGCCAAAGAGGATGCGGTCGTTATCCTACCTGATCATGTGAAACATTCCCAAGGGATCGTCTATCTCATCAACCTGCGCATCGCTTATCTCAACTATTACACCTTCGGAAAGACACAACCCAATGAAACAATCCTGATTCATGCTGGTGCCGGAGGGATTGGAACGCTCATCACCCAAATTGCCAAACGCCACGCAGACAACACCGTTATTGCCCTATCCAGCTCGGATGAGAAGGCAGCTTATTGTAAAGGCAACGGCGCAGACTACTGCATCAATTACAGAAAAACGGATTACGTCCAGGAAGTATTACGGATAACGGATGGGGAGGGCGTTGATATCTCTTTCAACAGTGTTGGAGGACCTACATTCCGAACAGATCCACTCGCAATCAGACCACTGGGGCGTTGGGTGATCTATGGTTATGCTGCGGGGAAGGATCTCCTCGAGCCTTATGAGACCATCATGCCCAAATCGTTAACCCTGAGCATAAATTCTGTTTACACCGTCCTTAACAGAGAAGAATTTCGTCAGGCCACGGACTTCCTGATGGAATGGCTACAAAATGAAAAGCTCGATTCTGTTTCGAAGACCTTCAAATTGGAGGAGATCGTCAAGGCGCACCATTGGATTGAAAACCAGCGATCTGTTGGCAAAATCGCTATCGTCCTGTAAGTTTATCTTCTGGTGGTGCGGGAAAATATCAATCGATTCCCCTCACACCACTCAACATCTGAAGGGAGGCAAAGATCCATGTCAGGAGGAGATCTCAAGGTTGGGTTTATTGGGCTAGGTCGTATGGGGGGTTTTATGGCAGCCAACATCCTGAAAGCAGGTTTTGACCTGACCCTCCATAATCGGACCGAATCCAAGATGGACCCTTTAATAGAGAAGGGGGCAATAAGGACATCGTCCCCGAGAGAGGCAGCCAGTAGAGTAGATATCATGATCACCTGCCTGGCGGATGACCAATCCGTTCAAGATATCTTGTTGGGTGAAGATGGGATCCTGGCCGGATTGAAATCCGGTGGGATTCATATTGCT